>CAZQMC010000006.1:0-42609 GCA_964594305.1 uncultured Alistipes sp. | reverse complement strand
ACATAATACCCAATCTCTTGTTTTGTTAGAAGATGTTTGTGTGGCTGTTGTTGAGCATAGTAGAGTAACGAAACTACAAAACAAAAAGGCCTTATATTTATTCTATTGGCTACATCTTGCAATACAAAATTAGATTTCTTCGTTCCATTGGGGAATTGAAAATTTAAACATATATTGCGGAAGAATGCAGGAAAATCGTTCGTATCAAGTAGATATGAACACAACTCTGTCTCATATACATAGCCATCCAGATCAATGCGATATAATGCGAGCAAAGTTCCAGCAATTTCCGTAAGGTGATTCCTTACAGTCTTTTGATTGCAATCAGGTAGTATCTCATAGCAGTCAGTACCGAACAAGGCTTTTGATAGCAACTTATTACCTCGCTCATTAAATTTATCTTCTGTACAAGGACATAATCTATGTACCATATTGGCGTACAGAGGTAATAAGTCTTCCATTTGAGTTTGACTTTTACCTCTAATTATAGTACATCGGTATTGGTTGTCTGGGTTGTAGTTCATATCTGTATCTTTAATTGTTTTGCAATCTCCATAGCCATCAATGGAGGGACAGCATTGCCAATCTGTTTTAACTGACTGGTTTTGCCATGCGTAAATACAAATGAATCAGGGAAAGATTGTAATCGAGCACTTTCACGCGCAGTAGGGACTCGATTATACAAGTAATGGAAATGATGGTTATGTCCAGTATCAATCGTAATGCTTGGCTTCTTGCTATTCAATCGAGTCCACGCAATATTCACTTTGCGGGTTTGTTGAAGTTCTTCGGGCAAATCCTTGTAATTACCTCCATCTGGTACCATCGCAATAATGCGTGCGGTCTGCTCGGTATGGATTGTTGCTTGATGGTTATACAGCGCGGTGCATCCTTGGCGGATAAATTGCTGATAATCACTTTGCGCCGACAATGGGTACGCCTCACCATCCGTTACACTATTATCAGGAAGATCCGACAACGCCTCTTCTGTGGTCACGGCATTAGTGATAGTTGGCAATGGAAATGTATATTCGCCATTTTTCAAACCTACAAATACGGCTCTTCGACGATTTTGAGGAACACCGTAGTCAGATGCAAGTAGGACTTTGTATGTTACATTATAACCCAACTCGCTAAAATCTTTGATGATAGACTCTTTAACCGCACCATCGCCAATAGAGAGAATGTTTGGTACATTCTCCATCACAAAGGCATCTGGCATAAAGCATCTAACAAAGCTGACAAATGATTTGTAAAGTTTGTTTCGTTCATCATCAATGATGCGCTTACCTGCAATTGAGAAGCCTTGACACGGAGGGCCACCAATAATGACGCTCACTCGGTCGATGTTATATTCTCGCTTAATATCTTCGGGATTGATTTTAGACAGATCCCCACAGAGTGTTCGAGCATCGGGGTTGTTGTGCTTGTAGGTATCAAGAGCGTCTTGCCAGTTATCAATCGCCAATAGCGACTTATAACCAGCCATCTCGAATCCGAGCGACAACCCTCCACAACCGGAGAATAGATCTATGAATGTATATTTGGAGTCTTGCATATTGTCGAAGTTCGGGATAGATTAACTTCGACTATGCGTTCGAATAAGGGCACAAAAAAGCGCGGACTTATTCGAATTTATCTTACTGCGGCCCTAGGAAAGCCTTTAGCGAATAAATGGAATAAAAGCCCACGCCATACAGCGTGAGCACCAACTTTTATTCCCTTCGCTAAATTTGAAATTTCCTAGGTTTCAGTAAGCGAGAACCAAAGTTAATACTAACTTATTTTATATATGTATGTTATACTATTCTTCTTGTGCTTTTTGTCTTGTTTATCAGTTTTAGTTCGTTTCGTTGCTCAAAGATACGAATTATATTTCACATACAACATTCTAAACTAGCTTATAATGTTTTTTACCATCGTAACATCCATAATAAATGCTAGATCTTCCTATAATTAGGTATATTATAACATTTACACTTAGATTAGCTGTATTATATATATTCTCAATTGAAGTCTTGTCTGTGGGTGACGGTATAGGATTATCTACTGGATGAGTGTGCCATTCACCAAGATATAATACTGTTCCATTTGATTCCTGAAATGCTTGATTTATAATTTTATTGGCAATTTTAAATGAACGATAAAATCCCATTTTATTAGCCTTTCCAATAACACAAGGCTCCGAACATCTACATACCATAATATCTCCATTCTTATATACCTTGCCCAATAATATTCCACCTGTTTCAGGAGTATCACCATTTTGCTTGTAGGTATATAATATGTCTATAACTTCAGGATCGAATATTATTTCAAGACTATATGATATACTCTGTAATTTCATATGGTTTAATCTCAATATCTTTTAACTGAATATCTTTTTCTTTAGATATGGCGGTGTCCCCTATCCAGCGGAAACACCTACTAGCACATTTTTCAACCCTTCTGTTATTTAGGAGTCTATTGATTATAGGATATATAGCAGATAAAAATAGCATAACATCATTCCCTGAATATAATGTATATTCCCCATTACATCCAGCATCTTTCATTGTAAATTCTTTATGGCAATATTCTTCATCCTTAATTATATTATACCGATATAACATATTATTTGACAGTATTTTATCCTTGATTGAAGCCCCTGTCCAATTATCAATGTAGACAACATGCCCCGCAATTCCATATGGTTCAAGCCAAATTACGATGATTGGAATATTGAGTTGCTTTGATTCAACAAGTTCTAGAACAAATAATTCTGACATAATATGTCCTGTACACAGAATCAGAATATCATACTTATTAATATCACATAAGTATTCTGTAATATAACTTTCAATACTTCCTCGATATGTTATTATTTCTTGATTAGGATTTATTGCCTTTAAATAATCACGGATACCATCAACCTTTGGCCTATTTAAATAGTTGAACCCTAGTAAATGTCTCCCGATATTATTTACATTAAACACATCATTGTCAACTAATAGAAATTTTGGACTATTGAGAGAATTGAGAAAATGACAAAGATACGACCCAATACTACCGAGTCCTGCAATGGCTATTTGATACATTTTACTTTCCCTTCCAGCTGTTCTCAGAGCAATTCTTTGTTTAGAATATTCATATACTAATAAACGACGCAATGGCTTATTTCTTTCTATCCCTGTGAGAATATCATATCTTGTAAGTTTTCCTTTACGAAAACCATTGCGATTAGTATTGATATTACCATATATAAATCCGCCTAATAGATTTGTATCTCCAAGTCGAAACAATATAATCAACAAGCCTGGCTCAGTCCTTAAATAGTGATGATATTTTTTAGAATCTTCTTCTGATGTTATCCATGAGCTAAAGATATCAGTTGTAATACTATATGGAGGTGTTGCGGGTATATTAATATTTGCTAGGAACAAAGCATTATGTTCTATAAATTTAGATCCAAACTTAGCCTTAAAATATTTAATATACTCTATGTTATTATCACTATCTACGATACAAGCTCGGCAGTTGTATTGTTCAAGATATTCTGATGAATATAACTTTAATAATCTACTATGATCAAAAGATGATATAGTATGAATCCACCCAAATTCAATTGGGGGCTCATTGCCGTATATTAAATCCCAATAATTGATAATCTCATCGTGAAAATTATCACAATGCTCGCTTGTTCCCTTTTGTATAATTTGCTTGGCACGCTTAATTATTGCCCTTATTAGCTGATATGGATTACTGGTATTAAAGACGATATTCTCATTGTACAAACAAAGTTTTCTATTATTATAATCAATATGAGGGAAATAATCATATCTCTTGTCGCAGTAATATATGTCTGGTAAGGTGTATGGGAAAGTATTTTTAAACCCAAGTATAAATATAATATCTTCAGCAACCGCATCTCTAATAGAAATGGTTGTTGTTAATCTCCAAGCCTGAATGTATTCTTTGTGTTCTTTTACAAAATAGTTATGAATACATACATCTTCTACCTTACTCAGTTGAGTAAAGCAGTCATTTAGTATTTCATCTGTTTTTTTACGCAAACTTACTATTACCTTTTAGTATTGTTGGTTCACTAGCGTGATGCAGAGTGTTTTCGTCTTCATCTTTCGCTGTACTACAACTAAATCGATCTCCTAAATGTTTTTGCCATCTTTCACAGGCATCTCTTGGATTGGCATTATTTATAGCTCTTTCTGCATCCTCTTTAAAAGATTTAAGACGAGTCATAAACTGCTCTTTTCTTGTGTCGCTATAACTTTGAAATAGGTCTTCTCCAACTGGAGTTGTTGGTCTGAGACATTCAAATTTAAGGCTGAGGGAATTATACATTTTTACCAATACATTTTTCAATGCCAAGTCGTCTCTATTTTTACTTTCCTCATAAAATTTATCGGCCAAAATTGTTAAAATACAACCACTTGGCATATTAATAGCAGTATTTAGTGATTCTTTATAATCACACCATGCTTTTAGATATTTGACAATCCTACGAAGTTGAGGTTGTTCTTCTGCTTTTTTATTAAACCATTCCCAAAACTCCTTCGGATCACTATCTATCCACCCTTTAGATTTATGTGCTAATGTTGGGGTTGCATAATCTCCTTTTTCTTTAAAGTATATTGGTAGATCAATGTGATGTCCATCGCTGTATTCTACTCTAACACAGGTGTCTTTATCAATAGGAGATTGAGAAGTATGCCCATTAACTGCATTATAAATTCTATTATGGTAATGTGTAATAGATTTTCTATTATCCATTGCTCCGATAAAGTATACTCCGTCATCGAGATCAAATACCCCCAGCTCTCCATCTTTCTTAATCGGCTCTAAAATCGTTTCCATAGCAAAAGAGCCTTGCGGTTTAAACTTGGGCGAAATTTCATCTGGATAATTATCCTTATAATATTTTCTAATTCGATCCCTTAACGCCTTTCTATTTCGCTTTAATGTTGATATTTTGTTAATAGTGATACTAATTACTGTGTGGAAATCTAAAAATTGTTCGTGATTGTTTGCCATATTATTCTTTAGTTATATATGTTTTCTTAGTTTTAAACATTTCTTGAATTTCATCATTACGTTTATATTCGTTCGCCGTTTCTAAACCTTTTTGCTCAAAGAACGACAATGCTTCTAGTGATGCATTATCTAATTCGACATATTCATATTGTTCTCCAGAGACACGATTAGAGCAAACTCGTTGGTAAGAAATCTGCACATCATTAATATCTTTCATTTGAGACATAAAATAGTGAGCAAAATCACTAGATCCATCCCCGAAAACATCAAATAATTCTCCACCCCATTTGATAAACGATCGATATCTAGACTGCTTAAGTTTATGACCTTTTTCTCTATAAATGCTACCTATAGAAAGAATTTGTATGCAATTATATTCTTTGTCCTTACCAACAAAATATGAAAGAGCCTCTATTAGGCCTACTAACGTTGGGTTATTTGCCCAAACTCCACCATCTATATATTGCTCATTACTTATTTCAGCCAAAGGAAAATATGTTGGAGCGGCAGCAGTTGCTAATGCTACATCTACATATGACAAATCATTATCTCTATCAAGAGAGCCTTCTTTATGGTCGAATTTAAAAACCCTATTCTTTGCATGCGTATAGCTATATGATGGGATGCATAATAAATTATTGCTATCTTTTATTTTTGTATCTCTAAAAACATCTGTTAGAGCTGATTTTAAGTTTTTATCTGAGAATTTGCCTCTTCCAATAATTTGGTGACATAAATCTCTTATTACGGTTCGATGCTTTCCCAATCGGCGTTTTTTCTCATCAAAGATTATTGGCCCATGGTGTTTATAGAAATTACAAATTTCACACATTGGTATTTTTTGAGAAATACCAAGCGCAATAATGCCACCAGTAGATGTTCCACAAATCATATCAAAGTGGTCAGATATTGAACACTTATTCCACTCTTCAAATTTCTTTAGAATTGTAGCCGCATACAAACCTTTTATACCCCCACCATCAATGCAAAGAATCTTAAATTTTTTTTTGGGCTTTTTAGTAGCAATTATAGGAATTATTTCTGCCATAATTAGTTCACATAATCTTCTACAAAGATAGAAATTTTAGTCCATTCGACAAATTTATACTATGAAATAAATTAGGGGAGCTTACCTCTCTCCCCTAATTTGTTTAGCTTTTGCATCGAGCATCTCTGCTTCTTGTGCTTTTAGGTGGGCTTGCTCAGCAAGGGCGGCTTGGCGGAGAATGGTCTCCTCGTATTCCACGACATCGGCTCGCATTGCCTCGATGCGTGCGGCATCTCTGTTGAGTGTAAACAGGTCCTCCAACTCCGCCATCATAGCTGGTGAGGCATCGCCCTTCATCTTCATATAACGATACTTCAGGTCGTTATCGTCACGTTGCACATTCGGCCGATAAGCATTCCACACGGCAATCGCCATAAATATCATCATCACAATACTTGCAACAAAGAATATTATGATTGACTTCGACTCGGAGCCGATAATATGGCGGTGGTTATGCAGTCGTGGCGGCAGTTCCTTCGGTATCTCAATAACTGATACCGCCTCTCGTAAGTTCTTTACCTCGCTCAGCACCTCCGTTTGTTTTGCAGTAAATGACTCACTTATTCCTTCCAGAGTTGCTCCGTATTGAGCAAGCCCATTTGTAACCGCTTGTTCAATTTGTTGTGGCAGGTTGTTGGGCAGTGTCGGTGTAGGTCTTACATTTGAAATCTCCGTTTTAATAGTTTTCATAATTGAGCTTTTAAGTTCCTCATACATCTCGTATGACATCATCTTGTTCTCGTTCATAATGTTAAAGCTTTAATGTTGATTTTTTAGGTTTACTATTTCTAAGTATTCGTTTGCGCTCCTCCGTAGCAACAGCCATCGCCTCGGCAACTTGGTTAAGTAGGGCTGTTACACGGGCAAGGTGCTCATCGGGCGACTCTCCTGCTCGGCGTTGAAGTTGTGATGCCGACAATTTTATTGGAGAGTCAAATGGAGGAAGGGCGATAATCCCATACGTTCCCATATCAGCTCCCTGCGTAACTGAAGGGTTGTTATTGCCGAACAAGCCCGAAAATGCAGAGCGATAGCTATCTGCCGCCATCTTCATCCTCTTGCCAGGTGTTGGTTGTTGCGATATTCTCTGCTGAGTTTGGGCGAAGTGGCGATTGAGCTTGGAGTAGCTAAAAGCCTTATCGACCTTAGAGCCACTGAAAGTATAGCCATTCATGGTGAACTTCACTCCCTCAATAGTCGAGGTTATGCCTTTGCGCTTAAACTCGGTATTAATGCCTTGTTTTCGTAAAGCAGTTGTTAAATCATTCCAATTGCGACATCTTGGCAGAACATTACGAATAGCATCGTAGATCTCATACTTTGTTTTATCAGGTTCGCGCAGTCTATGGCGTTTAACATTCTCCTTATTCGGAGCTATATAAAGACCATATTTATCTGATAGCTCCCTGCACACTTTTGCATTCCGCACTCGCTCATTCTTGTCGGAGATACGCTTGCCATTCACGTCAATTCGATTGAGGACAAGGTGCAGATGAGGATGCTTCCTATCATGATGGCGAACTATCAGCACTTGTGTATTACCATAACCCATACGGCGAAGATACTCATCGGCAATCTGCATCATCATCCTATTCGTAAGTCGCTCCTTGTCCTTTACCGAGAAATCAAGCGAAATATGGGCTACGGGCTTGGCGATAGGATTAAGCGAGGCTTGCGCACGAAAACTATCTACGATATGGTCAATACTATCGTTTCTCAGTCCTCTACCGCCGAGCGGCTCGGCATCTGGCGTCTGCAACACATAATTTACCACACCACGAAAATCTGCACCTTGTACTATCTTACCTATCATCTTTTATACGGCTTATCAGGTCATCAATTTCGCTTGCTAAATTGCGGTACTCTGTTCTCGCACTCACATAACCTGCAGCATTAGCCTTGCGAGAAATCTGATTAAGATTATTTGCCATACCCGTCAGTTGCTGGATATGGTGTAGATGCTGTGGGCGTAATCGCTCTCGCACTACCGAGGAGGCTGATGCTCGGCGTAGATACTCGCTCAAAGTAACGCCTACTCGGCGAGCCTTCTCCTTTAACGAAAAGTACTCTTTGGTTGCAAAGCGTATCGTAATTTTATACTTGCGTTTTTCGGTTGCCGCCATAGGTGGACGACCTTCATTATTACGATTCTTGATTGTTCTCATAGTGGTTACAGTTTTAGGTTATTATTTAGGTTAGACCATCGGGATTTTACAGTTTCTGTCCGACAGAAACACAAACTTGCTCCCCTACATCTTAAATCCTCGTTTCTGTTTCGCCACAACCCGTTTTCGTGGTTGTTGCGAGCGTAGATAATCATTCAAATCTTTGTGTCGGCGATAAAAATCCGATTGGTTTATAACTTTGCTCTGAGGGCATAATCGCTCTATCTCGGAGAGTGCTTTTCGCCCTGCATCATCGTTATCCAAGAAGGTGTAGATGCTACGATGACGAGCCAAGAACGGCACTGCTTTTTGGATATTGGCAACCGAGTTTAATACTGCGATATTACAAGTCGGAGAGTCGTTTTGTTTGATTGTTAGATAGGATAGAAAGTCCATAAAACCCTCAAAGGCGAGTGCCTTATCGCTATCATTGTCGATGGTGGTGATATACTTAGGTGTACTACACCCTTTGAATCTTTCGGAGCGCAGTTCCCAACCGCCATAGTCGTTGCGAAAGCCAATGGCAAAGTAGTTACGCTCACCAACCGAGTAATGTACCTCTCGACAAAATTTCTTAGCAATAGAGGCGTCAATGGCACGACTACCGAGATAGTTCACAAGCGCTGGGTGGCGCAACGGATAGTCGCCTAAAACCTGCAACCTATTCGGCAAAGTGTGCAATATTTGTGAAGTAACAGGGATTAAAGTTGAAATATTGTTGTGTCGTAATAGCTCTACTGCCTGCTGAAAGTTACACTTATCAACCTCCATCACAAGGTCGATAATCGAGCCTCCACGACCTGCCCCGAAGTCATACCACAGGTTCTGCGCGTAGTCCACCCTGAAACTCGCATCCTGTTCCTCACGAAGCGGTGAAAGATAGAATCCATAACGAGTATTCTCCTGCTTGGGCACGATGCCTCGCTGTGCCAAATAATCGCGTATCGGGATAAGTTTAATGTCTTGAATTGTTCTCATAGCGGTATAGTATTACTATGAAAGAAGAATATATTTCTCTTTCACTGATTATCTTTTTATGGGGATGATTTGATTGAGGGCCGCCTCTACATCGCTCTCGCGGAAGAGTACACGCCCACCGATTTTGTGAGCGCATATTTTGCCACGATTAACCCAATCGGTGAGCGTTACGAGCGATATGCGTAGTCGCCGTGCCGTTTCCTGACGAGTGAGATATTTAGTGTCTGATTTTTGGCGCAGAGGTCGCAGCTGCTGCAACTCGTCGCGCAGGGACTCTCGTATCATTTCCGAGAGCTGGTCGGCGGTCAAGCCGTTGAGATAAATTTCCTTTGCCATAGCGTTTTACATTTTGGTTACGCTGCAAAGGAACAGCATTATTTCCGGCTGCTAAAACAGCTTATTTCGTTACTTGGCTATGACATTTGATGTCACATTTGTGCCTATCTATGCCAACAATTTTGGATGAGACTTGATATGGTCACAATGTGTCATCGTATGACATCTTGTGGCATAGTTGGCATAGGTTTGTAAAGGTATAAAAATATTTTGCAAAGAAAAGAGGGCAACTATTCGCTACCCTCACTGTATGACACTGATTTAATTTGAGTTATCCTATTTTAATAAATACTCTTCCAACGCATATTTTATTGCAGCTGCGGAGTAGTAACAGATATTATCCTCTGTTCGGGAGTGGTCGCGACAATCTTTCAACCACTTACTTTTCAGCCATCGGTCAAGCGTTGGTCGAGTGATACCCAATGCCTTTGCTAAGTCTTGCTTACAAAGCAGTCGCTCACCCTGCATATTGGTGATAAATAGTTCGTTGTGATGCGCCGCTAACCAATGGTCAAGCCTACGCAAAGATTTCTCAACACCCTTCAACTCCTGCTCATAACTCTCGTATGCCCACACCCGCAAACTTGCCATATCAAAGTTGGCAAACTCCTCTCGCTTGCTTAACTCTGCCACAAGCTTATCATAGCACTCCAACTTCGAAGCATTAATCTCTATTTTTCTTCTGCGAGGCATAAATTTCAAATAAGAGTTATGTTACTTCGCATATTTTGCAAGCTTTGATACATTATCACTATTTGATTAAAGGTAATATGCTAATCAAATACTTCAAACACATACTTAACTTTTGGTACGGTAAAATAGTTGAGGTCATTGTACTCAGTATCACTTGTAAATAACCAATGTGGAATGTTGTGCCATTTGCAATCTGTTCTATAACCGACTGAGAATACTTTAGCCAAATCTGAAACAGATCCTCTGATACATCATTTTGCATCAGTTGCATTCCTCTGTCAATGACAGTTTTTAATATTGTATATTTGTAATTATTATTCATCAGACTTGCCCTCCATCTTTTTTAGATAAGCCTTTAACTGTTCAATATCCATTACTTCAGACGGACTTGATGCATCTTTTGCCTTCTGAACTACCTCCTGATTGAGTTTTTCGGCCTCTTCTTGTTTTCTTCTTTTGAGACTAATCCCAAAGCCCTCAAAGCTATCGAATAATGGGAAAACTAACAATATTAACCACAATACAAATATCAAATTATCGCCATCAAAGTCACAAAAGAAAGTGAAATCCCTAATGGTATCAAAGTTCTTGAACACATATATTGTGGATGCAACTATCACTATAGTATACCATAGTCTCAAAACCCAATATGAAATACTATCAAAAATTTTCTTCATAAAACTAATCTTTGTGCATAGCTCGATACTGCTGGTTAGGGTGCTTAGGGTTATCTGGATATTTTCTCTCCAACAAACCTTGTTCCACCATTCTTGGTATAATCTTATTTTTAAGATAACTCATAGTCTTATCTATGGCTATTGCAATATCCTCCAAAGAGGTATAATCCGCACATACACTTATGATTTCTTTATAAAGTGCATTCTTACTTAAACGAGAAATTTTTATGTAAGTCTTACTAGCAACCTTACTAGCAACCTTACTAGCAACCTTACTAGCAACCTTACTAGCAACCTTAGAATATTCTACATTAATCTTATATCGTGTTCCTCTGCCAATACCAAAGGATATAAGATACTTACTATCGCACAATTCCTTAAGCAACTTTGTAATATCAGCACTATGCTTATTTAGAATAAGTTGCAGACGGTAATTAGTAATTTCACCTTCGCTACAACAAGTTGCCAAAGTCATCAATTTATCATGATCAATAGAGGTTATATCCTCTCCAAACAATGACTTAAGATATATTGTAACCTCTTCTGATAATAAACTTACAAGTGGCAATACAAGCACAACCTTATCAGGCTGCGTAGTCTCCTCAATGCGCGGGTTGCGATAATTTGCCGTTTTCCAACCTTGTATAATCTTATCGGCTCCACTACCAGCCTTCTCAGCTGAACCCAATAACATAAACATTGTCTGCAAGGCCTTGTTGCGACACACACTATTGCCTCCTTGATAGTATTTCGATATAGGTAACAATAGCGATCCAGGATTAGAGAAAATATAGCAATCCTTATGCAACTCAATAGTTATATTAGAATCCACAGAGTAATCACAATGTACTAAAGCATTGATGAATGCCTCACGCAACGCAATATGAGTTGGAGTTTCATCCTCTCTAACACCATCTTTCAGAGCAAATGGCTTTGGTAATATGGCCGCTAACTTTGGATAAACCCTATAATAGAATTGGAATAGATTAGCTTCCCAAGTACCATCGGGGCAGATGCGATCGGTCCATCTATCATTAGGATCGGAGCTAAAATACTCTCGATAATCAGGGAAATATTGAGGGCAAACGTAAGCGTCTGTGATGCTCTCCGCCTTACCAAACATTAATAGACCTGCAAGTGTCAAGCCTTCAATGTTTTCACGCCTATCTTCACGATAACCTTTTAACTTTATCAAAAGATTCTTATCGTCAAGCAATAACCATGGATGGTCTGGACGTTTTGTTGCCACCATACGACGATACTGCTCAAGCGTCACTTTGTCAATATCTCGTTCAATAGTAAACTCTGGCAAAATTTTATAATCACGTGGGTTATCCTCGATATCAGCATCCGCAAACATTCTTCTAACTTCGCTAGCATCACATCGATAATCTCCCTCGTGATTACGCTTATAGGTGTTATCGGGATTATTGTGTAGATACACAGGAATCTTACTGCGAGGAGCGCGAGGTACATTAAACACTAAAACATAACTTCCATTATATTCGCCGTCTTGCACATCCTCATCACTAAGAATGTTTGCACTGCAATGAGACTTATTGTTTACATTGTCCCAGAACTCCTTTTTATATTTACGCACCTGTTCCAGAGTGAGCCCATCAAGTGTAAACTTGCCATCTCGTTCTTTGACACCCAAGACGATGACACCACCTTGCGTATTGGCAAAAGCAGAGTAGGTTTCCCATAAACTTCCAGGGAAGCCACCACGTGCCGACTTAAACTCTACCTCGGCAGACTCATAACCATTCATTAGAGTCTCTATCTTTTCTATAAAGTCGTAGTTGTCGAATAGCGTCAACTCCTTCACATTATCTTGCATAATAAACCCTTATTTTTAGCAAAGTTAAGAAAAATTCTTATTTATACACATATAATAATATATATACGATGCTACTTTCCTGCGAAATATGGGTGATTCATCAGCTCCATAGCGGTCTGTTCCTCGGTGATTTTGATGTATTTCATAAACTCCTTTTCGGTTTTATGTCCCGTAATCTTCATAATCGCAATCGTGGGAATACCCGCCAAATACATATTTGTAGCTCCGCTACGGCGTGCGGTGTGAGTCTTAACAAGCTCACATTTCTCAACCAGATGCGACTTCTTCTCGCCACTCTCAACATACGATACCTCTACCATATCGACAATGCCAGCCTCGCGAGCAATCTCCTTGATATACTTATTCACTTTCTGCTCGTATGCTTTAGGCAAGCGATTTTCGTACTTGTCGAGAATTGCTTGCAACTCGGCACGAATAGGGATAACAACTTTATTGCCCGTCTTCTGCTGCTTGAGGTCAATTACTCTCTGACCACTCTCCAATGTGCGGATATTACCCTCATTGATAGTCGAATAATCACTAAATCGCTGCGCGGTGTAGCAACCCACAAGGAAAATATCCCTCGCAATACTCTTCTGTTTATCTCCCTTTAAATCAACCTCGGCAATAGCTCTAATCTCCGACTCCGTAAGATAGATATTCTCCACCTCTGCTGTCAGTACACGAAACTTGCGACTCTCAATCAAGCCATTATCGTGCAAACCCTCCTCGCGAGCTGCGCGCATAATGATTTTAAGCTCCTTAACATGGCGACCAATCGTATTTATGGAATAGTCCTTTGCGGTGAAGTATGCAACAAAATCATCGTAAAACTTCAAATCAATATCGCCAAAGCCATATCGCTTGTGCATTGCTTTGCAGAACTCGTCAAACTGAATAATAAAACCTTTGTAGTTCTTGATTGTTGAGAGCCCGTAACGCAACTTGTGAATATTAAGACGCTCGCCACTCTCCATCTCTCGTACATATCGAGCAATATAATACGAGAGCGACTCTCGGCTACGCACACGCTTCCAATTGACAGCACTGCGAGGATGGTGGAACGCATAGATAATCTTCTCCAACTTCGTCTTTGTCATTGCGTGCTCGGGATCTTTAGTAATCTCCCCAAGAATAAAACTTCGCAACTCAGAGAGGTTTTTCATTAGTTCTCTTCCCTGCTGCTCGGTGAAATCTTCTACCGCAGTATAGCGACTCTTTACGGTTTGACGCTTGCTATCCCACGCATCGGTCAATACCAAATACTGCGTATCGGCATAGAATTGGTTGCCTCGACCAACGGTAAAGTGTATTTGCACTTTGGCCAATTTATTTTTCTGCGTTGAGCGTACACGATAACAAAAGGTTGCCATAGTTCATAGGTTTTGTTGTGGCAAAGATAGTAATTTTGTCATACATTTGTAATACCATCGCAAAATTTTCTTAAATTTATATTTGCAAACCTTTTTAATAAGTCGATATAAAGTATTGATATATAAGATAATTAAAATTAAAACTGGTTAAATTTGATTAAAATTTATAGCGTTCGCTTCGGACCTCGAAATTTTTAAGATTTCGACAAACGATTGGCTTGTAGCCTGTCGTTTTTTTAGTATAAATGAATTTTACCTACGGTCACAAAAAAAAGACGAAGTCCGTTTCTGAACTTCGTCTTTTTGTTTATGGGGTTTGGGTTAGTAACTTCTGGCGAAGAGTACGCGGCGAGATGAGGGCTTGCCACTGAAAATACACTTACCCTTCTCCTCATCGACAAGGTCGATAGGAATACAGCGGATTGTAGCCTTCGTAGCATCTTTGATAGCCTGCTCGGTCTCGGGTGTGCCGTCCCAATGTGCCGACACGAAACCACCCTTATTATCCAAAATATCGATAAACTCCTCCCAACTGTCAGCCTTGGTAATCATAGAGTTACGATAATCCAGCGCCTTCTTGTAGATATTAGCCTGAATCTCGTCCATCAACTCTACGATACGCTCCACGAGGCCCTCCTGCGGAACAACTTCCTTCGAGAGTGTATCACGACGAGCCAACTCGATAGTGCCATTCTCCAAGTCGCGAGGGCCGAGTGCCAGACGCACGGGAACACCCTTCAACTCATACTCGGCGAACTTAAAGCCCGAGCGGACATTATCACGGGCATCGACCTTGACGCTGATGCCTCGCTTACGCAACTCCGCAGCGATAGACTCCATCTTCTCGGTCATCACCTTCAACTGCTCCTCGCCCTTATAGATAGGTACCATAGCCACCTGAATAGGTGCCAACTTCGGAGGCAACACAAGACCGTTATTATCTGAATGAGCCATAATCAAAGCACCCATCAAACGGGTAGAGACACCCCACGAGGTAGCCCACACATACTCCTGCTTGCCCTCCTTGGTGGTATAGGTCACATCGAATGCCTTGGCGAAGTTCTGGCCCAAGAAGTGCGATGTACCGCTCTGCAACGCCTTACCGTCCTGCATCAGAGCCTCGATGGTGAGGGTATCCTCCGCACCGGCGAAACGCTCATTAGGTGACTTATGACCAACGACAACAGGCACGCCCATATAGTTCTCGGCGAAATCCTGATATACGCGAATCATCTTCTCGGCCTCGGCGATAGCCTCTTCGCGAGTAGCGTGAGCCGTATGGCCCTCCTGCCACAAGAACTCGGCCGTACGAAGGAAAAGACGCGTACGCATCTCCCAACGCACCACATTTGCCCACTGGTTACACAAGATAGGCAGGTCGCGGTATGAGGTAATCCAATTCTTATAGGTATTCCAGATGATGGTCTCCGATGTAGGACGCACGATGAGTTCCTCCTCCAACTTGGCCGAGGGGTCAACCACAACACCCTCACCGCGAGGCGAGTTCATCAAGCGATAGTGTGTAACAACGGCGCACTCCTTGGCGAAGCCCTCAACGTGAGAAGCCTCACGCGAGAAGAATGACTTGGGGATAAAGAGCGGGAAATAGGCGTTCTCGTGGCCCGTAGCCTTGAACATATCATCAAGGGCACGCTGCATCTTCTCCCAAATAGCATAGCCGTAGGGTTTGATAACCATACAGCCTCTAACAGCCGAATTCTCGGCCAAGCCGGCCTTCACGACCAACTCGTTATACCATTTCGAGTAGTTATCCTCTACTTTGGTCAAATCTTTAAGTTCTACTGCCATATATAAGTTGTGTTTATTTTATCCACGAAGTTGATTTTGACAATTTTGCTCGCAAAATTAACCATTTTTTACTTAACTACGGCAATTATTCCTCTTTTTTTATTATTTCCATACTCACAAACAAAAAAGTTGCCCCTTTGCAGGAGCAACTTTCATAACAACCTATATATCGACTGCCGTTTAGAAGCGGTATCCGAAGGTCATCACAGCATAGTGACGACGAAGCGTGGTCGAATAACGCTGTGACTCGGCATTTACATCTCCGTAGGCATCGTCGGCCCAATAGAGGTAGTAGCCCGTCTGCTTGTTCGAGATGTTCTGATAAGCGAAATCGAGTGTCGCGCGACCAAACGAGAAGCCCACACCTGCGGAAACAACCGATGTACGATAAGCCTGCGGACGATTGAAATACTCCTGCTTGTCGTGGCGCAACATCGAGGCCTGCAAACCATATCCCAGACGCAACGCAAGCATCGGCAGGGGTTTAACCTCGGCACCCACACGCACCGTATTTGCACCCTTGTAATTATCCTTCACCTGACGAGTATAATCCGACGGATATATCTCGAAACCATAGGGCACTTCCATCATACGCATACCGTTATACCACGTGCGCTCGTAATCAACCGACACAACAGCCATACGACCAAAGGTATAAGAGGCACCAAACATCAATCGTGTAGGAGAGTTCATCACCCACGCATTCTCGCCCTTATCCGACAAGATGGGGGTTAAATCACCATCATTACCATTGTTAGGCAGGCTGAAATTGGTACCCATAAAAGCCTGATACTTTCTATCGAGCGAGTAGGTTGTGGGAGTATGCACCGCCATACCCAATCGCAAAGCGGGGATAGGGCGATAGATGATACCGGCCTTGAAG
Source organism: uncultured Alistipes sp. (assembly GCA_964594305.1). Lineage (GTDB taxonomy): Bacteria > Bacteroidota > Bacteroidia > Bacteroidales > Rikenellaceae > Alistipes. The sequence goes on along the minus strand of CAZQMC010000006.1, from coordinate 25,776 downwards.
TTGATGCCCGTACCCGACAATTTCACCACTTGGTCATAATCCATCCACTCGGCCGCAGCCTCCAAAGGTGTGCCATCGGCATATTGTGCCACGCCTCCACCATAGAGATAATCCTCCGAGTAATAAAAACCTCGCTTCCAATTCACTATCTGCAAGCCCAAAGTGGCTCCCACATAGAGTTTGTTGCTGAAATTCATACCGAACGACAAATCAACCTCGCCGATAGAGCCTCGCGACTCCACATTCATAGTGTGTCCCACGCCGGCATTGGCACCTATACGATTTGCCGAAGTCCAATACATACCCTCGGCATCTTGCTCGGCATCAAGCAGATAGCCGTTATAGGCCAATATGCCACCCCAATAATAGGCGTCGCCAAAATCGTAGTTCAAGGCTCCGTTGGGCTCTTTGGGGAACACTCCGCCACTACCCATCTGCAATGAGAAGGCATCGACTATCGAGCGGTAGGGTGCTACCGAAGGCGCACTCTCCGAGTGATAACCATAACGATAATTGAAGTCGGCTATGCGGTTATAACCCACACCGAAATTGAAACTTATAAGGCCCTTCTCGCTGCCGCTCTCCGTAATATTGAAGACAAAGCCCACATTACTCATCGAGAAGCGGTCGCGACCATTCTTACCCCACGACGGAGCACTGTTTTTCGAACGCTCGAAGCCCAACATCGGGGAAATCGAGAAATCATTGGTGCGATACATACCCAAACCTGCGGGGTTGATACCCATCGACGATATATCGCCACCGAGTGAGGTAAATGCACCTGCCATTGACATCGAACGAGCCGTACCAAAACCAAATCCCACCTGCGAGAGTTCGTACATATCGCTCGCCATCATTCCGTCACGGTCGAAAAGCAAACCGCCAAAAGTCTGCGCCGAAGCCGAGAGTGAGAGCATCAGGGCTGCCACTACCGAAAATATCTTAACAAAGCATCTCATAACTTTCTGATTCAAAATTAAACATTCTATCCGCTGGCTCTACAAACTACCGCTTATCTGCCTCCGCGTGAGCCACCGCCGCCACCGCCACGTGACGAAGAGCCTCCTCCGCCACCGCTGTAACCGCCACTGCGTGAGCCACCACTGCGTGAGCCGCTGCTGTAACTACTACCGCGAGACGACGAACTGCCACCCGTGTAACTGCTACTGCGTGAAGATGAACCGCCGCTCTTATAACTGCTGCCCGAACGAGATGACGAGCCGCTCTGTGATGGAGCCTTTGATGACGAACTCTTACCGGAAGAGTTGCCGCGATATGACGTACCACGCGAAGAGTTACCCGGACCTTGCGACGAAGTGCCTGTCATCTTTTGACCGCTACCCGAGGGGCGTCCTACGGTAGAACCGCCACGCGAAGGAGTAGCCGAACCACGACCCACAGAGCCGGGGGTGCGATTTACCTTACGGCCGTCGTCACCACGATTTACCGTAGCCGGCGAGTTGCTGCCGCGTGAGCCGCCCTGACCATATACCTGACCATTATTGGGTGAGCGATAAGGTGTTGAGCGTCCCGAACTACCCTTTGTGCCATCAAATCTCGTATTGTTGCCACGCGAGCCGTAATAGTGGTTGTAGCGATTGTCGGTACGGTCCGAGCCGTTCCAGTGAGGAGGATTATGATGACCGTGATGTGGACCATAAGTCGGGCCGTGATGCGGGTGGTGATAACCGTAATAGTGGTTGTAATAATCTCTCCAATAGTGAGGATTATAGATAGGGTGATAACCATATCTCCAACCCCACCAGGTACTCACGCCGAACACAGGGCTGTAACAGATATTCCAATTCCAATCGTACCACGAGTAGTGAGGATAACCCCACCAAGAGTCGTAGAAGGGGTCATAACCACTCCAACCATAATACCAGGGCGAATAGACGGCCACATTGGCCACCGTAGCACCCCAAGTACCAAACATCGAGGTTATATACTTTGGCTCAACCCACACTTGGTCACCCGAGACCATAATGTTATAAAACGCGGGGTCATAGGCCGTAACGTAGTTGTAAGCGCCACCATAACGCAAGTTGTAATAACTCGACGGCATACGATAGGTTGGCGAACTAAATCCCTGCAAACGACGAGCATAGGCACTCTCGTAATTATCGGCCACATAGTCCTGATATGAGTTGCCATAATTGCTGTAATTGTTTTGTACAGGAATCTCATCGACGATGATGAGTCCATCGGCATCGGTACGATAAGTCACGCTCTGCGCTCCTTGCTCCAACTTTACCTCTGCATCGGCAATCATACGGCCAATCTCGGCCTCCCACTGCGCGCGCTGTGCCTCTTCCGCTGCCAACCTTGCCGCAGCCTCGGCTTTGCGTGCCTCCGCCTCCGCCTTTCGAGCCTCTGCCTCCGCCTTCTGACGAGCGGCAATGGCGTTTGTATCGTGTGTGGCGTAGAGGTCATCGTAGGCCCCCGCCTGTGAATAAAAAGCAGCCGAACAGCCGACCATCATCATAGTCGCTGCCGCCGATACCAAATAAATGACTACCCTCTTCATAATGCAACTTTTTTTAGGTTTGCACTCCGTTATCTTATAGAATAAATCCAATCCCGTTTGTAGTGTAACGAACTCCCGCCTCCTTGTAATGTAACAAACTCCCGCCTCCGACTCTTATGGCAACCTCTGTGCCGATTTCTTCGCCGCTGAAAGTAGGCATAGACTTCGTATTCTGTTACAAATATTACAAATATAATATTTTTCGGTGTAATCAACAACAAACTAACGGTGAGTAGCCATTTTTCATACCGCGAAACAACCACAACACACCCTCAAACGATTTCTCCTCTATCGAAAATCTGCCAAATGCCACCCCTCCTCCACCTCGTCGAGGCGTGCCGGCGAGCCATTTTCCACGCGTGACATTGCCGCCACAAGTGGCACCATTGTATCGTGGTTGCGCGTATCCAGCACCTCATCGGGGGCGATGCCCGTCATATCGCTCACAGCACCCACATACAACCCCGTATGGTTCTCCTCGGGTGGCGCGTATCGGAAAATCATCTTGCGCAAAGTATCGAGTCCGTAACGACGACGATATGTGTCGAGCAAGACGAACATCGCACGATAGCCCCACGCCATCGACTCAAACTGCTTGAAGTCGGGGTCACTCGAAGGGTGTCGCTCACCACAATAGCGCACCTTCGAGCGACGAATATTCCCCGGATTACAATTTTTTATTCCTCTACTCATCTTCCTGAACTTTATCCTTAACCTTCTGTCGCACATATCGTCGCAGATAGCCGAGCATAGGTGCATCGCTTATGCGACAGGCATTTTCCAAAAATGACCACATCTCCACTCCACAGATAAATCCGGCAAAGAGGTTTGTCAGGTGCAGGTGCATAAAGCCCAGCAACAGCGTATCAATCGTGAAGGCCATACATAGCGCAATAATCGAAAAACCCAACTTCTCGACCGTGCGCCACGCCTCACGACTCTCAAAAAACCACACTCCGCCACAGCGTTTGGCCTCGGCGTGCGAGGCCATAACGCCTGTGATGAAGTCAAAACCGATAAACCCCACCAAGCACCATATCATAGGCACCACAGGGGTAAAGAGTGCCGCAATAGCCGCCAGCACTCCGCTAATGTATCTGTACAAAGCCTCCATAACAACTACTGCGTTTCAACACATTTTCACTCGGAACATACTCCGGCATCTCGTCGGCCTTGTCATCGAGGTAGCGCGACATACGACGACGCAACGCCTCGGCACGACGCTTCAAGGCCACCATCAACTCTCGACGCAGAGCCTCATCGGCAACCTTACGATGGGTTGTGGTGGGAATTGTAAGTCCCATCTGACTTGTCGCCACATTCAGACGAGGTTGCACCTCCAAACGCACATAGGCTGCCAGCGTAGGTTTCAGATACCCCTCCGCAAACTCCGCATAAGCACCCGTAGCAACAGCCTTAATCAACGACGCTCCCACAACGGGTAAAATCCAACGCTCCACGGCGGCATCGATATCGGCCTCGGCAATCACCTCGGGCGAGAGGTACTCTCCGTCGGTAAAGGCCAACTTAACCACCTCCTGCGGTGTTATAATCTTCTCCATAACTGCACTATTTTACACTTGTTAGATTATACTTTGTTATCTCCGAGAGGTAGTACTGCTGTCGCTCATCGTCGGCATCGTAGTCCAGGCCGTCTGCCTTGCGAGCCTCCCACACACGCATATATATCGGTTTTGAGCGTGTCGGCGGGCGGTTTATCACCTCCAACGACGACGCATCTATGCCGACCTTCTGGCCCAAAATCTGCTTTATGGGTGAGAGCAACTCCTCCTGCTCGGCCAAGATGACGGTATTGAGTGCCACCTCGTACTCGTGGAGTATTCGCTCGGCGCTAAATCCCGAAGCATAGTCCAAACCGCTGAGCGAGCGGAACCACGAATGGGCAACGACGATATCGCTTGTGGCTTGGTCGTGCAACTCACTCCAATCGCCTTCATTGCTCGATTGCAAGGGTATGAACTGCGAGTTATGCCCCTCCTGACCATCACGCAAGAGGAACATCACCTGCCCGGGCTCTCCGGCAAAGCGACGTTGTGCCATACGCACGATTCGCTCGGCCTCGGCCTCGTCGTCGGTTGCCGCATCGAGAATCATCACACCCGAGAGTTGGAACGAGTTATCCAGACGCGAGATGTTCCAGCAGTCGGTCTTGTAGGCTATGGCCGAGACACCCATTCCGGCTATGTACTTCGGCACGCCGTAGTGGGTAAACATCGGCTCGTACTCCTTGTAGTGAATCACCGTACGCAACGAGCCGTCGGCCTGCTCCTCGAAGAGAGGATAGAGCGGCAATACCACCGCCTCGTCGGCCTTGAACGATGTCCAATCGTGATGCAAGATGACGTGCTTGTCGTCACGAGCCACACGCACACGCGACGCGTCCTGATGATATACCGAGAGAAACGATGACTGTCGGTCGGTCACCACCTCCACAAAGGCATTTCCCATCAGGGCCTTGTCGAATGCCACACGACCAAGCACCGTACGCAACGACTCGCCGTCACCATTTGCCTGCTGCACAAATGCTTTGAGCCGCACGTCACGTTCATCAAACGAGAAACCCTTGCCGGCTATGTAGTCGGCCTTGTCGTTTATGATTCGACGATGTGTTGTCGAGCGACGTGACATAAGCGACAGGGCATAAGGCATCATATTATCATCGCCCCAGCGCCAGAAATTTTTGTTCGAGACCGTCTTTGACGATAGGGCCAGCAACGGTTCTCTCTGTCGGTTGCCTATGGCTACCTTGCTCTTTGTTTTTGTCTTATCCATAGAGAAAAAAATAAAGTAGTCAATAAAAATTTATGCCTTACGCCTCGTACGACGAGTGCAGGTCACGACACTCCAACACCAACTCCACACGAGGACGATGCTTTGGTCGTGAGCCCGACATACACTTCAAAGAACCAAGACGCAATGCCTGCTCGAAACCCAAATGCGGCGACCAACCCACCGTCAATCGCTCGCCCGATGCGAGCCACACCCTCGCCACGACACCCTCAGCGGCACAATGGCGCAGAAACTCGGCATCAATCCAAGGATTGGCCTCGGCACGGTCGGCAACGAGGGTGAGCGTGTGTTGCACGCTCACCTGACAGTTGTCGGAGGCAAAACTCTCTTCGTAGTGCGAGGCATAATCGGCCAACTCCACCTTCACGCCCTCACCCTCAACCACATCGCTGAGCAAATGAAGGTCCGATATGAGGAAGAGTTCTGCGGCGACGACACCACCTATCGGCTTGAAAGTCTTATTCTCTGACATAACTCACCCTGTTAATCGACATTTATCATTGCGCCGACCAACTCGTCGTCCAGAATCTCGCAACCGATAGCAAATACGGCACGCTGACGGTTCTCCATCTCGTCGGGGTTGTACCACATACGAATCTCCGAGCCGGGGACATCAGCCGTATTTACCGCAAGCACGATGTTACGACGGTCGGTGAAGATGATGAAGTCGTCCGAGAGGTCGGAATTCGAGATTGCAGGCTCCAAATTGACCTCCACGACAGCGAAGCCGCGATACATCAACTCACGACGGCCCGACTGCACATCGCCGTATGCGGCATTGCCGAACTGGGTGTTGAGATAATCCTCATACTTGGCAAAAACCTTGGGCGATACGAAGAATGCCACCTGTCCCTCGTTGTAGAGGCCCTTCAACTTGGGACTTGCCGATGAAATCATCTCGTCGAAGACCTTCTCGATGCCCGAATCCAACTGCGCATTGAGGTCAGGCCAAGCATTGTGGAAGGTCTCGGCAACGACACGCTCACCCACAATTTTCAACACGCCGTCGAAACTTGTGTAGCCAGTAGCCATCGTTGCGCTCTTGTCGCCCAACCAGAGGTTCATACGGATACTCTCGGCGATAGCCTTACGGAAGAGGTCGGTCTCGGCCTGCTCCAACTCGGTACCTGTGAGGTCCTCCATATTCAGGTCGCTGCGGTTTGAGATAATCTCGAAGATTGTCGAGAAGTAATCACTTGCAGCAAAGGCATTTTCGGCCTTCACACGCGCCATAGGGACCTCCTTCTTTGTGGTTGTCTTGGCGTTGCCCACCCACGAAGGATTCTCATCGATGGGCGAGAGCACATTACCCGAATGGTTGATTACGGGCAACACCGTCGGCACGGGCATATTGTACAACACTCGCACACCCAACTCCTCGGCCGTAGGGCCTGTGAGGATAGGACGGAAGAAGATTTTTTCAAGGTCTGAACCTGTGTAACTCTTTGAATTTACGATTACGTTTGACATAGTTTTTCTGTTTTTTGTTGTGAATAAATTTTTTAGAAATTATGTTTTTGAGGTGGGATAGTAAAGTCCGGGCCCTTATCGCTCAAAAGCCTTTACGTCGTCCGAGTATGCCTGCTCATTCGAGTAGAGCGATGCGCCTCTCATCGAGGGGTCCTCGACACATTTCAAGCGCGAGGCCGCGAAGCATCGCTGACGCTCGATGAATTGCAGGGGCGAAGGCGTAGCCGAATCTTTTGGTATTGTCGCCGCCTTTTCGTCACCCTCCTTTGCCGGAGAGGCTATGGCAGGTGAAGTTGTGGCAGGTGAGGCCGGCTCGGGGGCAGAACTCTCTGTATCGGTTTCAGTAGCACCACCTTCGGCTCCACTCTCCGTAGCCTCCTCGGCAGAAGACTCTGAATCCCTCTTTTTACCCCTCTTACCACGACCTCGCGAGCCTCGCTGCTCGTCAGTGGTCTGCTTGTCACCGGCCTGTTTGTCATCTCTCGACGACTCCTTCTCGGCCTGCTCCTTCTCCTTGCGCTTCTCGCGAAGCGTCTCAATCCACTCGTCGATGTGCACAGCCAGACGATTTAACAGGTAACGGATAATCGTACTCCACGCCGTCTCGGCCGACGCCTGCTTTGTCGCACTATCCGAGGGCATCGACGGCTCCTTCTCGTGAGCCTTCTCTCCCTCCTCGTCGGCACTCTTTTCGGTTTGTGTCTCCTTTTCGGCCTGCTCCGATGTCTCCTGCTGCTCCTGCGACTCAACCTCCTCCTCAAAGTCGATTAGTCGGTCGGCCAAGCCTGCTTCAATAGCCTCCTCGGCCGTCAGCCACTTACCCTCACCATTATTCTCGGCCATAAGCGTTGCGAAGAACTCCGCATCACGGCCCGAGTGCAGGGCATAAAGGCGTGCAAGTTGCTCGTCGGTCTTGCGCAACAACTCGGCACGCGAGTCGAGCGACGAGGCATTGCCATCAATCGAGCAGGTTGCGTTATGGATAAGGTAAAGCGCGCTGCTCGAAATCTCACGCTGCCCCTCGTCAGCCGCCTGTGCGATGATTGTTGCCGCCGAGGCCGTATATCCGTAACAGCGAGTGGTGATATCGGCATCTAACTGACGCAGAGCATCATATATGAGCAGGGCGTCATTCACGTCACCTCCCGTCGAGCGAATATTCACCACCACCGATTTTGCCGCCACCTCGGCTATGCGTTTCACCTCGCGGCGAAAACTCTCAAATGTTGCCACACGCGACGAGGCATCTTCAAACTGATGCTCCTCGGGAACACCTATCGTACCCTCGATGTCGATGTAGCAGGTCTGTGCTTCGTTTCTGATTGTGATTTTGGTTTGCATAATCTGTTTTAAGTGTTAAAAATTTTATTACCTCTCCTCCGTAAATATCATCTTGGCCACCCCTCTCTCGGCATCATAGCCATCAACAGAGCGCAGACGACACATCGAAGGCTCCCCGAAGAGGTTGAAGCAGAACAGGGAGCGGAAATCTGCATTGTCGCCGTCGAACTCGCCGAGGCTCATCAACTCGTGGGGCGCAATACGAATCGAGAGCGACAACACCCTGCGCTGCGACTCCATCAACCGCTGTCTGTCGTAGTAGGTGTGCAATCCCGTTACGCCATCTCGCTCCTCAAAGCAGAGCGTGAACGACGACTCCGGCCCTGCGGCATACTCCTCGCCACGTATGGCCGCACCGTCCGACTCGCACATCTCGAAGGGATAATGGAACGCCGCAAATGGATACTCGTCACCATTGAGCGGGAAGCCCCACAACTGCCCGACAGGTAGCGGTTGCAAGCCCATATATCGCACAATACGAATCGCCTTATCCTCCACCTCGTCGGCATCGCGATTGCCAATCGAGAGCAGGGCGGCCGAAGGGGCATCGTCATATACCTCGGTTATCGAGAGCGTCGGACAGAACAGACCGTTTTCGTTGCGTGACACATCGTCAAGCGCTATGTATGACTCTGTCTTTGTCGAGAACTCTCCCAACTCGGTATCTGCTTGTTTGTTGAATCGCTCCACCTGTCCACCACCTTCGGACCTGTATGCCAGCACCTGCTTGGCACTCACCTCGGCGGCGATGTCCGAGGTGGTAACAGGCTCCGAGAGCAGCACACGATGACTCCAATCGACCACCTTGTCGGTATAGAAATCGTCACGGGGCTCTATCCACACCTCTTTGCGCTCTTTGGAGGAGAATATCCTCAGGTTGAACATCTGCTGTACGGCCGCAAGCAAATCCATCTGTGAGCAGTTGTGTTGCAGCAAATCCTTCATCTTAACCTCCGAGCCGAAGCCTATGGCCGACGTGAAGACCGGTCGCAAAGTACACTCCTTCGAGAGCCTGATTAGTTGTCCCTCGGTAGCGCCATAGAGATACATTCGGGTAAAATACTTCGGATTTTGCGGTGACAACGCCTCGGGAGTTGTCTTCAGAGTTATCTCCACCTCGCGCTCTCCCGTCTCGGTCACGTGGCCGTCATACAAAGCCCAGTCGCCTTCATACACTTCAAAAACGCCCTCGGCGTTCTTCTTTACCAATTGGCAATGCGAGAGGTATGACGATGAAACCGACGTAACCGATGTGGCTCGCGCAGTGATTGTTCTATAACCCTTTGCACCGGTGTTATACACCCACTCCAAACGATACTCCTCTCCCTCGACAAAATCGAATATCATACAGAGATAGTTTGTATCACGCCGCACAATGTGTCGTCTATCCTCAAAAGGATTGAGCAGGCCGAACTGCATATCGCACCCACTATCGACATATATCGAGTCGAAGCCCTGCAACCTCTCACGCGAGAGTATGCGATAGTCGGTGGTATATTTCAGATGCAGGTCAAAGGCTACGGTGGCGGCTGTTTTCGGGGTATATATCACACCCTCGTCGCTAATCGACAGCGTGTCGCCATTGACAAAGAACTCCTCATTATCAGCCACATCTGCCGTCTCGACTATATTACCCAACGAAGAGGCCAACACCAACGGCGAAGCATACACTCGACCGAAGAAATCGGCCGCAGCCTCCACCTCACTCCGACGACCGGCATAAAATCCCATCGTACTGTTAAGGTGTGACGAGGAGTTGGCATTGCCCGCCTCCAAACAACCGCTCATATATAGACTTTTGAAGAGTTCGCTCTCCATAAAATCACTCCGCAGAGTAAAGCCCGACGACGAGAAAATCTTCTTCAACAGAGCCTCCACCGACACAAACGGATAGTAATCGCCCGTCGTCAGCACCCTTTGCGGCATATAGAGCGACGACTGATTCTCCGGCATCAGATATTTATCCTGCACCACAGGCAGATACTTCACCGGGCACTCCTCGGCCCAACTGTCGATGATGGCTGCACCATTCATCGTCGCCGAATAATCCACCGCAGTCTGTCGCAGAGGCGTGATGGCTATGTATCGTGCCCACGTCGGCGCACCACTCGTGAGGCTTATTTTGTAACTTACCGCACAGATATTACCCTGCTCGCTTATCGGCAGAGCCTTAACCTGCTCCAAGCATACCACGCCTCGCAACATCTCCTGCCCATCAATCTCCACCACACCTTCGTGGTGCGAGGAGTTGAACCGCTCGGCAGCGTGTATATCGACAGCAAAACACATTATAGCATCATTGCGAGGTGTCGAAGGTATCTCCAACTCCACCCTGCGCCCCTGCCGCCAACGATTGGGCGAGGAGAGGTCGGCCGAGTCATAGGTGAAGATATTTTGAGGAGGAGAAAAACCTTCGTGCAGGTCGCAGTCGCAAGAGTCAATTATCAACCTTACCATAACAACACTCCTCTCTTTGCAGCCTGCAAATCTAATTCAATGAAACCTACACCTTCGGAGGGTGCCACCAACGCACGCTGTGTCGCAAGTTCCACCGCCTCGGCCTCACCCCCGCGCTGCAACCACACCTTCGGCGAAGAGAGGATATTGGCCAGAGCCTTTATCTGCGCCTCGGGCTCGTATGCCGAGATAAGTTTCAGTTCGTTGTGTTGCTCGACCGCCGCAGCCTCCTTACCCCAGATGCTCGCCATACGACGACGTGTAGCCTCGATGAGCAGGCTCTTACGCAGAGGAAAGGTGTAAAACTCGGGGGCCAGATGCCCATTGAGCCAACCTATACGCTCGGCTGTCGAGAGGTTTTTGCGCACCTCGTACTCGATTGTCTCCACAGGCTCTCCGTCGCACAATATCGTCACAACCATACTCCTCAACGTCGCATCAAACTCTCGTGGATTCACATACACCACCTTTTGCCCCAATTCTTCGACCTCGAAATTGAGGTAACCTATCGGCGAAGATTTGTCGAAGGCATCTATCACGACTTCGAGGAGGCAGTCCGATTTTTTCACTAACCCGATGGTATCGAACTCGTCATAGGTCATCGTACGGTGTTTTATCTGCTCACCAAGCAACACCACAGGCTCGTCGCCCTCAATCTTCGCCGCCACAAAATGCCTGCTCTCCGACTCGACACCCAACACCTCTACCCGAACATCGATGTTGTAGGGCGCATCGACCACGCCGGCAGAGTCGGGTGCAGAGACCACCGTCGGCACCATCTTTTGACGCAGATAGGGGGCAATATCTACCGCTGTCACCGACTTTACGCCATAGAGATTTTTGCGGGCAATCACCTCTCCGTCGGAGTGCAATATATTCACCTCAACCACCTCCAACTCCTCGCCCTCGGTGCCGCAGTCGAACTCATATACCAAAGGCTCCTGAAAGGAGGCAAAATTTTGTGGAATTTTCGTAAAAATCATATTATCAATCTTTTAGCGTTAGAAAAATGTTATAACCTCTGCCGTAGCCGTTGCCACCACCTCGCCGTGTCGCGCCACACTGTTTGAGGAGTGTCTGATTTTCAGGTTCTCCACTTCGGCCACAAACTCCTCGTCGGTGAGCGAGGTAAAAATCTCCAATAAATCCTCTTCGAGCAGGGTGCGTTGCTCGTTGCGCTGCGTGGGACTCAATTTGGCTGCATCGGCAAGCAGATGAAGCGTCAGCGAATAGGTCTCGGTGCCGTGTGTTCGTCCCTCGATGGAGTGGAATTCGGGCGGCAGCAACCACGCCGAGGGGTACTCTGTGATGTGTGTCGTGGGATAGTTCTCCTCGGCCGAAAAGAATCGATAATCCCGTCCTGTGGCGATGCTCTCAACGGCGTTAAGCAGTTTTTGTCTGTTCATAATCTCTCTGTTTTTAAGGGTGTAAAGTCTCTGGGGCCGCCCAAAACGGTCCCTGTTAATAAAAATGTTAGTATTTGGTTAATTGGTGTTTATAACTTGTGACCACATTGTCACAAGATGTGCATTACCAACCGACTAACCTCTGGTCGAATTGTTGATAATGCTTTGATTGTCGTGTTGAAAACTCTCGGTTTTCTCTCAAACGACACTGCAAATATAATACGTGAAAAAGCGTTTGTCAAGTATTTTGACAAGAAAAATTAAATTATTTTACACACTACCAGAAATAAAAAATGCTATAACATTGATTGTCATAGCATTATATAGTGTAAAATTTTTTAACTTTTTTTTGCATTTTCACCCCAATACCGGAGATTGAGGTTACCCTAAAAGACTAATACAAGAAAAATACAATCGCCACAAAATGGCTCGCCGCCGCAAGATTTATCAACAGATGCCACACCAGATGATGATATCGAAAACCCTTCATCGCATAAAACACAGCCCCTATCGTATAGAACAACCCACCGACGGCTATCAGCACGATGAACGGCAACGAAGCGTGACGCAGGAAAAGCGGGACGAAAAAGACCACGGTCCAACCCATCAGCAGATATATCGTAAGACTTATGGCAGGTATCGACCTGCGGCTGAGCGACTTATAGAAGATACCAAAAATCACCGCCACCCACTGAACCACAAAGACCACCACACCCTGCCAGCCGCCAATGATATCGAGCGCAACGGGGGTATATGAGCCTGCGATGGCTACATATATAAATATATGGTCAAGGATATGAAATACATCTTTATGCTTCGACTGCGGCTCCATAGCGTGGTAGAGCGTCGAGATGAGGAACATCATAAAAATCGACACCACGAAGATACTCACCCCCACTACCGTACGCACCTCGCCGCCACTCTCGATGTATGCCCACACTGCGGCAAAGGGCAGAGCCAACAACGTAAGAATCGTCATCACGCCGTGCGATACGGCATTTCCCACCTCTTCGCCAAATGTCGGTATATAAATCTTCGCCATAGCCCTACACCTTATGCCAGCGACTGCATCTCTATCAACTTGGCATATATACCGCCCCGAGCCAGCAACTCGGCGTGCGTACCCTGCTCGGCGATGCGTCCCTGGTCGATAACAAATATACGGTCGGCATTATGAATAGTGCTCAAACGATGCGCAATGACGATAGATGTACGACCGTCCAAAAGCGATGTCAGAGCCTCCTGTACCAACTTTTCACTCTCGGTATCGAGAGCCGATGTAGCCTCGTCGAGGATAAGTATCTCGGGATTTTTCAACACAGCACGCGCGATGCTCAACCTTTGACGCTGACCACCCGATAGTTTCATACCTCTATCGCCGATGTTGGTATCATATCCCGCCTCGGTCTGCATAATGAAGTCGTGAGCATTTGCCACCTTGGCCGCCGCCACAATCTGTTCGAAAGTAGCATCTTGGCGACCCATAGCGATATTGTTGCGAATAGTGTCGTTGAAGAGTACCGTATCCTGCGACACTATACCCATACGCTCACGCACACTCTCTTGGGTGTAGTCCTTCAACGATTTCCCATCGATAAATATCTCACCCACCGCAGGGTCGTAGAAACGCGGCACCAACTCACTCAGCGTCGATTTACCGCCACCCGAAGGGCCTACCAGCGCCACCGTTTCACCCTTGCGCACATCTAGCGATATGTCGCACAGCACCTGACGCTGACCATCATACGAGAAGCCTACGCCTCTAAACTCAATCTTATCCTCAAAGGCCTCCAACTCCTTGGCCTCGGGTTTATCCTCCACCTCGCTCTTGGCGTCGATAATCGAGAAGATACGCTCACCTGCGGCGATACCCTGATTTATGTTGGCAAATTGGTCGATAAACGAACGCAAGGGGCGTGTAAGTTGCGAGAATGCCGCAATATAAGCCACAAAACCTGCCGCCGACATTGTACCATTTGTCACCAGCGAGCCACCGAAAATCAAAACAATCGATATTGCCGTAACACCCAAAAATTCACTCATAGGCGACGCCAACTGCTGTTTGCGGGCCATCGAGAGCAACAGGTTCGACATCTCGGCATTTATCGCGCGGAACTTTTCGCTAATGTAGCCAAAGGCGTTGTAACTCTTTATAGCCTTCACGCCCGAGAGCGACTCCTCCATTACACTCACCATATCGCCCATACGCTGCTGGCCTCGCTTGGCGGGGTGACGCAGACGCTTCACTATGCTGCCAATCAAAAATCCCACAACAGGCAGATAGAGAACCGAGAATACGGTCAATTCCCACGATATATTCACCATCATCACACAGTAACCGATGATTAGGAACGGCTCACGGAAAGCCACCTGCAAGGTGTTTGTGATACAGAACTGCACCACCATCACATCTGATGTAATCTTCGACATTATATCGCCCTTACGCTGGTCGCTGAAATAACCCACATTCATACCCATCGTGCGCTCAAACATCTCATTACGCATCTTTTGCAACGTACGGGTACGCAGTGTCTCGACGGTCATCGAGCCCAGATAACGGAACAGGCCCGACAACATATTCGACATAATCAACACACCCGACAACAATCCCAACAGATAGGTTATGCGATACTCCTCACCGAAAATCATCGTATAGAAGTAGTTTATCGCCTCATTCAGACACTCGGTATTGAGTTCTATCGTAGGGAACTCATAGGTCGGACGAAATACATACCCCTCGGAAAACAGCGTTCCGATTATGGGGATAATCATCGTATAGGTAAAGGTGTTGAACAGTGCGTGAAACACCGAATAGAAAAAATATGGTACAGCATATCTGCCATAGGGTTTTGCAAAACTCAACAATCGCAGATATGTATTCATCATAGAACTCTTCATAGGTAGTCTCTCTTCATTTATTCTCTTAAATCATGCCCTCGGCGGCATACTCCTCTACGGCCTTCTCGAATTGGCGCAAGGTCTCCTCCATCGACACGAAGGATTTTCCTCCGGCGGCGTTTTTGTGGCCGCCACCATTAAAATAACGAGCCGCAAACACATTCACATCGACCTTGCCTCGCGAGCGCAACGACACGCGTATAAAGTCGTGATGCTCGATAAAGATTGCCGACATCTTCATCTTCTTTATCGTCAGCGGATAATTCACAAAGCCCTCACTGTCGCCCTGCTGGAACCAGAAGCGACGCATCTCCTCCTCGGTGAGTGACATACAGGCCACCGTACCCTTGCGCATCGTACGCATCTTACGGTTTATCACATAACCGAACAGTCGCGCACGACCTTCGGTGAACGAGTTATATACATTGTTGTAAATCTGCGGAATATCTATCCCCGTCTCGGCCAGCACCGCCACAGCGCGGAACAAATCGGGCGTAAGGAACGAGAACGAGAAGTTGCCCGTGTCGGTCATCATACCCACATACAACACCTCGGCCTGCTCGCGTGAAATACTCTTCTCGCCCCACAATGCCGCAATAATACAATATACCAGATACGAAGCACTCGACGACTCGGGGTGCGAGAACATCACATCAAACTGCTCGGTGGGATTAAGATGGTGGTCGATTAACACACGCGTCGCCTTCGTATTACGTTCCACAGCCTCACCCAATTGGTCAAGACGCGATATAGAGTGGAAATCCAAGCAACAGAATATCTCTGCCTCGGCAATCACCTCATTGGCTTTGGCCTCGTCTTGGTTATATATAAGCACCTTGTCGGCGCCGCTCATAAACGACAGATAGTAGGGATACCTGTTTGGCACGATACACTCCACCGTATGCCCCTCTCGACGCAGAGCCTCGGCCCACGCCACCGACGAGCCTATGGCATCACCGTCGGGATTGGTGTGTGACAAAACCACTATTCTCTTCTTCTCCTTGCCCTGCACCAACTCTCGCAAAGCCTCAATATTTTGCTTCGATAACTCCATTCGGACTGTTTTAACTCCCCGTCGGCTCAACAATCCGAGCCCCCGAGAGAGTGTGTAAATTTACTAAAAAGCCCCCACATCAAAGGGCCGCTTTATCCTCTTTATTGGCAAAAAAGGCCCGCCTGTCGCACATTGCGACTTGCGAGCCTCTGTATTTCACATAAAACTACTCCTGCTCGGCAGAAGCAAACGCCTCACGGTCACCCTCCATAAGAATCATTCCCGTAGGCTTAACTCCACCAAAAGGCACCTTCAAAGGTTGCGCACGCTGCAAGGTGCGTCGTGATGCGCCACTGCGTGTTGCCGAGGCCTCCTCGGGTCCCTCTGACTCCCTGGGAGCCCATTTACCAAAGGTTGTCTTGCCGTTTATCTGCGCCACAGCCTCATACAACGCAATATCCATCGACCAATTACCCCACGGAGCCACCGGCAACGGATAGTAGTAATAGTAAGAACCAGTGGCATCATTGCCATACTGCTCCTTCAAAGACTCATACTCAGCCTCAATATCACCCGTTCTCTCGGGGCTGATACCGCCATAGAAGCGGTAATCCTCCTTGGCGTTGTAGTTAAAGAAGGTGATAGGAGCAAACATATAATAATTCTCGCCTATCTTCTTCTCTGTAACGTCCATACCGCAGTTCTTACCCTCGGTTGTCGTACCAATCAACACCACCTCAACATCGATACCTCGCAGAGCCTGAATAACCATCTCGCTGGCCGATGCCGTAGCGTCCGACACGATGACATAAACCTTATTCAAATTCAAGTTCGGCAAATCGCCGCCATCACCCTCGTTGTAAGCGGTCGATTCGTTATTTTTGATGAACTTATATACATCATCGCCATATTTATTCTGGGAATTACGACGCAACTCACAGCAAACCTCGCCCACGTGGGCCTCGCTTACCAACATACTGCTCAACTTAATGGCCGACACGACCGAGCCACCACCATTCGAGCGCAGGTCGAGAATCATCTCCTCGATGCCCTTTGACTGCAAATCACGGATTGCATCAACCATCTTGTCGTCACCCTCGCCATCGAACGA
This sequence comes from uncultured Alistipes sp., assembly GCA_964594305.1. Classification (GTDB taxonomy): domain Bacteria; phylum Bacteroidota; class Bacteroidia; order Bacteroidales; family Rikenellaceae; genus Alistipes. The sequence goes on along the minus strand of CAZQMC010000006.1, from coordinate 8,761 downwards.
GACATACGACATATAACCAATCTTCTTGCCCGAAGAGTTCAGCGTCTGCCAAGCCTCCACATCTTTGGCCTCGCTACCCAAGGGGCCCAATACGCCATAATATGCCACAGGGTTGGCGTTAAACTTATTGCGTGAAATGGTAATCGTAGCCTTCTCACCAGTACCGGCGTCCATCTTCTCCAACTTTATAGAAGAAGCCCCCTGATAAATGAGTTTATAGAAAACCTCCTCGATGTTACCTCCTGTGACATAACCGCTCGAATTAACTGTTCCGGAGATAGACTCGCCATCGACAGCCGTAATGTAGTCACTACGACGCAAGCCTGTACCCGAAGCGGGTGAGTTGGCATACACATTCTCAACCAAAAACGCGAAGAAATAGGTGTTACCCGAATACTCGATAGGCAGCGCAAGCGTGTTAATATCGAATCCATAGCCATAGGTCTCCTCACCACCGGCGCGTGTCGAAGAAGAGTGCTCGGTCGCAGGTGTCACAACCACATTGGTATAGATATAACGACCATAATCGTCCTCGCCGCCATCGACATAGTGGTTGGCCACATCGAAGTTTGTGGTCATACTACCCAACACATTGAACAACATATCGTTGTAACCCTCTTCATCGCGCTTCTCCACCGTAAAGTCAAACGAGTTCCACTTCTCTCTGTACTCGTCCAACCAGAAATACTCGTTGGTCAAACGCTCGTCCATCCACTTCACCACTTCGTCCATACCTTCCGACTTGGTCTTCTGCTTGAAGGTCACCAACTTAACACGCTCGTAGCCCTCAACCTTGATATAAATCGAAGCCGAACGCTCGGTATCACCCTCATTCTTTTTGATGGTTACAGCAAGGCTCTGCTTTCCGGCCTTACCCGCAGTCGATAAATTCTCATTCAGGCGCATCGACTCAATCATCTCCTCCTCGTCCTCTACGGCGAGAGTGAAGGCTGCCTTTGTCTCGAAAGTGACGGTAGGGCTACCGCCATCGGCCTTGATTGTTCTGTTCTGCACCGTCGGCAATGTTACACCATTGGTTGTTTTATTATTTTTACCATCATCTACGTCATCACCGCAAGCCACAAACGACAATGCTGCCACCATAATCAGCAACATCGCAACGACATTTTTCATCAAATTCTCAAACTTTCGTCCCATAAATCTCTGTAAATAAATTGTTTTAACTCTCAAATATACGAACAATTATTTAATTTGTATCATTTTTTCGCAGAAAAGTGCCTGCACCACCCCTTTATGCCGCACGCCTCGCACTTCGGCTTTCGTGCCACGCACACATATCGTCCGTGCAAAATAAGCCAATGATGCGCTATGGGTAGCAGATGCGAGGGTATGTTTTTCTCCAACTGCAACTCTGTTTGCAGAGGGGTTTTTGCGCCTCGCGTAAGACCTATGCGTGCCGCCACACGAAAGACGTGAGTATCGACCGGCATAACCTCTTTTTGCCACACGACAGCCCCCACGACATTTGCCGTCTTGCGTCCCACACCCGGCAGGCGTTGCAACTCACCCAGGTCGCTCGGCACCTCGCCACCAAACTCCTCGACCAACATACGGGCCATTGCCGCCAGATGCTTCGCCTTGTTGTTTGGGTACGATATGCTGCGAATGTAGGGAAAAATCTCCTCGGCCGATGCCTTCGCCATCGCCTCCGCCGTAGGATATGCCTCAAAGAGCGCAGGCGTTGTCATATTCACACGCTTGTCGGTACACTGTGCCGAGAGAATCACCGCCACCAGCAACTCAAACGGCGAAGAGTAATTGAGTTCACTCTCCGCAACGGGCATATTCTCTTCAAACCACGCAATAATATTTTCGTATCGTTCTTTGAGTGTCATAGACTAAAAATTTATCTGAAAATCTTCTTCACCGCCAAACCGTACCCCACAATATTGAAGAAAAATCTTGGTGTTCGCCTTACATCTCTCCACCAGCGAGCAAAATATTCACCCCACGAACCATTGTACGACAGCACCCACAGAGCCACCTCCATACGTTTTCGCCACAACCTTCGGGCAAACCTCCGACCGCCATATCTCTCATCAAAATATAACGATATATCGACCAGCGAATCACAAAATGCTATCCGTTTTTTATAGTCGTCGCTCTGGCTCACGCTCTCCCGCAAAAGCGAATGTACGGCCGTCACCCGCTCCAAAGCCACGACTTTCGACTGCGCAGCAAACCATATCCACATAGGCGCATCGTCGGTGAGCCATTCGGGGTGACATTCGGGCTGCACCTCGGCATAATAACGCTCCACAAGGTCGCGTCGTGCCACAGCCGTACAGTTCTCCACCGTATTATTAAACAGCAACCCTTCGAAATCTGTCAGCATAGCCCCTTTGGGATACTCCCACCGCTTATCGCTATGCTCTACCCTGCGCTCCGAGCGGGTATAGCACACCCCCGCCGTCGCATCAGCCTCCAAAGCCTCGACCTGTCGCTGTAACTTCTCCTCGTCGGTCCAATAGTCGTCACCGTCGCAGTATGCCACATATCGACCACGCCCCGCCAGAGCCGTACGGCGATAATTTTCGCGCATACCCACATTCTCACCGCCCGCAATTAGGCGTATCCTGTCGGGATATCGCTCGGCATACTCCCTACATATCGCAAGCGTATTATCTTGGCTGCAATCCTCGCCCACGACCAACTCCACGCCAAACGACGTGCGCTGGCGCAACACGCCCTCCATCGCCCTCGCAATGTAGGGTGCGTGGTTATATGTGGTCATACATACCGACACCAAAGGCTCTTTCATAACACGCTACAATTTTGTCAATTTCGCAAACTTTGCCAACAATGTTTTCTCGCCATACTGCCCGAAATCGACCACCAATTTATGGTCTGTCGTGAGGCTCTCTATACGAATTATCGTACCCACGCCGAACTTCGGGTGCTCGACCTTCTCGCCCACGCTAAAAAGGCAAGGCCCTGCCGATGCCGCATCTCCCGCCTGACGCACAGCCACCCGACGCATACCATCTGTCGAGCGACGCAGAGGCTCCACAATCTTTGGACTTGGGGCTTGTCGTGCCTCGTCACGCTGCTTTTGGAAACGGTAGTCGAAGTTGCGACGCAACTCCTCTATGGCCGACGCATTTTTACCTCTCGCCACTCCCGACATCTGACGCTGCGAGGTGTGCTGCACACCCGAGCCACCACGATACGCCTCGCCCGAGTGGTCACGCCCGAAAGCACCTCGCGAGAGCGACATCAAACCACCTTCGTCCTCCTCCTGGTCAAACTCCACATATTGCGAATCTATCTCTTTCAGGAAGCGACTCGGCGACGAAAACTCCATCGTGCCCCACTTAAATCGCATCTCGCAACACGACAGCGTCGCCTCACTTTTTGCTCGTGTCAGAGCCACATAAAACAGTCGTCGCTCCTCCTCCACGCCATCGGGCGACTCCATAGCACGCTGCGAGGGGAAAAGATTTTCCTCACAACCGACTATATAGACATATTTATATTCAAGGCCTTTGGCCGAATGTACGGTCATCAGCGTCACCTTATCACTCTCGCCCTCCTCATTTTCGTCCATATCGGTCAGGAGCATCAGGCTCTGCAACCACTCCTCCACCGTAGCACACTCCTCCGGCTCTCGCTCACCATTGCGAATCTCGGCCTCACACTGCTCGTTGAAGAGTTGCATCGAGTTCAACAACTCCTCGATATTATCTATCGCACTCGTGGCCTCGGGCGAGTTATCCACCTTATATTGCGCCAATATACCCGAGCGTGAAGCCACCTCCAAACCGAAGTCGTAAAGGCCCTTCGTAGTGCGCGACTCGGCGAGTGAGCGTATCAACTCCACAAACTCCTTCACCTTGCGGGCTATGGTCTTTTGCACAGCATCAGCCAGCGTTTCACTCTCCTTAACCAGCAAATCCACAGCCTCCCACATCGACGAGTGTTGCCCTGCGGCCAACTGCGCTATGCGCTGCACGGTAGCCTCGCCAATGCCTCGAAGCGGATAGTTTATTATTCGCTTAAAGGCCTCATCATCTTTCGGGTTGATTACAAGACGAATGTAGGCCAACATATCCTTTATCTCCTTGTGGTCGTAGAACGAACTACCCTTGTAGATACGATACGGGATACCACGTCGGGCCAACGCCTGCTCCATAACGGCTGATTGGTTGTTTGTACGGTACAATACCGCCACCTCTTCCCACCGCTCGCTCGTCTGGCGAATCTTATCACGTATGGCACTTGCTATTTTGTCGGCCTCCTCCCTGTCATTCAGGCAGTTATAGATGCGAATCTTCTCACCCTTTTCACTCTCCGAGAAGCACACCTTCTTCATACGTCGCTCATTATGCTCGATGACCGAGTTGGCGGCATTCACTATGGTACGTGTCGAGCGGTAGTTCTGCTCCAACTTAAAGACCTTTGCCTCGGGGTAATCGTTGCGGAACGATAGTATATTCTCGATTTTCGCACCTCGGAACGAGTAGATGCTCTGCGCATCGTCACCCACCACGCACACCCTGCCGTGATGCTGCGAGAGGCGGCGTATTATGATATATTGGGCATAGTTGGTATCCTGATACTCATCGACCAAAATATACTGAAACATCTCCTGATACTTGGCCAAAATATCGGGCCTGTCTCGCAACAGGATATTTGTCTGCAACAGCAAATCGTCGAAATCCATCGCTCCGTTCTGCTTGCAACGACGACAATAGGCCTCATAGACCTCGCCAAAGTGAGGCATCTGCATCTGCCTGTCCTCGGCGGCAAAGACCGTATTGGCAGCGTATGCCGCCGGTGTTATGAGCGCATTTTTTGCATACGATATACGCGATAGCACCCTCGCCGGCTTGTACTTATCGTCCGCAAGTCCCATCTCCTTGCAGATGGTCTTAATCAGGTTCTTGCAATCCGACGGTTCATATATCGTATAGCCCTGCGTAAAGCCTATCGCCTCGGCATTTTCACGCAGGATACGCGAAAAGACCGAGTGAAATGTACCCATACGCAGATAACGCGCTGTCGAGCCAATCATCTGCTCGATACGCTCACGCATCTGTGCTGCGGCCTTGTTTGTAAAGGTCAGAGCCAGAATGTTATAGGGCTTCACGCCCTGCTCTATCATATATGCTATTCGTGATGTCAGCACACGCGTTTTTCCCGAGCCTGCGCCGGCAATAATGAGCGACGGCGACTCATAATTCACCACCGCCTCATACTGCGCACGATTTAACCCTTGAAGTATCTTTGATTCCATATCGCAAAGATACATCATATAATTCAAAATTCAGAATTCAAAATTCAAAATTACAAGGGGAAAATCCCTGTTTTCTCCTCGCGGCTCGGCAAAGCGTGCAAGCACTCCTTGCTCTCGCTCTTAAAAGTTGTTATAAGGGACGAACCTTTGTCTCCTTCGCAGCGTCGATTCATCTTTGCCCTTCAATAGTATCTTGGGTAGTCATTTTACTACCCGCGCTAATATCGGGAAATGGAAAGCATAATAGTAGATGGGGTTAGCGCAGACACAAAAAAAGAGTTTAGGTACAATTCCTAAACTCCTTAAATTCAGTAATTTCCCTAATTTCACTATCATTGCGCCCTTTGGTTTGGTAACTCGGGTAGTAAAAACACTACCCGCGCTAATGTTGGAAGAATCGGGAAATCCAAAACTCAATTCTGAATTTTGAATTATTTATTACTCCCACTCGATAGTCGCCGATGGTTTGGGCGAGAGATCGTAACATACACGATTTACATTGGGCACCTCCTCCAAGATACGCTTTGTAATCTTGTCCAAAACAGCCCAATCGATATGCTCGATGGTGGCAGTCATAGCGTCAATAGTATTCACGGCACGAATAATCACAGGCCAATCATACGAGCGGGCATTGTTTCTCACGCCCACCGACTTAAAGTCGGGAACGACGGTGAAATACTGCCATACGGTCTTATCCAGACCGGCTGCCTTGAACTCCTCACGCAGAATAGCGTCTGACTCACGCACAGCCTCCAACCTGTCACGAGAGATAGCACCCAGACAGCGCACACCCAAGCCCGGGCCGGGGAATGGCTGACGATATACCATATCGTAAGGCAGGCCCAACTCCACGCCGCAGGCACGCACCTCGTCCTTGAAGAGTTGCTTCAACGGCTCCACCAACTCAAACTGCAAATCCTCGGGCAGACCACCCACATTGTGGTGCGACTTAACCATCTTGGCGGTCTTTGTTCCGCTCTCGACAATATCGGGATAGATTGTACCCTGACCCAGGAAATCGATGCCGTCCAACTTACGAGCCTCCTCCTCAAATACGCGGATAAACTCCGAGCCGATAATCTTACGCTTCTGCTCGGGGTCCTCAACGCCCTCCAATTTCGAGAGGAAACGCTCCGTAGCATCGACATATACAAGGTTGGCACACAACTGCTTACCGAAAATCTCGACCACAGCCTCCGACTCGCCCTTGCGCATCAGGCCGTGATTTACGTGCACGCAGACGAGATTATCGCCTATGGCCTTCAACAACAGAGCCGCCACAACCGACGAATCGACACCTCCCGACAAGGCCAGCAACACCTTTCTGTCGCCCACCTGACGGCGTATCAACTCCACTTGGTCGGCAACAAAGTTTTTCATATTCCAGTTAGCCTCGGCCTTGCAGGTATCGAAAACAAACGACTTTACAGCCGCCTTTATGGCCTCTTCGTCGTCGGCAAACTGCGCCAACTTAACCTCGCACAACGCCTTGTCGTGACCTGCCGCCATAACAGGAAAACCAGCCTCATAAATCTCTGGCAACACATCAATCTCCACGCCGTCTATCACATTGTTTGGGCCGCCATTGATAATCACACCCTTCACACCCGGCAGAGCCTTCAACTCCTCGGCAGTGATGTCGTGGGGGTAAATCTCGGAATAGATACCCAACGCACGAATGGCACGCGCCACAACAGTATTCTCGTGGCTACCCAAATCCAAAATAACAATCATATCCTGCTTCATTGTCGTGTATTTATTTTAATTATTTTCTATTTATTTCCAAGTCTTTTTTAACTTGATAAAAATTTTTCAACCGCATTTATCGCATCACTGCTCGCAATGACAATTTTTATCTTTTCCTTCACCCAAAAATTCACAGATAGCAGCCTGTTTTGAGGCTGGTCGCCGTGGCATAAAGCGGAGCATACTTGGCGTATGTGAGCATTTATGCCACAAGCCAGACGCCACAAGAGGCGCTATATGTGGATTTTATATCAAAAAACGGCTCGCCGCATAAGCGCAGCCGAGCCGTTAAACATTATTCACCTCGTGTGTAGTTAGGTGTCTCACGAGTGATGGTTATGTCGTGCGGGTGATTCTCGACCACACCATTCGATGTTATGCGTACAAACTTCGCTTTCTGTAACTCGCCGATATTGTGCGCACCGCAGTAACCCATACCGGCACGAATACCGCCCACCAACTGATAAACCGTCTCGTTGAGTGCGCCCTTAAACGGCACGCGTCCCACGATACCCTCCGGCACAAGTTTCAAGGCATCTTTCTGCTCGCCCTGGAAGTAACGGTCCGACGAGCCGGCCTTCATAGCGTCGATAGAGCCCATACCACGATAGGTCTTGAACTTACGACCGTTATAGATAATAGTCTCGCCCGGCGACTCCTCTGTGCCCGCAAACATCGAGCCAACCATCACGCAGTCACCACCGGCCGCCAACGCCTTCACACAGTCACCCGAATAGCGCAAACCGCCATCGGCAATAACGGGGATACCGCTACCCTTTATGGCGTGCGAAGCGTCATAGATGGCTGTGAGTTGCGGCACACCTACGCCGGCAATGATACGGGTTGTACAGATTGAACCCGGGCCGATACCCACCTTCACGCCGTCGGCACCTGCCGCCACCAACATCTTGGCCGCCTCGGCTGTGGCGATGTTACCCACCACAACGTCCAACTCGGGGAAGTGGCTCTTCACCTTTTTGAGCATATCCACCACATTCTTCGAGTGACCGTGTGCCGAGTCCAGAACCACAGCATCGACACCCTCGGCCATCAAGGCCTGCACACGCTCCATAGCATCGGGCGTGATACCTATACCGGCCGCAACGCGCAGACGACCCTTCGAGTCCTTACAAGCGTTGGGGTGGTCCTGTACCTTCGTAATATCCTTATATGTGATAAGTCCTATCAGGCGGTTGTTGTCATCTACCACCGGCAACTTCTCAATCTTGTTCGAGAGCAGAATCTCCGATGCCTTCTCCAACTCGGTAGAGTGTGTTGTGATGATGTTCTCCTTTGTCATCACCTCCTCGATTCGACGCTCCATATCGTGCTGGAAACGCAAGTCGCGGTTTGTGACAATGCCTATGAGCAGATTTTTATCATCTACCACCGGAATACCTCCGATTTTATTGTCGTGCATCAACTGCAAAGCATCGCCCACAGTCTGCTCCTTCGAGATGGTTATGGGGTCGTAAATCATACCGCTCTCGGCACGCTTCACTCTACGCACGTGAGCCGCCTGCTCGGCGATAGACATATTTTTGTGGATAACACCAATACCACCCTCGCGTGCCAAAGCAATCGCCAACGGAGCCTCCGTCACGGTATCCATAGCGGCAGACACAATGGGTATGTTAAGTTTGATATTGCGCGAAAAACGAGTCTCGGTAGAGACGGTACGCGGCATAACTTCTGAATAGGCGGGTACGAGCAACACATCGTCGAAGGTGAGGCCTATCGATTGTACCCTTTCATCGA
>CAZQMC010000005.1:0-44646 GCA_964594305.1 uncultured Alistipes sp. | reverse complement strand
TTTTTATTATATACAAAAACCTGTCTAACAAAAAACTTGTTAGACAGGCTCTTTTGTTGTGCCGGTTATAACCCTATTTCTGTTGTTCGAGGAAGGCTTTTATCGCCTCGAAGCACTCCTCGGCGGTGCGGCAGTCGGCACACGCCTTCTCTATGGGGCAGATGTCGTCGCCGCGACGATTGATGATGCGAGGGGTCTCCTCGCCCCACTCTACCGTTGTATCGTATTGGTGGAGAAATTCGATAGCGTCGCTGCTTATCACCTCGGCGAAAACTCTTCTCACGCCACCCAAGACCATCAACGAAGCAGCACCCTTACCCACAATCTTGTCGGCAATATATGCCCCACGCAACAGGTCGGGTTGATGGGTAACCATATCGAACAAATCATTCACGCCACGCTGTGTGAAGGTATAAATTCTGCCTCCGTTTGCAATGACGCAAGAGTAATCCTTCTCGCGGCGTAATTTTACTATGTCGGTCTGTATCATTGTCTTGCGGTTTTATGGTTGTGGCTGTTAAAACTCCTTGCCTTGTCGTAAATCCTCTATATAGCGGTCTATGCGGCGGATTTCCTTGGGAATGTCGATGCGTTGCGGACAGTGAGGGTTGCACTGCTTGCACCCCACACAACGGTCGGCTTGTCGCTCCTTTTCGACGGCTCGGTCGTAACCTACAAGGAATGCGCGACGAGCCTTTTTGTAGTTCTCGTCTTGTGACGAAGATGAGAGGTTGCCCTCATTTACGCACTTGTTGTAATGGAGCAAAATAGCGGGAATATCCAAACCATAAGGGCACGGCATACAATATTTGCAGTCATTGCAGGGAATGGTCGGATATTGCAACATCAACTCGGCCGTTTCGTACAGAAAATCCTTCTCTTGGTCGGTAAGAGGCACGATAGGCGAATAGGTGCGTATGTTGTCTTGCAGATGCTCCATATAGGTCATACCGCTCAAAACGGTCAGCACATTGGGGTACGAGCCGTTAAAGCGGAAGGCCCACGAAGCAACACTCTTTTCGGGCTCTTGCTGCTTTAAGCGTGTGGCTATGTGGTCGGGGACATTCGACAGACGGCCACCGAGCAACGGCTCCATAATCATCACCTGAATACCTCGCTTCTCCAATTCGGTGTATAGATATTCGGCATTGACATTGCGGCCGCGAGCATTACGCCAATCGGAGTAATTCATCTGTATAAGTACAAAATCCCAATGTACCTCGTCGTGCATCGCTAAAATCTGGTCAAATACCTCCTGCTCGCCGTGGAATGACCAACCCAGATTGCGTATGCGGCCCGCCTCGCGCTCCTTGATAAGGAAATCAATCATTCCGTTGTCGCGATAACGACGGTTGAAGTCTGCAACGCTGCCACCCACCGAGTGCAGCAGATAGAAATCTATGTAGTCGGTCTGTAATTTTTCGAATGAACGACGGTACATCATAAGCGAATTTTCGCGTGTCGAGTTGGCGAAATTCGATAACTTTGTCGAGAGGAAATAACTCTCGCGCGGATATTTTTTCAGTGCTATGCCTGTAACCTCCTCCGACATTCCCTGACAATATACCGGTGAGGTGTCGAAGAGATTTACTCCGTGTGCTATGGCGTAATCAACCAACTCGTTTACCGCCTCTTGGTCGATGCGGGGTTTCTCGCCTTCGGCAACCTTTATCGTCGGCCAGCGCATACAGCCATAACCCAATAGCGATATCTTGTCGCCCGTACGGGTGGCTGTGCGGTAGGTCATCTTGTCGGTGGGAACCTCTCCGTCGCCACTACCCTGCTCTACGGCCGAGCCTTTGCACCCTGCGAGGGCTGCCGAGGTGAGGAGTGCGCCTGCGCCTATGCGTTTGAGGAATTCGCCTCTATCTATTGTGTTGTGTTTATGGTTTTTCATAGCAACTTCTGTTTATATGGTTTTGTGGGCGATGTGTCCATCGACATATATTGCGCTGAAAGGCCTTGCCGGACATAATGCTTCGCAGGCTCCGCAACCTATGCAACGAGCTGTATTTACGACGGGAATCTTACGAGAGCCATCGTCGTCGGGGTTTTGTGCAACCATAGTAATTGCTCCCGAGGGACAGTGACGCTCACAGTTGCCACAATCGACATCGTCGGTTATGACCACGCAGTTGGCCTTAACCCATACGGCGTGACCTATCTGGGTAGATGATTTCTCCTCGCGCGATATGGGCTTTATGGCGCCGGCGGGACACACCTCCGAACATTTGGTACATTCGGGACGGCAGTAGCCATTCTCGTAAGAGAGGTGCGGCTGCATAAAGTTCGTAAGGTCGGCCGAGGGGCGCAGAACGTGCGACGGACATACGGCCACACATAATTGGCAGCCGGTACAATGTGCCGCCATATTGCGTGCGCTCAATGCTCCTGCCGGAACTATGGCGGTATTGCGTGGCGGTGCAACCTTGTCTATAAGCGTGGCATATCCGCCATCGAGTTTCATCTCCTGTGCTTTGGCAACAGACGCAGCCAGCAGGCCTGTCGCCACCAGAAAGTTTTGGCGTGATGCCGATGCTTTATCCTCGGTTTGAGGTTTTGTGGCAACCTTGTGGCGGCGGAGTGTGTAACTTATCGCACCCTTGTTGCATTTGTCGATGCAGTCCATACAGACCACACAACGGCTGTAATCAATCGTGTGGGTTTTGATGTCGATGCACGATGATTTGCAGTTACGGGCGCATAGTTTGCAGTCGATGCACTTTGTGGTGTCGATGACGGGCCTGAATAGCGATATGCGCGATATCGCACCCAAAACCGTGCCGACGGGACAAATCGTGTTGCAGTAACGACGACCTTTGCGCCACGACCAAACGGCCAAGGCGATGAGTGTTATGACGGCCACCGTAAATGTGCCTATACTGCGAATCCACACATCGGTCGAATAGAAAGCGTAACTATCTACCCGCTCGGCAATGTATGCCAGCAGATTGTTGCCCAAGCCCCAGATGGGTGCCAAGATGTTTTGCGCTATGCGACCGTAGGCGCTATATGGCGCTATCAAAAGGGCCAGCGAGCCAAATCCCAAGGCGAGAGTTACGATAAATACTACCAGCATAATCCAGCGCACACTGCTCTTTGCGGGGTGATAGCGGAAACGGTTTTTCTTGCGTCGGCCACCCGCCCACGAGAATATATCCTGCATCACGCCCAGCGGACACACCACCGAGCAGTAGATGCGACCAAAGAGCAGGGTTAGCACTACAAGTGCCGCCACGATGCCGAAATTCAGGGCCAATATGGCGGGTAGTATCTGGACCTTTGCTGTCCAGCCTATCCACGCGTGGAGAGTGCCCGTAAAGTCGAGAAATAGGAGCGTTACCAGTGTAAAGAATATCGCCGCCGCCGTGATTCTGATTTTGCGTAACATAGTGATTGGTAGTACTTAAAGTATAATATAGTAACAAAGATACGAAAATCTCGGCTATAATGCAAATATAAATGTTTTTGATTAAGAGGCTTGCCGCGTAATTGTGTGAAAGGAGTTTAGGCGGCGTACAGACAAAAAATAGGCGGGAATCCTCACGATTGCCGCCTATCTCGGCAGGGTTACCCCCGCCAAAAACAAACAATTGCGTCAGCACCTTAAAAAAACTACTAACGACCGCAGAAGCAGGACAAAGTTTCCGAATGTGAGTGTGCAAATGTAACTACATAGTAGTTGGGCGGTATTGGCGAGAAAGAGTCGGGCTTGCACGAATACATTCTCGCCAATATCGTCATGGGCTCGTAGAGCCATTTGCGCACGAATGAGCAGAGGCTTGCTGCGTAAACCGGTTGAAAGGAGTTTAGGCGGCGTACAGACAAAAAATAGGCGGGAATCCTCACGATTGCCGCCTATCTCGGCAGGGTTACCCCCGCCTAAACTACTAACCCAAACTTAAATAAATGAAGAAACCTCACTGCGACACCCTCGGTGCCACAGTTGCTAATCATAACGCAAGCCTCGTGCCATAAAGTGTGCCGAGGTCTGTTCCCGACCAAAATCGTGATAGTTGCGCCCGATTTGCATAATCGCAGGGATTTTCGTATATTTGAAAGTAAAATTTGTCGATTATGAGAGCGATGCGTTTTATTGTATGTGCCGCCGTTGTTGCGGTGATGATGTCGGCGTCGGCGTCGGCGCAGACGAATGATGTTGTGAGAGTTCAGGCCGAGATGCCGCAGACGCCTGTGCTGATTGACCGCGAGGATAATGTGCTGTTCTATATCCGCATAGATGCTCCGCAGGGCGGTCAGTTAGAGGGTGTGGAGTTGCAGTTGGGTGCCACTACTGCGCAGTCGATACGTTCACTGAAACTCTATTATGCGGGTAGCGATGCGGCTGATGTGGCGGCCGATAAGATGTGTGCCACCGACTATATTCTTGACGGAGAGCGCAAGGCTGATGCTACGTTGAGCGTCTTGAAAGATAGATGCTCGGCAGCCGAGGAGGTGTCGTTGGAGGGTAATACTACCCTATTTTGTGGCATAAACTATTTCTGGGTGAGCGTGCAGATGAAACCCCGAACATCACTTCTGCAAAGGCTTTTTGGCAAGGTCGAGGCTGTCGTGGTTGATGGTCGGCGCATAGAACCCGAGATGCGATGCTTGGCTCCGCAACGAATGGCTGTCGGCGTGCGCCATTCGGGCGATGACGGAGCGAAGGCGTATAGAATTCCCGGCATAGTGACCACGTCGAAGGGTACGTTGCTCGGCGTGTATGATGTGCGCCACAACTCTTCGCGTGATCTGCAAGGCTATATCGATATAGGCCTCAGCCGTAGCACCGACGGCGGAAAAAGTTGGGAGCGTATGCGCCTGCCGCTATGCTTTGGCGAGTGGGGAGGCCTGCCTCTTGCACAGAATGGCGTTGGCGACCCTGCTATTCTGTATGACCACACGCGAGGACGTGTGTGGGTGGTGGCTATATGGTGTCACGGTATGGGCGCGCGTATGGCGTGGCACGCCTCGAAGCCGGGTATGACGCACCACACGACGGCGCAACTTATGATGACTTATAGCGACGATGACGGTAAAACGTGGTCGCAACCGATAAATGTCACACCGCAGGTGAAGGCCGAGGAGTGGAACTTGATGTTGCAGGGCCCGGGACGAGGAATTACGATGCAGGACGGAACGTTGGTATTTGCTTTCCAGCACCATTCGGGCAAGCGTAAGATGCCGTGGGCAGGTATAATATATAGTAAAGACGGTGGGCAGAATTGGCATTTCAATTCGTGGGCACGAGAAAATACCACCGAGGCGCAGGTTGTGGAGTTGCCCTCGGGTGAGTTGATGCTCAATATGCGAGATAACAGAGGAGGCAGTCGTGCTGTGAGCGTGACATCGGATTTGGGTAAGACGTGGCAGGAGCACCCATCTTCACGTAGGGCACTGCGTGAGCCGGTGTGTATGGCGAGCCTTATTGCGGTGCGTGCCGAGGATAATGCTTTGGGCCGCAATATATTGCTCTTTTCGAATCCTGATGACGAAAAACATCGTCGCAATATGACCATAAAGTTAAGCCTCGATGATGGTGTGACGTGGTCTGCCGAGCATCAGGTGCTGCTCGATGCCGATGATGGCTGGGGCTATTCGTGTCTGACGATGATTGATAGTCGTACGGTCGGAATTCTTTATGAGAGTTCGCAGGCGCATATACTCTTTCAGGCTGTTCCGCTGTCCGATTTCTTCCCCGATTTGTATTTCGAATAAAATAGTGAAATGGTTGGTGAAAATGCCAACCATTTTTTTTTGTGGGAATATGAAGGTTGTTGTCGGCGTGTATCCCGACCCCTGAAAGTGGCTACTTGGGGTCGCTCCTCCGAATATGATTCTCCTAAAATCAAAAGGGCTGGCAATTAGCCAACCCTTTGATTTTGAGCGGAAAACGAGACTCGAACTCGCGACCCCAACCTTGGCAAGGTTGTGCTCTACCAACTGAGCTATTTCCGCAAAATATTTTGAACTTTGCAATCTTGTTTCCTTGATTGCGAGTGCAAAGGTAAATAAAAAATCTTATAATCCAAATTTTTTCGTATCTTTGAGGTGTTTTTTGTAAACTCTTTTTTGATGATACCGATTGTGAATGTTTTTGTCGAGTTGGGGCGTCGCCTGCGACGGTTTGGTGACGATGAGAGGTCGTTGCGAGCGATTAAGGAGGCTATTTTGGCTAACGAATGGTTTTCGCGCGAGGATATAATGATGGCGGTAGATGCTATTTGTGAGGAGATGCTCGACGAACAACGACTCGGTGAGTGGCTGGCTCATTACCCTGCGCCCGTAACGCCAAAGCGTGTCGGTATTATTATGGCAGGTAACCTTCCGTTGGTCGGTTTTTTCGATATGTTATGCGTGTTGGCGTGTGGCCATACGGCTGTCGTTAAGCCTTCAAGTAAAGATTTAGTTCTTGCTAATTATGTAGTTGATATATTGAGAGATATATGCCCTACTCTGCCTGTCGAAAAATATACGGATACATCGTGCGTCGATATGATTATCGCAACGGGAGGAGCGACGGCCGCCAACTATTTTCGGACGCGTTATGCCTCTATTCCGGCATTGATACGAGGTAGCCGTCATTCGGTTGCAGTGTTGAGCGGCGCGGAGAGTGAGGAGCAGATGCAAGGACTTGGTCGAGATATCTATTCTTATAGTGGTTTGGGGTGCAGAAATGTGTCACTGATTTTTGTGCCAAAGGGCTGGAAAGGGACGATACCAAAGTGTAAGTCTGTGCTTGATATGAAGCGAGGTACATATTTGAGTGATAAGGCTTTGCTGACGATGACGGGTGTGCCGTTTATTGACCTATGTTCCGCTTTGGCCATAGAGTCGCGTACGCTACCCGAGGCGTTGAGTCGTCTGCATTACTCTTTTTACGATGATGTGTCGGAGGTGGAACGATGGCTCGCGGAGAATGACGAGCGAGTGCAGTGCGTGGTGTCGCAGTGTATATCTCACCCTCGCAGGGTTGATTTTGGCCGTGCGCAGTACCCGACGCTGTGGGACTATGCCGATGGAGTTGATGTGATGAAATTTTTAACAGATTGATATATGGCTCGTTACGATTTTGATAAGGTGATTGACCGTAGTGGCTCGCATAGTATCAAATACGATGCGTTGAAGGGTATGTTTGGTTGTGAAGGCCTTATTCCGCTTTGGGTTGCCGATATGGATTTCGCTACACCCGATTTTATTATAGATGCCTTGAAAGAGCGTTTGAACCACCCTATATTGGGCTATACGACCGCTTATGACGGCTATTGGGCAAGTATTGAGGGCTGGCTGTTGTGTCGTCACGGCTGGCGCGTGGAAAGAGAATGGCTGCGCTACATTCCGGGTATTGTTAAGGGTATTGGTATGGTGTTGGCCTGCTTTACTCGGCCCGGCGATAAAGTGATTATTCAATCACCTGTCTATCACCCGTTTAGACTCGTTCCGGAGCATAATGGCCGCGAGGTGGTGATAAATCCGTTGCAAAGATTGGCCGACGGAGGTTATGCGATGGATTTTGCGCATTTGGAGAGCGTTATAGACGAGCATTGCAAGGTGCTTATCTTGTCAAATCCACATAATCCTGCCGGCATAGTGTGGGATAAAGCAACGCTTCAACGATTGGCGGATATTGCCGTGAAACACAATCTGTTAATCATTTCCGATGAAATCCATTGCGATATGCCTTTATACGGAAATGTGCATACCCCGTTTGCTACGGTGTCGGAGGCCGCCGCTGCTTGCAGTATCACATTTGGTGCGCCTACCAAAACCTTCAATATTGCGGGCGTGGTGAGTTCGTATGCCATTGTGCCGAATGAGGCCCTGCGTGAGAAATTCTTCGGTTATTTGTCGGCTAATGAGTTGGATATGCCCACGATTTTTGCAATGGTGGCAACCGAGGCGGCATTTGACCAAGGTGAGGAGTGGCGTCGTGAGATGGTGTATTATATCGAGGGAAATGTCGATTTTGTGGCAGACTTTGTGTCGAAGTATATACCTGATGTTAAGGTGTTTAAGCCACAAGCGTCGTATCTGGTGTGGCTGGATTTTTCGGCACTTGGGCTGACGCACGAGCGCTTGGTCGATATGATTATAAACGAGGCTCATTTGGCGATGAACGACGGTGCGATGTTTGGCGTGGGCGGAGAGCAGCATATGCGAATGAATGTGGGCCTGCCGCGTGCGATACTTGCACAGGCTATGGAGCAGTTGCGTGAGGCTGTGTCTAATGTCAAAAATAGAGCCTGACATTATTTGTGGGCAGATTTTGTATCGCGTTGATGAATAGCAGAAATGCCGATTATTGATGCGCATAAATATATGATATCAAGTATTATAAGTGCTTTTATCTCGTTTATTACTTCATAGAGCGATGCTCCCTCGGTTGCTATCTTGACAAAGCCTTGTGTGCCAAATGTCGAAGGGAATATATTTGCCAAGTACTGCATCGATTTTGGCATTGCTTCGTGGGGATAAGAGACTCCCGAGAGCATCAGTAATGGTATAGAGGTCCAGAGTAAAAGCATAAGCGAGGTTTCGCGACGGCGAAAGAGTGTCGATAGGGATATCCCCAAAAAGATACAGGCAAGGAGATAAAGGGTGATAAATATCAGCAACACCCCTGTCTCACCGCGCATAGGATAGTGAAAAAGTCGGTAATGCAGGTGGAGGAGATAGAATACGATGACGGCATATATCGAGAGATAGACCGCCGTTTTGCCTATTATGAGCGACGAGATACGCAGTCGAAGGTCGGGCGGAGAGGATAAATGACGATACTCTTTTTGCTCTCGCTGCGTGCCGCTAATCATTCCGATACCCACCAAAAGCGTCTGTTGAAGTATCAAAATCAAAACGGGAGGCATTACAAATGTGCCATATCCAAGATATGGATTAAAGAGTGTATGGCTTTGATATATAATGGGTTGCGTAATGGTGGCGGCTTGTGGTATATTGGCTCCTTTGGCTATAAGTCGATGAAATTCCACCATAGCGTTTGAGGTTGAGATGCTTGCGGCCAACTCTTGAAATACCTGGCGGTACATCAGCATATAACTTGCGTCGAGATAAATGGCGACGGTGGCCTGCTCTCCGCCGAGTAGGTCGCGCTCGTAGTTGTCGGGGATATATATAATGCCATAAATCTTACGCTCGAAAAATAGTCGTTTGGCCTCCTCGATATCGGTCGGCTCGTAGGCTACAACGGTGTCTGGCCCGGCATTTAACATCGAAATCAACTCTCGGCTCGATGAGGTGCGGCTGTTGTCTATCACTCCAATCGGTACATCTCGCAAAACCTCGGTCGAATAGGCCATCGAGTATATTGTAGCGTAGATTATAGGGGCAAAAACCATAATCAACACCACCCCTTCGTCGTGAAATATATTGCGTAATTCGGCTCTGATAACGAGGCGTATTTCGTGTGCGGTTTTGCGCAGAGTGGCAAGAAGCGGATATTTCATAATCTTTCCCAAAAGTTTTTGTCGGTGGCGATGCGTCGTAATCGTCGCAGAGTGAAGAGAGGCAAAGCCCAGAAAATCATCATATAGCCGATATCGTAGAGCGAGCGTGCCGGCGGCGCACCGCGTATGGCTTGGTCGATGACGATGTCGATGAAATAACTAAACGGAAACAGATGACTGAAAATTTGCAGGCTGCGATGCATAGCCATAAGTGGAAATGTAAGTCCCGAAAACGAGAAGGCCATAACGGCATAACCTCCGCCCAGAGATAGTGCAAGTCGCATATCGGCCGTGAGGGCCACAAGCGTAATGGCGATGCACATATAACTGATTATGAAAACAATACAGCCTGCGACCAATATCGTAAAACTGCCGTTTAGTGGTACGCCTATAACCTTGAATTGCAGGAAAAACATCAAAAATGACAATGTCGTCATAGCGAGTGCCGTAGGTAGTAGTTTGCCGGCGAGAGCCGCTACAATGGAGCCGTTGGCCGAGGCTATCCACTCTATGGCCGAGCCATAACGTAGTTCGGAGCCTATGGCGAAGATTGTGGCCAGCATAGTGAATATCAACAGCATCATCGGCATAAAACTCGGCGAGAGGTAATAACTGTAATTGATGTAGGGGTTGAATAGCGTGTGCTGCTCGAAACTTATGGGCATAGCCATCGTTAATGCCTGACGAGAAGTGAGCCCTTGCGACGTGAGGAGTTGGATTTGTATGCCTGTGGCGAAGGTTGTTGTGACGGTGAGAAGGCTCTTGGCTGTCAGGCCATTTATTAGAATATTGGCCCCCGAGATGTAGGCCTCGATATGTGTCGGCACAACCCCTAAAATGTCGCGCTCGAAGCCTGCGGGGATAAGAAGCAGAGCGTGTGCATCGCCTTGTCGAATCATCTGTTCGGCCTCGGCGGTATTGCTTGCCGAGTATCGGATTAGGACTTCGGGTGCGGCATCGACCATAGTTAAAAATTGTCGTGAGAGTGATGAGTGGTCGTTATCGACAACGACTATCGGCAGATTGTCGGGGTGGCCTTTGCTGAAAATAATGGCAAAAAATAGTAACGCTACGAGAGGTAAAACGGTGAGCATCACTGCATAAATCTTGTGCTGAATTATGCGGTTCATCTCGCGTCGGGCAACGGCGATTATGGTTTGCAGGGGCTTCATATCGGTCGGCTGTACTACTTCGCTTTATTGTCGAGTTGTGACAAATTTACTATGACACTCATACCCGGGCGCAGGTTTTGCGTGTGGGAAATGGGGCATGCCTTGACTTCGAATGTGCGTATGTCGAAATCGCCTCGGGTGCGTGTAGCATTCCAAGTGGCAAAATCGGCCTCTGCGGATATGTAATATACCTCAAATTCAATATCTTGCTTCAAGGCCGGAATGTGGGCAGTGAAGCGTGTGCCGGAGAGAAAATGAGGCAGTAGAGACTCCTTGATGTTGAACGCTGCCCATACGTCCGACCTGTCGATAATGGCCACAACGGGATATCCCGAGCCGACAAGTTCTCCCTGCTCGGCAATGATGTCGGCCACCTCACCCGTAATGGGAGCATATACCCGAGCGTCATTTAGGTATGACTCCACCTCGCTGACGACACCCGAGGCTTGGCGTACTTGGGCCGCGGCGGCTTGCTTGTCTTCAATCGTAGCACCTGCCAAGGCGAGGTCATATTCGGCACGCGCGGCACGTTCGGTGGCTAATGCTGCTTGATAGTTGGCTTGCGCCTCGTCGAACTTTTGTGCAGGCAACACCTGTTGCTCGTAGAGCCCTTTTATGCGAAGAAAACTCTTTTCGGCGAGTTGTAATCCCGCCTCTGCCTTCTGCCACATATTGCGTGCCGCCTCAATCTGCTGTCGTCGTGCTCCTGCAAGGGCCTTTTTGTCTAATGCTTCGGCGGCACTTCTGGCGGCCTCGGCTTGCATAAGGCGTGCGTCGAGTTCGGGCGTGGATAGTGTGTAGAGTAGTTCGCCCTGCTCTACCTTGTCGCCTTGCCGAACATACATACGCTCGATGCGTCCGGCAATCTTCGAGGCTGCACGATATGTGGTACATTCGATTGTGCCTTGCAAGAGTATAGGCTCTCGGTGTTCGAGGTATAGCCCCAAAATGAATATGATAAGAATAGACAGCAATAGTGCGGCTATTGTCCAAAGTGTTGTTTTGTGTTGCATATAGTGAGATTATTTGTCATGAAAGGTTATTTGCGAGGCGTTGTCGTCGGTTGTATAGTCGATAAACCTTGCACTTTGCCCTGCGGCCTCCAATAGCATTGCGAGAGTGATGTCGTAGGTGCAGACGGCTTCCAAGCGTTCGATACGCGCTTTGGCGAGGTTGAGTTCGGCATCGGTAAGGTCGGTGGCCGAGGCTAACCCCTCGCGAAAGGCGGCCTCTTTGTCGTGGAGGTAGGCTGTGGCAAAGGTTATCGAGGTGGAGAGCGATGCGATGCGATTTTCAGCGTCGAGCAGACGATTGTAGAGTGTTTCGATGAGTATTGTAATATCGTTGCGTGCTTGATGCGATATGCTTTCGGTGGCGCGGACATCACTTTTTGCGGCGGCGTAACGGTACTCTCGATTCAGTCCGTCGAATAGTTTGATGCTTACGTTTAGGCCTATAACCCAACGTGGAACAAGCGATGACAGCCGATGTTGGTAGATTGTGCCGCCACCGACAATGGCTACCTGCGGGAAATAGTCGGCACGCTGAAAACGCAAGCCCTCCTCGGCTATTTGAGTGGCTATTGATGCTTGGGCGAGCAGGGGGTTATGGCGTTGAGCGGACGAGAGAAATGTGTCGATAGGCGGTGTGGCTTGCAGAACAAACATAGGTGTTGTAAGAGAGTATTCTTCCGCATTGTCGGAGATTGCGTTACATAGTGCATCGGTTAAGGTCTTTTGCTCTAAAATAGCACCTTGTAAAGCACCTTCGGCCTCGGCTCTTCGATACTCCATATACAATCTTTCGCTACGGGCTATAATCCCCTCACGTTCAAGGGCTATGGCGTTGTTTAGATGGCGTTCTATACCATCGAGAGCCGCTCGGCGTACCTCAATAGCCTTGGTCGCAAGTGCGAGTGAAAAATATTGTCTGACGATGTCGGTTATGAGGGTGTTCTCCGCTTGCAGGGTTTGCTGGTGAGCGATGTCGCCGGCAAGGCGTGAGGCTTTGATGGCCGAGTTGATACGCCCACCCGTAAATAAGGGAGCGGTTATCTCGCCGCTAATGATGCCAAAGTTGCGTTTTTGTAGGGGAATACTCCACGATGCGCCATTCAGCGAGGCGAGGCTGTTTTGCAACATCTCTGCCACGGCCGGCGATATTGCTCCACCCTCTACGCCGGAGCCGATAAGGTTGGAAAATATGTTTTGCGCAGATTGTTTAAGGGCGTTGGCATTGAACGATATATCTTTGTCGAGGAGCGTGTAGTTGCCCGTAATGGCTATTTGTGGCAGGCGCAACCCTTGTGTGGCTCGCCGGCGTTGCAGGGCCGCTTCCTCCTGAAATTGTGCCGCTTCAATCGAGGAGTTGGTCGTGAGTCCTCGATGTAGGGCTTCGTCGAGTGAGAGTGTTTTTGGCGACTGGGCAGATGCCGATATCGCGACTGAAAAGGCAAATATTAAGTTTAATAGCGGTCGTTTCATAATAGATGTATGATTTCCGTTGTGTATCCAATTTTATTGCCATTTTGGCCGATGGCAGGTTTTGTGTTATCTTCTCGCCTATAATCGTTTTACTCGTGTGTGATGTGATTTTTAATTCAAAAAGGGGCGCAGTTATCTCTTTTATCATTATATTTGTGGGCTATGAGATACTTTGTTGCCATAGTTTTTATGTTTGCGTTGGCGTTTTTGCCTTTGCATTTTGTGGAGTTTGACGCTTCGCACGAGGTTGCGTGCGTCGATAGTACGACACTCGTCAGGCGTGTGAGGATAGTTGCGGGAGGTGATTTTATGCAGCATACTCCGCAGGTGCAGGCGGCACGTTTGGCCGAGGGAGGTTACGATTATACCCCATCGCTGCGGTATGTCGCTCCGATGTTTCGCACAGCCGATTTGGCCATAATAAATCTCGAAACAACACTCGCGGAAAAAGGCCCCTATTCGGGTTATCCCTGTTTCTCGTCGCCGGCAGAGGTGGCCGAGGCTATGCGGGATATGGGGATAGATGTGGTGGCTATGGCAAATAATCACTGCCTCGACAGAGGGCGACGAGGTGTGTATTCTACGACCAAAATTCTCGATTCGCTGGGATTGCGGCGTGTAGGTGTGTTTTGTGATGGCGTTGATTATAAGCGCAATAGAATTTGTTATCTCAATCTTTGCGACATATCGTTTGCCGTAGTCAATTACACCTATGGTACCAACGGAATTACGGTGCCGAAGGGTTGTCGTGTGGCGCACCTCGATACATTGTCTATGGCTGCAGATTTTGACCTCATAGCGCGTGATAGTGTCGATTGTGTGGTGGCTGTCGTGCATTGGGGCGTGGAGTATGAGCGCAAACCCAATAAAGAACAACACCGATTAGAGGCTTTTATGCGTCGTCGGGGTGTCGATGTAATTATCGGTAGTCACCCTCACGTCGTGCAACCTTATGAGTGTGATAGCGTGCAGGGTGTGACACTCTATTCGTTGGGTAATTTTGTGTCAAATCAGCGTAAAAGATATTGTGATGGCGGTATTGTCGCTGTGATTGATGTTCGGCGCAGAGCCGACGGCGAGTTGCGCTATACGCTTGATGTTGAACCTGTATGGGTGCAACGACCGCACTATACGCTGATTCCGCAGAGCGTGGGCGATACACTTGCGATGAGCGCTTCGGACAGGGCGGCTTATCGGAGATTTGTCGATGATTTGCGCGATATAGCCCCTCAATCTTGCACGTCAAAATAGTCATTGCGGATAAAATCTAACGCTTTGTTGTCAAATAAACCCCCTTTGGGGTTGGTAGTCTGCTTTTGGTTTCGTATCTTTGCTCGGATATGCGAAAATAATACAAAAACAACTATATGGCAGACGAAAAAATTATCTTTTCGATGGTGGGCGTGTCAAAGACCTTCACCAATCAAAAAAAGGTGCTTAACAACATCTATCTATCATTCTTCTATGGTGCTAAAATCGGTATCATAGGTCTTAACGGCTCGGGTAAATCTACCCTTATGAAGATTATAGCCGGTATCGATAAAAACTATCAGGGCGAGGTTGTCTTTGCCCCGGGTTATTCGGTTGGCTATTTGGAGCAGGAGCCTCAACTCGACGATACAAAGACCGTAAAGGAGATTGTCGAGGAGGGTTGCGCCGAGACAGTGGCTCTGCTCAAAGAGTACGAAGATATCAATGTGAAGTTGTGCGAGCCTATGTCGGACGACGAGATGAACCGTCTTATCGAGCGTCAGGGCGAACTCTACGAGAAGATTGACCAAGTGAATGGCTGGGAGTTGGATAGCGTGTTGGAGCGTGCTATGGACGCCTTGCGTTGTCCCGATGCCGACCAGAGTGTGAAGGTGTTGTCGGGCGGTGAGCGTCGTCGTGTGGCGTTGTGCCGTTTGCTGTTGCAGCAACCCGACGTATTGTTGCTCGATGAGCCCACCAACCACCTCGACGCCGAGTCGATTGATTGGTTGGAGCAGCACTTGCAGCAGTATAAGGGTACGGTTATCGCCGTAACGCACGACCGCTACTTCTTGGATAATGTGGCCGGCTGGATTTTGGAGTTGGACCGTGGCGAGGGTATCCCTTGGAAGGGCAACTACTCCGGTTGGCTGGACCAGAAGACCAAGCGTCTGGCTATGGAGGAGAAACAGGAGTCGAAGCGCAGAAAGACTTTGGAGCGCGAGTTGGAGTGGGTGCGTATGTCGCCCTCGGGCCGTCGTGCCAAGAGCAAGGCTCGTTTGTCGGCTTACGATAAGTTGATGAATGAGGATACAAAGCAGAAGGAGGAGAAACTCGAAATATTTATCCCCAACGGCCCTCGCTTGGGCGATATTGTCATCGAGGCCAACGATGTAAAGAAGGCCTTTGGCGACCGTATTTTGTATGAGGGTTTGAATTTCAAACTGCCACCCGCAGGTATCGTGGGTGTGATTGGCCCTAACGGTACGGGTAAGACTACCCTGTTCCGTATGATTATGGGCTTGGACGAGCCTACCGAGGGTACTTTCACTGTGGGCCAGACCGTAAAGTTGGCCTATGTTGACCAGCAACATAAGTCGATTGACCCCGAAAAGACTGTGTATGAGGTTATCTCGCAGAACTCGGATTTGATTACTTTGGGCAACCGTCAGATTCCGTCGCGTGCCTATGTCGGTCGCTTTAATTTCAGCGGTGCCGACCAGGAGAAGAAGTGCGGTATGTTGTCAGGTGGTGAGCGTAACCGCCTGCACTTGGCTCTTGCGTTGAAGGAGGAGGGAAATGTCCTCTTGCTCGATGAGCCGACCAACGATATCGATGTAAATACTCTGCGTGCTTTGGAGGAGGGCTTGGAGAACTTTGCCGGCTGTGCTGTGGTTATCTCGCACGACCGTTGGTTCTTGGACCGTATCGCTACGCATATTCTCTCGTTTGA
The DNA here is from genome assembly GCA_964594305.1 of uncultured Alistipes sp. Taxonomy (GTDB): domain Bacteria; phylum Bacteroidota; class Bacteroidia; order Bacteroidales; family Rikenellaceae; genus Alistipes. The sequence continues at coordinate 28,607 of CAZQMC010000005.1, read as the reverse complement.
GGGCGACTCGAAGGTGGTATTCTACGAGGGCTCTTATTCGGAGTACGAGGAGTGGAAGAAGGCCCAAGGATTAGATGTCGGCCCCAAGCGTGTTAAGTATCGCAAACTAACAGAGAACGAGTAAAACTCTTTTGACCCGACTCCAAACCGAGGGCAATCAGACTTGTTTGAATTGCCGCGGTGCGAAGGAGAAAACAAAGGTTTGTTCTTCGTAATTTTGAATTTTGAGTTCTGAATTTTGAATTTTGAATTTATAAGTATATGGCACAGAAACCATCAATTCCAAAGGGTACGCGTGATTTCTCTCCGGCAGAGATGATGCGTCGCACCTATATTTTCGACACTATTAAGAGCGTATTCCGTACCTACGGATTTGCTCCGCTTGAAACGCCTTCGATGGAAAATCTCTCTACCCTGCTGGGTAAGTACGGTGACGAGGGCGATAAACTCCTGTTTAAGATTCTTAATTCGGGCGACTATGGCGCAGGTCTCGATGACGAGCAGTTGCGTCAAGCCTCGAAGATTTGCGAGAAGGGCTTGCGTTATGATTTGACCGTTCCCTTCGCGCGCTATGTCGTGCAACACCAGAACGAGATTTCATTCCCTTTCAAGCGTTATCAGGTGCAGCCTGTATGGCGTGCCGATAGGCCGCAGAAGGGCCGCTATCGCGAGTTCTATCAGTGCGATGTCGATGTTATCGGCTCACGCTCGCTTTTGAACGAGGTCGAATTGATTGAGATTGTCGAGCGTGTCTTTGCGAAGTTGAAGATAAATGTGACGCTCAAAATGAATAACCGCAAAATTCTCTACGGTATTGCCGAGGCCATCGGTCACGCCGACAAGATGATGGATATTACGGTGGCGATAGATAAGTTGGAGAAGATAGGCTTGGATAATGTCAAGGCCGAACTCTCGGAGCGAGGCTTGGAGGCCGAGGCTATTGCCAAACTTCAACCTATACTTGAACTTAGCGGCTCTAATGCCGAGAAACTCGCCCGCTTGCGCGATGTTATCGGTTGCTCGGAGACAGGCGTTAAGGGTATCGACGAGATGGCCGAGATTTTCGGCTATGTCGAGCGTTTGGGCTTGCAGTTGCCTATCGAGTTGGACCTCTCGCTGGCACGCGGTTTGAACTACTATACCGGCGCAATCTTCGAGGTGAAGGCTATGGATTATGCCATAGGCTCAATCTGCGGTGGTGGCCGTTATGACGACTTGACAGGTATCTTCGGTCTGCCCAATACTTCGGGCGTGGGTATCTCGTTTGGTGCCGACCGTATCTATGATGTTATGACAGGCTTGGACCTCTTCCCCGAGGAGGTTAATTTCTCGACAAAGGTACTGTTTGTGAATTTGGGCGAGGAGGAGCAGTTGGCGTCGCTCGGTATTATTCGTGGCTTGCGCGATAAGGGTGTGGCTGCCGAGATTTATCCCGAGTCGGCGAAGATGAAGAAGCAGATGGAGTATGCCAACCGTCGTCAGGTGCCCTATGTGGTGATTATCGGCTCAAATGAGTTGGCCGAGCGTAAGGCTACTGTCAAGAATATGCGCACGGGTGAGCAGTCGGTGGTTGATTTTGAGGCTGTTGCCGAGGTTATAGCATAGTCTGATTTATATTTTTACGATGAACTTTTGGAGATTATATCTGTGTCTGTTGCTTGTGGCGTTGTTGCCTATCTCGGGCAATGCCCAGCGCAAGCGTGGCGATATAGAGCAAATCCAGAAGTTCAATCGTTTTTTCTCATATCTCTCGGCGGCCTATGTCGATGATGTCGATATGAAGCCTATTGTCGAGAGTGCCATACGCTCGTCGCTTGCCGAGTTGGACCCCCACTCTACCTACCTCAACCAAGAGGAGTTAAAGGCCGAGATGGAGTCGTTTGCGGGCGAGTTTAGCGGAATCGGCGTGGAGTATAATGTTTTGCAGGATACTGTTTTGGTCGTTAATACAGTTGCCGGAGGCCCTGCCGAGAGGGTGGGTATCAGGCCTAACGACCGTATAGTCGAGATAGACGGCAAGAGTGCCATAGGTCTTTCGCGTAGCGATGTTCCGCCGCTGTTGCGTGGCGAGAGCGGAAGCAAGGTTGATGTGGGCGTAGTGCGACGTGGTGAGAGCGAGGTGCTGAATTTTACAGTCACGCGAGATAAGATTCCCATTACGACAATTGACGCTGCCTATAAGGCTACGGATAATATCGGCTATGTGAAGGTTAATCGTTTTGGCCATACTACGATGACAGAGTTCCGCGAGGCTATGGGTAAGATAGGCGATGTCAAAGGCCTTATTCTCGATTTGCGAGGCAATGGAGGCGGCCTGCTCAATCAGGCTGTCGAGATGGCCGGTTATTTCCTGCCGAAAGATGCTCTGGTGGTCTATACCGAGGGGCGGGCAATGCCTACCGAGGAGTTTCGGGCAAAGAATTTCGGCGAATTCAAAGGGCGTGTCGTAGTGCTGATTGACGAGAGTTCCGCCTCGGCGAGTGAGATTGTGGCCGGAGCATTACAGGATTGGGACAGGGCCGTAATCGTTGGTAGAGGTAGTTTTGGTAAGGGCTTGGTTCAACGACAAATAGGCTTGGGTGACGGCTCGGCCGTAAGGCTTACCATAGCACGTTATCATACCCCTTCGGGCCGCGTTATTCAGCGGCCTTATGAGCGAGGCGACAAAGAGTCGTATTACAAGGCTCACTATAATCGTGTGACAGGCCGTACCGATTCGCTTTCGACAGATAGCCTGCCCGCTTACAAGACTTTGCGTGAAGGACGCGTGGTGTATGGCGGAGGAGGTATTGCTCCCGATGTGGTCGTACAGAGCGATACTACCCGAGTGAGCGATTATATGATTAAGTTGCTCTCGAAGGGTGTGTATCGTGATTTTGTGATGTCGTACCTCGATAATAACCGAGAAAACCTTGCAGTGCGTTATCCCGATTTTGAGCAGTTTGATGCCGACTTTAAGTTGCAAGATACTGATTTGGAGGGTGTTGTCGCTATGGCTACGGCTGCGGGTATAGAATATGATGCCGAGGGTTTTGCTCTCTCGCGCGAGATTGTGCGCAACCAACTATCGGCTATGATAGCCCAGACGCTGTACTCCACTTCGGAATTTTACCGTTGGATAAATCCTCGTGAGGGCGACGCTTACCAGTGTGCTGTGGGTTTGTTGGAGAATTGGAACAGCGAGACTTTGCCGCTCTTAAAATCTAAATCGTCGTTATAGCCTATGGCCGAGAGGAGTGTTGTGCTTGGTTTTAGTGGCGGAATCGATAGCGTGACCTCTGCCCTGCGACTTCGTGGTCAGGGGTGGCGTGTTGTGGCCGTTACGCTCGATACCGTTGGGGACGAAGCGATGCTTGCCAAGGCGCAACGAGTGGCCGAAGAGATTGGCGTGGAGCATTGTGTGGTAGATGTAAGGGAGGCGTTCAAAGAGCATATAATCGATTATTTTAGAGATAGTTATTCGTCAGGGCGTACCCCTGCCCCTTGTACCGTATGTAACTCGGCTATCAAGTGGAAATGGTTGGAGCGTGAGGCTGATGGCTTGGGTGTGGAACATATCGCTACGGGCCACTATTTCAGGGTTGAGCGGTGTGACGAGAGGTATTATGTTGCTCGTGCCGGCGACCTTCGTAAAGACCAATCCTACTATCTTTGGGGATTGACGCAAGATACTCTGCGACGAGTGATAACGCCTATGGGCGATGTCGTGAAGAGCGAAATTAAAGAGAATTTTGCTGATAAACGCGAGAGTATGGGGCTGTGCTTTTTGCAGGGTATGGCCTATCGTGATTTCTTGCGGGAAAATGCTCCATTGACGGCTCGTGAAGGCGAGGTTGTAGATATTCGGGGTGAGGTTGTAGGCAGGCACGATGGCGTGGCGTTTTATACCATAGGTCAGAAGCGTGGCTTTGAGTGTAGGGTGAGTGGCGTGGCTGTCGTGGCGATTGATGCCGAGCGCAACAGGTTGGTGGTCGGAGAAGATGCACTGCTCTATAAATCGACACTTGAAGTGAATGGCTGTAATATAGTTGATTTAGAGGAGTTTATTCACTCTGCCGATGTGTCGGTTATGGTGCGAGGCATAGGTCGTAATCCCGCAGGATTTATACGCTCGGTAGAGCCGATTGAAAGTGGTTTTCGCATAGAGTTGGAGCAACCTGCGTGGGCTCCTGCCGTTGGGCAACCGGTGGTTTTTTATCGTCAAAATCGTGTTATTGGTGGCGGATTTGTCGAGCGATACTGCTAATGTCGGATAAAAATACTATTTTTGCGCAGAAAACGATAAAGCACAGAAAATAATAAAGCGATGAATTTTGTCAAGAAATTATATGATTGGGTGTTGTCGTGGGGTGACTCGCGTTGGGGTTGGCTGGCTCTTTTAGTGTTGGCCTTTACCGAGTCGAGTTTCTTCCCTATCCCGCCCGATGTGTTGCTTGTAGCCCTCTGTCTGGGTATGACGACACGTTCATTCCGTTATGCTGCTATATGTTTGATAGGCTCGGTGTTGGGTGCTATGGCGGGTTATGCTTTGGGTTTTTTCCTGTGGCAGACTCCTGCGGGCGAATACACCGCTCTGGCCGAGTTCTTCTTCCAGCACGTATTTACGGTCGAGAGTTTCGAGGAGGTGAGTACCTTGTACGACAAATATAATTTCTGGATTGTATTTACTGCGGGATTTACCCCACTGCCCTATAAACTTTTTACCATTACGGGAGGTCTGTTCCATATCAATTTCGGTATGTTTGTTCTGGCTTCTGTCATTTCGCGAGGCTTGCGTTTTTACCTTATTGCGTGGCTTATATGGCGATTTGGTGCGCCTATCAAGGACTTTATCGACAAGTATTTCAATTGGCTGGCAATAGCCTTTACGGTATTGCTCATAGGCTCGTTTGTGATGATAGGTAAATTGTTGTGATTATGAAGCAGTTGGGGCTTATAGGGCGGAAGTTGGGCCATTCGTTTTCGGGGAGTTATTTCCACGATAAATTCGAGCGTGAAGGGCTTTCGGGTGAGTATGCCTATGCACTCTATGAGTTGTCCGAGATAGCCTGCGTCGAGGAGTTTATCCGCTCGACACCTAATCTTATGGGCTTTAATGTCACAATCCCCTATAAGCAGCAGATAATACCCTATCTCGATGATTTGAGTGCGGAGGCTCGCAATATAGGCGCAGTGAATTGCGTGAAGATTATGCCCGATGGTCGGCGTGTAGGATATAACACCGATGTTGATGGTATTCGCCTGTCGCTCGGTAAGTTGCTGGGTGGCGTTGAGCCGACGGCGGCACTCGTCTTGGGCTCGGGAGGAGCGTCACAGGCGGTGCAATATGTCTTGGCGGAGTGTGGTATTCCCTATCAGATTGTCTCGCGCGATGTGGCGAAGGGAAATCTTACCTATGACGATATCTCGGCGGAGGTCATAAGTGAGCATAACCTCATAATAAATGCTTCGCCCGTGGGAATGTTCCCCGAGGTCGATAAGGCTCCGCAGTTGGACTACTCGCTTTTAACTCCGAATCATTATCTCTTCGATTTGATCTATAACCCTACGCAGACGCTCTTTTTGAAACGTGGCGCCGAGCGTGGCTCACACACCCTTTCGGGCCTCGATATGCTCTATGCGCAAGCCGAGGCGGCGTGGAAGATATGGACGAAGGAGTGAGCCTTGCTATTCGGCCGAGTATGCCGATAAAATCTCTTTAACTCGCTCTGCATCAGCCTCTCTTATGACCAATTGGGCGGGCATAACACCTGCCACATAGACCGACGACATAATCTCATTGCGGACGGTGGCCCAAATGCCTTCACCCTCTAAAAGTGACTTGTCCCATAATGCGTCGCTCGTCGAATCATATTCGCGCCAAACGACTAATTTATTCTCATTCATAGGCGATTATTGTTTGGTCTTTAACAAAGTTAATTATTTTGTTGATAACTTGCAATGAGCAAACCAAAATATTAGACTTTTTAATCGTATATTTGTAAGGATTTCTCTCTTTGAGAGAAATGGTTTGCGTAAATGGCTGATAATTAGGTGAAAAAGGCTTTATACATATTTGCGACCATTTTGACTCTGGGGTATGTGGCGTGGAGCCTTTGCGTGATGACGCATAATGGCTGGCTGCGAAGTTCGCAGAGCCTCGATGTACAACAGATGGAGCGTGCCGACAGTGCTATTCATCGGGCGATGGCCGACGGTGAGTTCTCGGGGGCTGTGTTGTGTGTGGTGCGCAGGGCTGCTGACGGTTGCTCGATGGGTGATGTGGCCTATTTAAGGGCCTATGGTTATCGCTCTTTGCTCTCGGCGGAGGGTGTTGCCGATAGTGTCGAGATGACAACAGATGCCGTTTTTGACCTTGCGTCATTGAGTAAGGGTGTGGGTACTACTCTCGCCTTTATGCGTTTGGTCGAAGATGGTCAGGTGCGCCTCACCGACCGAGTAGATAGATATATCGAGGAGTTCAAGCCGTGGGATAGCATCGCCGAGGTGGAGAAACCCAAACGATTTGGTAAGAGGGCAAAGGTGTCGGAGCCGAAGGTTGTGATGAGTGAGCCTATAACCATTCAGCATCTGCTGACACACACTTCGGGTTTGCCGTCGTATATCGCTGTGGGAGAATTCTTGGAGCGATTGAAGGCAAGTAATACCCCACCGACGCTCTATAAGGATTCGCTGGTGCAATATATCGCCACCGAGGCAAAGCGTCTGTCACGCCCGGGAGAGAAGGTGCGATATGGTTGTCTGAATTTTGTGGTGTTGCAGGCTATTATTGAGCGTATTGCAGGGCAACGACTTGACGAGTTTGCTACGCAAAATGTCTTTGAGCCTTTACGATTGAAGGCTACTTGGTATAGTCCGACAGATGCTTCCCGAAGGTCGGTTGATGCCTTTTCACCCATAGTGCCTACCGAGCAACAAAGCGATGGGCGGGTGTTGTATGGCGAGGCTCACGACCCTATTGCAAGGCTTATAAATCGTGGCGTCTCGGGTAATGCGGGGTTGTTCTCGACAGCCGAGGATTTGGCTGTGGTGGCGTCGCTACTGATGAATGGCGGCGTTGTGCACCTATCTGATGAGGGTTGGCGAGGAGGGTTAGGCTTCACTACCCCGTGCCGATTGTACTCTCGTCGTACTGTCGAGAGATTTTTTGCTGCTCCCGATGCGTTGGCCAAGCATAGCAGGGCTTTGGGTTGGGACGCGGCCTACGATAAGGGCGGCTGTTATGGCGATTTGATGACTCCACACTGCGTTGTGAGCCATACGGGATATACAGGGACATCGATGGCTATCGATTACGCCGAGGGTGTAGCAATCATACTGCTGACAAACCGCACCCACCCTCACGACAAAGGCTCTCTTGCGCGTGCGCGCGCCGTGGTGGCCAATATAGTAATGTCGGCATTGAGATAGTTGCCGAACGGATTTTATAAAAACGATAAGATTATGCACGATTTTGTTCATCTTCACGTACATTCACAGTACTCTATTTTGGACGGTCAGGCGAGTATTCAACGCTTGGTCGATAAGGCTATTGCCGATGGTCAGCGAGGTATTGCTCTGACCGACCACGGTAATATGTTCGGCGTGAAGGAGTTCTGGAACTATGTTAAGAAGAAGAACGGTGCGCGTCGTGACAAGATAAAGGAGTTGAACGCCAAGATTGCCTCGTTGCAGGCCGAAGTAGATGCGGCCGAGGCAACCTCCGAGGAGCAACTCACAGCACTTGCTGCGCTCAAAGCCGAGTTAGATGCCCAACCCAAAGAGGATTTCAAGGGCATCATAGGTTGTGAGGTTTATGTGGCACGCCGAGGTCTGCACCTCAAAGAGGGTAAGCAGGACCAGAGCGGTTATCACCTCATATTGTTGGCGAAGAACGAGAAGGGCTACCACAACCTTATAAAGATAGTGTCGAAGGCGTGGACCGAAGGATTTTATATGCGACCGCGTACCGACAGAGTGGAGTTGGAGAAGTATCACGAGGGTTTGATTTGCTGCTCGGCCTGTTTGGGCGGCGAGATACCTCGCAAGATTCAGTCGGGCGATATGGAGTCGGTCGAGGAGGCTATACTGTGGCATAAAAACCTCTTCAAGGAGGATTATTATTTGGAGATGCAACTCCATAAAGCCACAGTCGAAAGAGCCAATCATGACACCTATAAAGAGCAGTTGGCGGTAAATGAGGCACTTGTGGAGTTGGCGCATCGCCACAATATTAAATTGGTCTGCACCAATGATGTCCATTTTGTCGATGAGGAGCACGCCGAGGCGCACGACCGCCTGATATGCCTCTCGACGAGCAAGGATTTAGATGACCCGAAGCGTATGCTCTACTCGAAGCAGGAGTGGATGAAGACGCGTGCCGAGATGAATGCATTGTTCGATTATGTACCCGAGGCTCTGACCAATACGGTGGAGGTTTGTTCAAAGATTGAGAGTTACTCGATAGACCACTCCCCCATTATGCCCAACTTCGAGATTCCTGCCGAGTTCGGTACCGAGGAGGAGTATCGCGCACGTCTTACCGAGGAGGATTTGTTCAACGAATTTACGCGTGACGAGAATGGCAACGTGGTGATGGAGGAGTCCGACGCTCGTAAGAAGATTGAAAAGTTGGGTGGCTACGATAAGTTATACCGCATAAAGTTCGAGGCCGACTATCTGGCACACCTTGCGATGATAGGTGCCAAGAAACGCTATGGCGACCCTCTGTCGCAGGAGGTCGAGGAGCGTTTGAGGTTCGAGTTGCACATTATGAAGACGATGGGTTTCCCGGGTTACTTCCTCATCGTGCAGGACTTCATTGCGGCGGCGCGTGAGCAGTTAGATGTGTCGGTGGGCCCGGGACGTGGCTCGGCGGCAGGCTCGGCTGTGGCTTATTGCTTGGGTATCACGCAGATAGACCCTATTAAATATGACCTTCTGTTTGAGCGTTTCCTCAACCCCGACCGTATATCGCTACCCGATATCGATATCGACTTCGATGACGATGGTCGTGGTAGAGTGCTTAATTGGGTGACGCAGAAGTATGGCAAGGAGAAGGTGGCGCACATCATCACCTACGGTACGATGGCGACAAAGATGGCATTGAAAGATGTGGCGCGTGTGCAGAAACTCCCCTTAAAAGAGTCTGACAGGTTGTGTAAGTTGGTGCCCGACCGTATTCAAGACCCTAACGACAAGGAGAAGACGCTGAAAATCAATCTTAAAAATGCTATTGCGGCAGTGCCCGAGTTGAAGGAGGCCGAGGAGTCGGAAGACCCCATTATGCACGATACTATCAAGTATGCCAAGATGTTGGAGGGTAATGTGCGAGGTACGGGAGTGCATGCCTGCGGTACGATTATCTGTCGTGATGACATTACCGATTGGGTGCCTGTCAGTACGGCCGACGACAAGGAGACGGGCGAGAAGATGCTCGTGACGCAGTATGAGGGCTCGGTAATCGAGGATACGGGCCTTATCAAGATGGACTTCTTGGGACTGAAAACCTTGTCTATCATCAAAGATGCTGTGGCCAATGTGAAGGCTACGCGAGGCATAGATGTTGATATTGATGCCATAGATATAGAGGACCCCGCGACCTATCGACTCTATTGCGAGGGCCGCACAGCGGGTACATTCCAGTTTGAGTCGGCAGGTATGCAGAAATATCTGCGTGAGTTGAAACCCTCGACCTTCGAGGATTTGATTGCGATGAATGCCCTCTATCGTCCGGGCCCGATGGATTATATACCCGATTTTATCGACCGTAAGCACGGCCGTAAGCCTATCGAGTACGATATCCCCATTATGGAGAAGTACTTGAAAGATACCTATGGTATTACGGTATATCAGGAGCAGGTGATGCTTTTGTCGCGTCTGTTGGGAGGTTTTACGCGAGGCGAGAGCGATACACTGCGTAAGGCTATGGGTAAGAAGATTAAGTCGAAGTTGGACGAGTTGAAACCCAAATTTATTCAGGGCGGCAAGGCTAATGGCCACGACGAGAAGGTGTTGGAGAAGATTTGGGCCGATTGGGAGAAGTTTGCTTCGTATGCCTTCAACAAGTCGCACGCTACGTGCTACTCGTGGGTGGCCTACCAGACAGCCTATATGAAGGCGAACTATCCGTCGGAGTATATGGCTGCGGTGTTGAGTCGTAACCTCGCCGATATTAAGTCGATTACGGCCTATATGACCGAGTGTAAGCAGATGGGTATCAATGTTATGGGCCCCGATGTGAATGAGTCTGTGGTGAATTTCTCGGCAAACCGAGAGGGCGATATCCGCTTCGGTTTGGCGGCTGTTAAGGGTGTAGGTGAGGCGGCTGTGCAGTCTATTATCGACGAGCGCGCGAAGGGCGGGCCGTTCAAGAGCATATATGACTTTGTAGAGCGTATAAACTTCAATACGGTCAATCGTAAGTGTATGGAGAATATCGCTTACGCGGGAGGTTTTGATTCGATAATCGATTTTCATCGCAGTAAGTTCTTCGCCGAGGATACACGCACAGGTAATCCAACAACCTTCTTGGAGCAGTTGATGCGTTATGGTCAGCGTGTGCAGCAGGAGCGTATGAATGCCCAGCAGAGCCTCTTTGGCGGTGGCGGTGTGGTTGATATTCAGCCCCCTACCCTGCCTGTGGCCGAGGATTGGAATCAGTTGCAGGTGCTGAAAAAGGAGCGCGAGATGATTGGCCTCTATCTGTCGGCACACCCGTTGGACGCCTATAAAGTCATACTGCAACATATGTGCAAGGTGCGTTTGTCGGACCTTGCCGATTTGGAGGAGTTGAAGGGTCAAGAGTTCGGCCTTGCGGGTATCGTTACCTCGGTACAGGACCTCACGACCAAGACAGGCCGCCATTGGGGCCGTTTCACGTTGGAGGATTACGAGGGCCAGCACGAATTTGCGCTCTTTGGTAAGGATTATGAAGCGTTCCGCCCCTTCCTTTTTCAGGATTACTTCCTCTTTGTGAAGGGCAAGGTGCAACCTCGTCCCTACGGTGATAACCCCGAGTTGGAGTTTAAGATACTCTCGATGATGCAACTATCCGAGATGCAGGATAATATTAAGGAGTTACACATCTCGCTGCCTATCGAGGAGTTGACCGAAAGTTTTGTTGCCGATTTGACGGCGGCCATCAAGCGACATAAGGGCAATACGCTGTTGCGTATGGCGGTTGTGAGTCACGAGGAGGGCGTGGGTGTGAATATGTACTCCAAGCGATATAGGATTGCTCTGGCGAGTGAGTTGGTAGATTTTTTGGATAGAAACGAGATTAAATATACATTATCATAAACTATTAAAACAGTTACAATTATGGCATTAGCAATTACAAACGAGAATTATGAGGCTTTGATGGCCTCGGGACAGCCTGTGGTTATTGACTTTTGGGCTGAATGGTGTGGCCCCTGCCGTATGGTAGGCCCAATCATTGACGAACTTGCTGCGGAGTATGAGGGTAAGGTTGTTATAGGTAAGTGCGACGTAGATGCGTGCGACGATATCGTGGCACAATATAAGGTGCGCAATATCCCTACTGTCGTATTCATCAAGGGTGGCGAGGTTGTCGATAAGGTGGTAGGTGCTACCAGCAAAGATACCTTGAAGGCAAAGGTAGAGGCACTGCTCTAAAAGATAAAAGAGCAAAAAGAAAAAGGGCCTGTCTAACAAGTCCTAAAAAATAAAAATCGCCCCCGTCAGACACACTTCTGGCGGGGGTGAAATCGTAAAAATCAGACTTGTTAGACAGTCCCTTTTTCTTTCATCTTTGTCTGTCGCTACTTCTCAATCAGCGTGATACTGCGCTGGATAAAGTCCGAGAGGTTTTTGCCTTTGAGCATACCGTTTGACAATAGCGCAAGGTCGATGATTTGACGCACCAACTTATTCTGTGAGCCAATCTCACGCAGGCGAGAGTCACGCTCGTCACGGAGCGTTACAACCTTACGCGACAACTCCTCACGCATAGCCTTCTCGTCGGCCGACAAATCCTCCTCTTTCTTATCCTTGACGACCTCCTCGAAGCGACGCTCCTCGGCCTCGGCGGCATCAATCTTCTTGCTGATAGATTTCAATTTATCGCCATACTCCGCCTCGACGCTTCCCAGAATGTCGATGACAATCGGGTGGTTGCCATTTACGGCTATGGTGAAATTATCGGGCATCTGGCCATAGAATTGGCTCATACCGCCGCCGCTCACCTTCGCCATCTCCTTCATACGGCGCATAAACTCGTTCTGTGTGATGACTACGGGAGCATCGTCAGCAGCCATAGGCTCAAACGATATGGTGTAGGTAATCTTCTCGTCGTGAGGCATTTGGCTCTCAAATACGGGGCGCATCAAATCCTGTTGTGCCTCGCTCAATGACAGCGACATCTGCTCCTTTTTCTGGATTAGTTTCTCGATGACATCGCTATCTACACGCACAAAGCGTACATTCTGATTCTTCGACTCGTAGTAATTGATGTAGTGGTTGTCGAGCGGGCCGTTCATCTCCAATACATCGTAACCCTTCGCCTTGGCAGACTCCACAAAGGGGTGCTTGTCGATAGGGTCATCGACATATAACAAAATTACATTGTCGTTTTTGTCGGTCTGGTTAGCCTTGACCATCTCGACATACTCCGCAGGCGTGAAATACTTTTCGTCGGTAGATTTCAACAACATAAAATCCTGTGCTTTCTCGGCGAACTTCTCGTCGGTGAGGATTCCGTATTGGATAAAGACCTTCAAATCGTCCCACTTCTTCTCATAGTCAGGGCGCATAGTCTGGAACAACTCCTTCAATCTGTCGGCCACCTTGCGGGTGATGTAACCCGAAATTTTCTTCACATTCTGGTCACTCTGCAAGTAACTGCGCGAGACATTGAGCGGAATGTCGGGAGAGTCAATCACGCCGTGCAACAATGTGAGGTACTCCGGCACAATACCCTCGACTTGGTCGGTGACGAATACCTGATTGCAGTAGAGTTGTATTTTATTCTTCTGAATCTCGAAACTGTTGTTAATCTTCGGAAAATAGAGTATTCCTGTCAAATTAAACGGATAGTCGATATTCATATGGATATAGAACAGTGGCTCGTCGCTCGTAGGATAAAGTTCGCTGTAAAATTCCTTGTACTGCTCCTCGCTGATATCGGTCGGCTTGCGTGTCCATAGAGGATTGGTGTCGTTGATGATATTATCACGCTCTGTCTCGACATATTTACCATCTTTCCACTCCTTGACCTTGCCAAAAGCGATGGCAACAGGGAGAAAATGGCAATACTTCTTCAACAACTCCTCAACCTTCTGCTCCTCGCCAAACTCCGCACAATCCTCCGAAATGTGCAACACGATAGATGTACCTCGGTCGCGTTTTTCGGCGAGTTCCTCCATCTCATACTCGGGAGAGCCGTCGCACGACCAATGTACCGACGGAGCCTCCTGCGTGTACGACTGCGTGAAAATCTCCACCTTGTCGGCAACCATAAACGACGAGTAGAATCCCAAACCGAAGTGACCGATGATGGCTTGGTCTTTATACTTTGCCAAGAACTCCTCGGCACCCGAGAAGGCTATCTGGTTGATGTAACGCTCAATCTCGTCGGCCGTCATACCTATACCTCGGTCGGTGATGGTGAGCGTGCGCTTGTCGGTATCCACCGAGATATGGATTGTCGTGTCACCCAATTCGCCCGTAGCCTCACCCTTCGACGACAGGGTTTTGAGTTTCTGCGTAGCATCTACGGCATTTGAGACCAACTCACGCAAGAAAATCTCGTGGTCCGAGTAGAGAAATTTTTTGATGACGGGGAAGATGTTCTCCGTCGTTACGCCAATTTTTCCGTTTTTCATACCTTTATTATATATTTATTATTATTCGTTTTGGCGTGAAGACACAAACCCTATGCCAGCACCGTCGTTGTGCCATTTTGGCAGACGATGCGGGAAATGTGTCATAAATTTAACAGAGGAGTGGCAGTTATTGCTGCTTGCGCTGCATATACAATACCGTAAATATTGCCTGTGCAGCATAGTAGGTGGGAATGATAAGAAGCGTCGAATATGAAATCGGCTCCACAAAACCATAGGCTATCACACCATCGGAGAATATGAAAAGCAGTGCGGCGACGATATACCAAATACGGTGCCGGCGTTGCTGCAAGATGGCTGATGCGGCCATACACAAAATGATAATGCCATATACTACGATAGCCGTAGCGATAGTCCGGTCGCTGATATTAGAGATGATGAAACCCAAATATAATCCCGCAATCACAGCCACGCTTACAACGGATATTACCCTCCAAAGCGAGAACTTGCGATGCGGCAGAAAATCGCAAATGAAGAAGATATGCGCTCCGGCAAATAGGGATAGTTGGGCCATAAAATTATCCATAGCACCGGCATAATCGCCCATAGCAGAGAGTAATAGAGCCAAAGGTATGCACCACCCTCCGTGACGACGACGCATAAATGCGAGAGTTGTGGCAAAAAGTGTCGGCAGAGCAATGGTTATACCGAAGATATTGTCCCAGCAAAAATGCTGAACAAAATAGAGGGTTGCAAGTATGCAGTATGCAACCATCGCTAAAACGATAAAACCCCTGCTGCTGAACTGACGCATAATACTCTATTGATTACGATTTGCAATATACTCTTCAAGTGCGGCAATAAACCACTCGGGAGCGCGACAAGGACGACGGCTGTCGGCGTGCATAAAGCCCAGTGTTACCGAGCCTTGATTTATCAATCGCCCCGCCTCGTTATAGACCTCGCTGCGGATTACGAGCCTTGCCGAAGGCATCTCATCGAGAAAGACTTTGACCGATAGCACCTCGTCATACAGAGCCGGCCACAGATACTTCGAATGTACCTCGATGATGGGCGACATAATGCCTCTGCGCTCTATTTCGGCATAGGTGAGCCCCATATCGCGCAACCACTCGGTACGAGCCTTCTCGTATAGAACTATGTAGTTTGAATGGTGCATAATGCCCATCTGGTCGGTGTCTTTGTATGCGACGCGCACCTTGTGTTCGTATGATATTAGTGCCATAAAATCAAATACTTGGTTAAATTATCTCAATCATCACTTTACCTGTTGCCACAACAGGAGCAATGCTTATCTTGCCTTTATCCCCGACAGTTATCACAGCGTGTTGTCCCTCAATTTCGGCCTCGTGGGTACCCTCCGGCGGCAGGAGTTTATGCTGGTCAATGTCGCATACCTCGCCGTCGCTTGTGATGCGGCACTCCATAAGATAAGGGTGCCCCAATAACGCCACCGCCCGCTCCATCATACCGAGCGATACGGCTTGGCGGATAATCGTCGAACTGACCTTGCTATTTGCTACCTGCTGTTGCTCGACCATATAGAGTTCCATACCGCCACGCGATTCGAGGTAGTTGTAGTCGCCCTCCTTTCGGTGGCCAAAACGGTGGTTGTAGCCCACGACCATACTCCCTATACCTGCATTGGCGAGGTCGGCGATGAACTCCTGCGGTGATTTTTGGCTGAATGAGGAGGTGAAGGTTATGATGATGGCATTATCGATGCCGGCACGCTCCAAAAGTAACAATTTCTCGTCGAGCGTAGTCAACAGACGCATATTTTCGCCTGTGCCAAGCACATATCGAGGGTGAGGCTCAAAGGTTATGACAATGCTCTCCCCTGCCCTCTCTTTGGCCAAGTCCGATACTCTGCGCAGTAACTCCTGATGACCGCTATGCACGCCGTCAAACGAGCCCATAGTGGCCACAGCACCATTGAATTTGGGTAGATTATCTAAATCGTGAAATACTCTCATCGCTTAATCGGGGTTAGTTTTTGTCCCCTATCTCGTCGCTCTCCTTGACAAAATAGGCCACCTTCTCCAAAATGGTAGTTATGTCGAAGTTCTCCGACACGATACCTTGTGGGAAGTTGAGCGGTGCCGATGTGAAGTTCAGCACGCCCTTGATGCCTGCATTGATGATAGGCACCACCAACGACGGGGCAACACGCGTGGGTGACGAAATGACCACGATGCTGATATCCATAGACTCCACCACCGCCTCGAAATCGTTCATATGATAGCACGGGATATCGTCTATCCGGCTCCCGACCTTCTCGGGGTCCACATCAAACGCCGACACGATACGCAGTTTAAGACCCTTGCCGTTGAAATATTTTGTGATGGCCTGTCCCAAGTGGCCCATACCTATAACGGCCACATTCATCACCTCTTTGCTGTCGAGAATGTTGTTGATAAACTCAATCAACACCTTCACATCGTAGCCCTTCTTCGTATCGCTCGAAAAACCTATGAGCATCAAATCACGACGCACCTGCACCGCCGTAATGCCGTGCATACCGGCCAATACGTGCGAGAAGATATGTGTAATACCCTGCTTATGGCACGACAGAAGCGTACGGCGATATTCGCTCAATCGCTCGATAGTCTTTTCGGGGATATTGTGATTTACAGCGGCCATACTACTCTACTGTTATGGTGTGGTTGTTGTTATAATTTATGCGCACCCATTCGCCATTGGTATATTTGTCGCCCTGCTCGGCTTGCGAGAACTTATAACTCGTCTGCAATGGTGTATATCGCTTGTCGAGCATATTGTACTCTATGTCGGAGCGCATACCGCCACCAAAGATAATCGCGCTGTCGTAACCTCGGTAGGCATAGAGCGACGGCAACGAGTGGTACGACTTGATGTAACGGCTGTCGAACTGACGCACCGCCTCCGAGTCGCGTTTGGCGTGGTAGGTCGATATCATAACCACATTATTGTTGAAGAAGGTTGTGCGGTCGATATTATTGAAGCGTCCCCAGCGAGATGCTCCCAAAACAACATAGTCGGCGACCTTTATGCTGCGCTCGGTGTTCGACGACTTCGACGAAGCAAGAGTGCCGAGGATTCTATCGACATCGGTCTCGCGTGAGGCCAAAACGATGAACAATATATTTCGCTCGGAGTTGAGTATATCCACCGTCTCCTCCAATGCGGGCGTAGCCTCATTACGGGGTGTGAAGATAGACTCCTTGTCGAATGTATAGGTGTAGGCACGATAACTCTTACCGGCCAACTGCTCCAAAATCTCGGTCTCGAACTCCCTGTCATTTGTTTCGGCATACACGAGGCATATATCCCGACTGCCATCTATAAGGTTGGCAATCTTGTCGTACTTACGCTCGGGGTTGGGTGCCAACTGATAGAGTGCTGCGTGGCGGGTATTATCCATATTGGCCAAAGGCGACACTACCGGCACAGAGTTTTTCGAAGCATACTCCAACGCGGGTTTCAGTTCGTCCTCATAGACCGGCCCGACAATCAGGTTTGTACCCTCGAACAGCGTACTATTGACGATATTCTCTACCTTAATAGAGTCGTGAGCCGTATTGTAGAGTGTGAGGTTGGTTTTGCCTCGGCTCTTACTCTTCAAATCCTCCAAGCCGAGCAAAAAGCCCTGATAGAACTCCACATAACTCGCATTGGCCTTGCCTCCGACATTCAGAGGTAACATCAGTGCAATGTTGAGCGGTTGCTCCGAAGGTATGGCACGAAAAACGATATTCTCGTCGCTTGCCTGTGCCGTTACCACCGAGTTATCCACCGCCGAATTGGCACTGTCAATCATCGCCAGATTATCCTCCTGCGACTGTGGTACACGCACCATAGCACCCGCTTTCAGGCCGTTGCTGATGTCGTTCAATTCGGCAAACTCCTGCTCTGTGATGCCATATTGGCGCGAAAGCGAATAGATTGTCTCGCCCGCCTGAACGACGTGATAGCGATAGCCGTCGCTCGATGCTTTGCTTAAATTGTCGGCATACTCCTGCAACTCCTCCTGTGCCTCCTCGGCCGACGACTGCCCCATATCGGCACGGCGTATCCACAACGACTCGCCTATGGTGAGTGACTGCGGATTTGCCTCGGGGTTATCCTCGCGAATTGTGGCTACCGAGATATCGTACTTGCGTGCTATGGAGTATAGCGTCTCCCCTGCCTTGATGCGGTGGCTGACAAACTCCTTCTTGCGCTTTTTGGCGCTGCGAGCCTTCTCGGTGACGGGAATCTTTATCGTCTGGTCGATTTTCAGAGCATCGCCCGCCAAAGTGTTGTTGGCTTTGATATCCTCCTCCGAACATTCGTAGGCTTTGGCGATGGAATAGAGCGTATCGCCCGCCTTGACCGAATGGACATAGAACTTCGCCCCATTGATAAAGACAATAACCTGCGACTTCTCAATCGCAGGTGTTTGTCCGACGGCTGTGACCGAAGTGAAGGTCATAACCATCGAAAGTATGACGATTATTTTTGTTAATCTCATATCTTCGAAAATATGTTCAACATATAGTACCGGTCGCCCGGCCCAAGCCTTATGCTATGCCTTGCTGCGTAGATAAATCTCGGTGACAACCCTCTTGGTGGCAAGCGGGAAATCGCCGTTCATAATCCAAGTGTAGTACGACGGCTCCTTCTTGAAGGTCTCGGCAACACAGCAACCCTTATACTTGCCAAAGGCAAAAACCTCCTCGCCCTTGTCGTTATAGAGTATGCGACCGGCATAATCGGCCGCCTCGCCGCGTGAAGAAAACTCCGCAAGAGCCTCCACGTCGTTCTGTAACTCCGAATAACGGTCGAGTTGCGCTTTCAGCACCTCATAAGTGGCGCGGGTGTCGGCCTCAGCCGAGTGAGCGTCGGTCAAATCCTTGTCGCAGTAGAACTTATAGGCTGCAACCAGCGTGCGTTGCTCCATCTTGTGGAAGATGTTCTGCACATCGATAAACTTACGCTTACGAAAATCGACCTCAACATTTGCCCTCAAAAACTCCTCGACAAGCATAGGCAGGTCGAAGCGGTTGGAGTTGAACCCTCCGAAGTCGCACCCCTCGATGAATTGGTTGAGCGACTTGGCAATCTGTGCGAAGGTCGGCTCATTTGCAACATCAGCGTCGGTAATCCCGTGAATGGCCGAAGCCGATTCGGGGATATGCATCTGGGGATTTATGCGACGAGTCTTGACAATCTCCTCACCATCGGGCATAACCTTTACCATCGATATCTCGACGATGCGGTCTTTGGAAATATCTACACCCGTAGTCTCTAAATCGAAGAATACGATTGGGCGTTTGAGGCTCAAATCCATAGTGCGGAAATTATGCGTTAATCATCATTGGCATAAGCAACATCAAAGTCTCGCTGCTCTGCTTGTCGTCATAAACGGGCTTGAATACACCTGCACGAGTTGAGTCGGCCAACTCCACCACTACCGTAGGAGTCTCGATGTTCGACAAAATCTCCACAAGGAAAGTTGATTTGAAGCCGATAGTTACAGGCTGACCGTCATAACTGCACGAGATAGTTTCGTTTGCCGAAACCGAGAAGTCGATATCCTGCGCCGTAAGATTAACCTTATTGTCGGCGATGTCCATACGGATAAGGTTGGTCGTGGGGTTAGAACATACTGCCACACGCTTGATACCATTGACGAACTCCACACGGTCAATCAGCACCTTATTGGGGTTGCTTGCCGGAATAACGGCGTTGTAGTTGGGATAGTTACCCTCGATAAGACGGCATACCAACTTGAAGTTTTTGAGTTGGAAGGTAGCGTTCTTGGCGTCGAACTTCACCTCAACGGGCTCCTCCTCCTTCAACAAGAGGTTTTTCAAAAGGTTGGCGGGCTTCTTCGGTAAGATAAATGCCGCAGCGAAGTCACTGCTATTCTCGGCCGAGAACTTAACCAACTTATGAGCGTCGGTAGCCACAAAAGTCAATGCCTCCTCCGAGAAATCGAAATATACACCATTCATCACGGGACGCAACTCGTCGTCAGCCGTAGCGAAGATAGTCTTGTTGATACCGCCCACGAGCATATCCACATCGAGAGTTACACTCTTGCTCTCGGCACCGAGAGATTGTGTTGCGGGGTAACTTATCGCACTTGCACCGGGGATAGAGAGGTGACCGCTGGCCCAAGTTATCTGAATCTCCCAAGTGGTATCGTTGACCTCAATTACCAAAGGCATTTCGGGGAACTCCTTCAAAGAGTCCAACATCAACTTCGCAGGAGCGGCGATGATGCCCTCTTTTTCGATGTTATCGACAGCGATAGAGCCTATCAAAGTGGTCTCCAAATCCGATGTAGTGACTGTCAATTGGCCCTCTTTGAGTTCCATTAAGAAATACTCCAAAATGGGGAGTGAACTTTTGTTGCTGATTACTTTACCGGCTGTTGCCAAAAGTGAGAGCAAAGCCGAACTCGATACTGTAAATTTCATCTTTCTGTAAATATTTTTGTTATAATTTATTTCCTGTAAATATTGTTTTCTTCGAAAAAATGTGCGACGGATAGAACTCGTTGCGGTTAGATGGCCGACAACTTATCCAATGCCATACGAATCATCTCCTTGACAAATGGCTTGTAATCGGTGCAGGCATCTTTGGCGATACGCTGTGCGATGATTGTACAGAGCGTGGTGGCGCGGTGGCCCATAAGTGCTGCCAGACCGGCCAAAGCCGAACTCTCCATCTCGTAGTTGGTTATGCGACGGCCATTAAAGCGGAATGCCTCAATCTTGGCGTTTAACTCGGGGTCTGCCGGTTTCAGGCGTACCCACCTGCCCTGCGGAGCATAAAATCCCGGCGAGGCGATGGTGATGCCTTCGGTCACTGAATCCTTGAACAACTCCCACAACTCTGTGTTGCAGTTGATGAAATATGGCTTCGGGAGCAATTCACTCCACGAAGTTTGCTCGATAAAGGCCTTTTCGATATCGAGGTCACAAACCTCGTTACGACCGGCGTAGTAGTTGAGCAGGCCGTCGAAGCCTACCGAAGTACGGGCGCAAACCACATCTCCTACACTGATATCCTCCTGCAACGCTCCCGATGTCCCCAAGCGTACAAGAGTGAGTTGGCGATGTTGCTCCTTGACCTTGCGAGTCGAGAAGTCGATATTTGCCAAAGCATCTAACTCGGTGACAGAGATGTCTATATTGCCGATGCCGATACCTGTCGAGAGTACGGTCATTCGTTTGCCTTTGTATGTACCTGTTACGGTGTTGAATTCTCGATTTGATACGCGACATTCAATCTGGTCAAAAAAATCTGCTACCATAGCAACGCGTCCCGGGTCGCCCACCAAGAGAACGATGTCGGCAAGTTGCTCGGGCAATAAATGGAGGTGGAAAATCGAGCCATCTCCATTGATAATCAACTCCGAAGAGGGAATAATTCTTTCTTGCATCACAAAAATTTTTCGTTTGACTTTTTTATTTGGCATAAAAGTAATATATTTACATCGAATTACAAAATAAAATGGCAACTTTTTGGTTTGTATTACAACAATTAGAGTAATTAGTTAATAACACATACATACGCTTATGACACTCATTAAATCAATTTCCGGTATTCGCGGTACAATTGGCGGAGTACAAGGCGATAACCTGACGCCGATTGATATCGTTAAGTTTACGACGGCTTATGTCCGTTTTATGAGCGAAAAACATTGTGGCAAAAAACTTACCATTGTGTTGGGTCGTGATGCCCGTATTTCGGGTGAGATGGTCAGCGATATCATCGAAGGAACGCTGTTGGGTTGTGGTGCCAATGTGATAAATGTCGGGCTCTGCACTACCCCCGGTACCGAGATGGCTGTCATTACGCATAAAGCCGACGGCGGTATCATCGTGACAGCATCGCATAACCCCCGACAGTGGAATGCGTTGAAATTGCTCAATGAAAATGGCGAGTTTTTGAACGACAGCGAAGGTAAGCGTGTGCTTGCCCTGGCCGAGAGTGAGGAGTGCTATTTCCCCGAGGTGGATAATATTGGCAAAGTTGTTCTGCGCGAGGATTTTAACGATATTCACATTCAGCAGGTGCTGGCTATGGATATGGTTAATATCGCCGCCGTCAGGGAGCGCCATTTCAAGGTTGTTGTCGATGCCGTAAATTCAATCGGCGGAGTTGTTATCCCCAAGTTGTTGCGCGAGTTGGGGTGCGATGTTGTGGAACTCAACTGTACGCCCGATGGCGAGTTTGCTCACAATCCCGAGCCTCTGCCCGAAAACCTGACCGAGATATCGGAGGTTATTCGTCGTGAGGGTGCCGACTTGGGTGTCGTGGTTGACCCCGATGTCGATAGATTGGCCCTTGTCTGTGAAGATGGCTCGATGTTGGGTGAGGAATATACGCTTGTGGCTGTTGCTGATTATATTTTGTCGCACACCCAAGGAAATACCGTCTCTAACCTCTCGTCGTCACGCGCTCTGCGAGATGTTACCGAGGCTCACGGAGGCAGTTATGCCGCTTCGGCCGTAGGAGAGGTGAATGTCGTGGCGAAGATGAAGGCTACGGGCGCAGTGATTGGCGGTGAGGGCAATGGCGGAGTTATCTACCCCGCCCTGCATTATGGTCGTGATGCGTTGGTTGGCGTGGCTTTGATGTTGAGTTTCCTGGTGGAGAAAAATTGCTCGATGACAGAGTTGCGTAAGGGCTATCCTGCGTACTACGCATCGAAGAATAAAATCCAACTCACACCCGCTATCGATGTGGATAAAGTATTGCTTGAAGTAAAGACGCGTTATGCTTCTGAAAATGTGAATGATATAGATGGTGTAAAAATCGATTTTGCCGAGAATTGGGTACATCTCCGCAAGTCGAATACCGAGCCTATTATCAGAGTCTATACCGAGGCAAAATCACCCGCGGAGGCAGATGCTTTGGCGCAGCGTTTTATGAGCGAGATAAACGAGATTTGCAACCTTTAATAAAGATTGATTATACCTTAAAATTTTATGGAAAAAGTACAAAATTATATCAACGAAAATAAGGAGCGTTTCCTTGACGAGTTGTTCGAGTTGTTGCGTATTCCCTCAATCAGTGCGCAGTCGGAGCATAAGCCCGATATGGTGCGCTGTGCCGAGTGGTTGGCTGCCTCTTTGGTAAAGGCCGGTGCCGACCGCGCCGAGGTTATGCCGACAGATGGTAATCCGGTGGTTTATGCCGAGAAAATCGTAAGCCCCAAGGCAAAGACCGTGTTGGTGTATGGTCACTACGACGTTATGCCTGTGGACCCTCGTGCCGAGTGGAATACCGAGCCTTTTGAGCCGGTAATCAAAGATGGCCGCATCTGGGGACGTGGTGCCGACGACGACAAGGGACAACTCTTTATGCACGCCAAGGCTTTTGAGGCTATGTGCGCTACCGACTCACTACCCTGCAATGTGAAGTTTATGTTGGAGGGCGAGGAGGAGATCGGCTCTCCCAGTCTATATAAGTTCTGCGAGCAGAATAAGAAGTTGTTGAAGGCCGATATTATTTTGGTGTCGGATACCTCGATGATTTCGATGAATACACCCTCGATTACTTGCGGATTGCGTGGCCTGACATATATGGAGGTCGAGGTTGTCGGCCCTAATAAGGACCTTCATTCAGGCTTGTTTGGTGGTGCTGTGGCCAATCCGGCCAATGTGCTTACCCGTTTGGTGTCGTCGCTTGTTGATGAGAATGGCCGAGTTACAATCCCCGGCTTCTATGACGATGTGCGCGAACTCACGCCTGCCGAGCGTAAGGCCTTCAATAAAGCACCATTCTGCCTGCGTGACTATAAAAAGGCGTTGGAGATTGGCGATGTAGAGGGCGAGGCCGGCTACACCACTATTGAGCGTACGGGTGTGCGTCCTTCACTCGATGTGAATGGTATCTGGGGCGGTTATATCGAGGAGGGAACAAAGACCGTTATCCCATCGAAGGCCTCTGCGAAAATATCTATGCGATTGGTGCCTAATCAGGATTTTGTCAAGATTGGCAAACTTTTCGCAAAGCACTTCAAGGCGATTGCGCCCAAGAGCGTGAAGGTGAATGTGAAGTTCTTGCACGGTGGAGCACCCTATGTTGCACCTACCGATATGCCGGCATATAAGGCCGCTGAGAAGGCTATCGTCGATTCATTCGGCAAAAAGCCTCTGCCCTTCTATTCGGGTGGCTCGATACCTATCATCAGCGGTTTTGAGCGCATTTTGGGTATTAAGTCGTTGCTTATAGGCTTTGGTTTGTCGGAAGATGCTATCCACTCGCCTAACGAGAGTTACGGCTTGGAGCAGTTTGACAAGGGTTTGAATACTATTCCTTTGTTCTATAAGTATTTCGTCCAAGAGAAGTAGTCGGACGCTTGATTTTAATAGACGAGGGTGTCCCCAGATTTGCGGCGGGCACCTTCTGCTTTTTTCAACGACTCCCCAATTTTTACGCCACTCGTGTTGCGATGATGATGTGGAGATAGATGTAGTGATATGAGAGGACCGAAAAATATCGAAAAATATGGAGACCGTTACTCCGATAAGGGTTTGTGGCGAAAGTTGCCACGTGTAGCACGACGTGCCGGCGAGAAGGGTGTTTATGCTATTCTTCTGCTCTATTATACTTTGCAAAGCCCCACGCTTTCGATTGCCGACAAAGGTAAGATTTATGGTGCTTTGGGTTACTTTATTCTCCCCACCGACTTTGTGCCAGATATATTGCCATTGATAGGTTTTAGTGACGATGTGGCGGCTCTTATGTTTGTGCTGCATACCATCATCTCGAACATCACACCCGAGGTTAAAGCCCGAGCAAAAGAGAAACTCTCGGAGTGGTTCGGCGAGTGTGATGAAAAATTATTGGAAGAGGTCTTGCAAAACGATAATACATCGAGCAAATAGAGTGCTGTGTTGCTTCGTGTAAGCCTTCTTAACTTGTTGTTTTACATACACATTTATTGGTGGCTTTGCGTGGCTTGTGATATGGATTTTTGCGTTTAGAGAGTATGAGGCGAACACTCCTTGTGATAGTTGTTTTGTTGTTGCTGCCATCTTTGGTGACAGCGCAGAGTCGTCGTACGCGTGGCGCATCATTCAAAGGTAGTACCATATATAAGGGAGATACTATCGACCATTTCCAACTCGCCCCCATCTATGTATTTAATCGAGAGATAGATATGCGTCGTTACCAGAAGTTGGTCGATGCCGTAAAAAAGGTATATCCTCTGGCACAAATTGCCCGTGCCAAGATGGCCGATATGGAGGAGGTGCTGCTCACGCTCGATAAGAAGGCACAGCGAGCCTATATCAAAAAGTGTTACAAGGAGATTCTTGACGAATACACCCCTGTCGCCAAGCGTATGACTCGTACGCAGGGGCGTGTGCTGTTGAAACTTATCGACCGACAAACCGACTATACGGCCTACCAAATCATCAAGGAGTTTCGAGGTGGTTTTGTTGCTACATTCTGGCAGGGCATTGGCAAACTCTTCGGCCACAATCTTAAATCGGAGTACGACAAGGAGCAGGAGGATAAACTTTTGGAGCAGATAATAATCTATTACGAAGCGGGTCTGCTGTAAAATTCGATATTATTTTGTGTGGGCGCGCTGTTTTTCGCAATAATTGGTTATCTTTGCTATATCAAACTGCAAACCCCTGAAAGATGCATTTTTTTGTGCGATACATTCTCCTTGCCGCAGTCTTTGCGATGATGACCGTGTCGGCTTGGGCGCAAGATAAAAGACCTCATACTTTTGAGGTCGGTCACGGAACATTCCTTCTCGACGGAAAACCTTTTGTCATAAAGGCTGCCGAACTTCACTACCCTCGTATTCCTCGCCCCTATTGGGAGCAACGCATACAACTGTGTAAGGCGTTGGGTATGAATACCGTATGCCTATATGTCTTTTGGAATGCTCACGAGCAACGCCCCGATGAATTTGATTTCAGCGAGCAACTCGATTTGGCAGAGTTTTGCCGATTGTGCCAAAAGAACGGACTTTATGTTATCCTTCGCCCCGGCCCCTATGTGTGTGCCGAGTGGGAGATGGGAGGTCTGCCGTGGTGGCTGTTGAAAAAGAGAGATATCCGTCTGCGTGAGTCGGACCCCTATTTTATTGAACGTGTCGATAACTTCGAGCAGGCTGTGGCTCGCGAGGTGGGAGATTTGCTCATTAGTCGGGGTGGCCCGATAATTATGGTTCAGGTCGAAAACGAGTACGGTTCTTATGGTGAGGATAAGGCTTATGTGACCGAAATCCGAGATATCGTGCGTCGTCATTTTGGCGAGGATATCACTCTGTTCCAATGTGATTGGTCGTCAAACTTTACGCTCAACGGCCTTGACGATTTGGTTTGGACTATGAATTTCGGTGCCGGTGCCGATATCGACCAACAGTTCGCAAAGTTGAAATCACTGCGACCTGACTCTCCGCTTATGTGTAGTGAGTATTGGAGTGGCTGGTTTGATAAATGGGGTGCCAATCACGAAACACGCTCGGCCGAGGCTATGGTGAGCGGTATAGATGCTATGCTTTCGCGTGGCATATCTTTCAGCCTCTATATGACACACGGAGGTACTAATTGGGGCCATTGGGCCGGTGCTAACTCTCCGGGCTTTGCACCCGATGTGACATCGTACGACTACGATGCACCTATCAGCGAATCGGGCCAGCCGACCTCGAAGTATTGGTTGTTGCGTAAGACGCTTGAAAAGCATAGCAACCAAAAACGCCTGCCCTCTCTGCCGACGCTTATTCACCCCACTACCGTCACTCGTTTTACATTTAGCGAGGTTGCACCGCTCTTCGATAATCTGCCGGAGGCGAAGTCGGATTTCGATATCCACACGATGGAAAATTACGACCAGGGCTTTGGCTCGATACTATATCGTACTACCCTGCCACGTTTGGAGGTCGCATCACGCCTTGTGGTGAGCAATGCTCACGACTATGCACAGGTGTTTGTCGATGGCGTGTTTGTCGGTAAATTGGACCGTCGTTTGGGAGAAAAGGAGGTTGTGTTGCCTCCCTGCGAGGAGGGCGCTCGACTCGATATTTTGGTCGAGGCTATGGGCCGCATAAACTTCGGTCGTGCCATAAAAGATTTTAAGGGTATTACCGATAAGGTCGAGATTGTCAGCCGTCTGTACGGCCAGCCATTTGTCTATAACTTAAAGGGGTGGCAGGTCTTTAATATTCCCGACGAGTATGAGTTTTACAACGATATGACCTTCTTACCTATCGCCGAAGTACAACACGATAGCCATCAGCGTCTGCCGGCGTGCTATCGTGCAACATTTAATGTCGATTATCCGAGCGATACATTCCTCGATTTCTCGACTTGGGGTAAGGGTTTGGTCTATGTGAATGGTCACGCATTGGGGCGTATTTGGGAGATTGGCCCACAACAGACGCTTTATATGCCGGGCTGTTGGCTTCGTCAGGGCGAGAACGAGATATTGGTATTCGATATCATCGGCCCGCATAAAGCCGAGTGTGAGGGCTTGCGAGAGCCTATTTTGGATAAGTTGCAGGAGTATTGCCCGACTCTGCATCGCAGGTTAAACCTCGACGAGGAGCACCCGATATTTGAGGGCGAATTCAAGGTCGGCAACGGCTGGCAGGAGGTGTCGTTTGGCCAACAGGTAAGTGGCCAATATCTGTGCGTGGAGATGCTCGATGCACACAATGGCGGCGATGTGGCCTGCATTGCCGAGTTGGAGTTGCTGGGTGAAGATGGCACCCGACTGCCTCGCGAGGAGTGGGTGGCTATGTATGCCGACAGCGAGGAGCGTGCGCACGAAAATCGCACAGCCGATAAGGTGCTGGATTTGCAGGAATCGACCTATTGGAGTTCGGCCGAGGGTGATAAATTCCCTCACACTATCGTTATCGATATGGGCGAGGAGCAGACGATAAGCGGTATGCAATACCTGCCCCGAATGGAGCAAGATGTCCCCGGCTCGATAAAGCGATACAGGGTGTATGTAAAGCAGAATCCTTTTAGATTTTAGAGTATGGCAGACAACTATTTGGGTAAGAAGTTGGAGGATTATATGGCGGGCCGTCAGGGTGCAACCACTCGTAAGGGTGTTTCGCTGGATAGATTATTGCGCAAGAACCGTAGTTGTCGAGGTTATGATGCCTCGTATGAGGTGCGTGCCGACCAACTGCGAAAGATTATCGAGGTGAATACCAAAATCCCGTCGGCAATGAATCAGCAGGTGTTGCGGTTTCGTCCGGTGTTGAAAGATGAGGCCTAAAAGGTGTTGTCTCATATCCGTTTGGGCGGGGCGTTACCCGAATTGAAACTACCTTTGCCCGGCACCGAGCCAAATGCGTTTATTTTGGTGTGTAGCGAGAAGTCGGGCCGTTATGTCGATATCGATTTGGGTATTTCGGCGTAGAGTATGTTGTTGAAGGCTACGGAGATTGGCCTGGGTGGAATATGTATAGCCGCCTTTGATAAGGAGGCTGTTGCGGAGGCTTTGAATTTGAGTATTGAGCCTGCGCTCATTATCGCCATTGGTCGCAGTGCCGAGAAGATAGAACTTGTGGATATTGCGGCCGAAGAGCCACACGCTTACTATCGCTCCGGCGGAGTGCATTATGTTCCGAAGGTGAGGCTCGACGATTTGATGTTAAAATAAACACAAAAGAAAAAAGCGAAATATTGCGATAAGGAGAAAGTATCCTGATTGTCTGCGAGTTAGGTTTTGGATTCTGTGCATTGCAGAGGTTTAAAAACAACCTTTTGGCAAAACCAAGCACAAGTTGAGTTCCCATATCGTTACCGGACGGTCAGGATGCTTTTTGTTGGTAAGGTTGTAGTA
>CAZQMC010000004.1:0-45726 GCA_964594305.1 uncultured Alistipes sp. | reverse complement strand
ACACACGTTAAACGAGAGAAAAGAGCAACCGACGCTGCGGAGCGAGAGCAGAGAGGAGGAAAAGCCGACCTTGTGTCGGATTAAAGTTGCGATTAAGCCATAGACAGAGGCGGATTGCAGACTATGTTATGGCGGAGCAACTAAAAGCCTGCGTAGCGTCGGGTCAAAATTCAAAATTGTTTTTTTTACGTCTGCGCTAAATTCCCTAAATTCTCTAAATACCCTATTTAATAATCACACTCCCAACATTAACGCGGGTAGTAATTTTACTACCCAAGTTACTATTGAAGAGCAAAGATGAAAATAATACGTCATGCCACATTAGCGCAAAGTATTTGTTTGCAGATACGCTCTGCATTACCTTGTGCTAATGAATGGCATCTACCGCTTATTTACCTTTGCTACCAAATTCGTACTTGTTTGGTACTATTTCCAAAGGTAGATTCCAATCATCACACGCAGGGCAAGTTATCTGTATCTGTATTCTCTGTCGTGCGTGTGATGTGGAATGACGAAAATTTTGAATTCTCTTTGCTCTTCAAAAAAAAGGGCTACCGAACATTCGGCAGCCCTGAAAGAGTATTTACAAGGGGATTTATCTCCCCTATTGCACAATTTTAGAACGAGAAGATTACACGGCCCTGAACAGCGTGGAAGTTCTTGTCGTAAGGATTCTTATCGCGGAGGTAGTTGCTGTAAGTATAATCAACCAACAACTGAACGTGCTTGTTGAACGAGTAGTTCAAACCTACGGTTGCAGCGTGCAAACGGCCACCACCGATAGAAGTAGATGCTACGGGATAGTCAGCCAAGATACCATTGTCGATATACTTATCCTGTGCCTCGAAGTAGTAAGCACCATCAACGATATCGTTCAAATTGGTATAACTGTAACGAGCAACAATCTCCAACGACTTACCGCGCATACCGCCTACGATAGCGTTCTTGCTGTCGTAACGATAAGGCTCACCGAAGATAAGGAAACCTGCCTCAACATAAGCACCCGAGAAGTGCGACACCTTCAAAGGATTACCGGCCTTCCAAGACTCCAAAGAGCCCCAAGACCACTCTGTACCCAACTGATTCTTGAACAATGTCTCGTCGTCGCGCTCCTTGCCGATACGCTTCCAGAGATACTCACCACGAGCAAAGAATTTAGGAGTAACCCAAGTGAACTCTGCACCCAAATTCAAAACATCAGAAGCCCAAGGCACGTGAGCATACATCAAATCAGAGTTTGTATCAACGTATGTCTCCAAAGGAGTAGAGAGTGTTACGCTTGTCTGAACTGTACCCTGATAATCGATGCCAGAGTTGATGTGAGCATAGCGAGCATTAACACCCACGTGGAATGCGCTGTTCTCGCTACCGATAGTACGCCACAACCAGCGACCACCGAGAGTCACACCCTGAAAACCTGCCAACTGGTCGTTATAGAGGTTCTCGGCAAATACACCCTGATTTGCGAAGAAGTTCTCGCCCATATACTTGTAAGAGATACCCAACTGACGACCTGCACCCAAAGCGCGTGAAGCAGCCGAACGAGAGATGAAGTGATAACTACCGATAGAGGTATTACCTGCCATATTCGAGGGGTCGCAATAGTAACCCGCCTTGATGGCGTGAACATCGTTCCAACTATATTGCAAATAGATATCCTTCTGCTTGAACTTACCCTTTGAGAAGTCGAAATCGGCATAGAAGTACCAATTGTCATACTTCATCGAGGCACGCAAACGAGCATCAGTGAGGGCTGCACCCGACTTCAAAGGAGTGAAGTCAGAGTGGTAGTAGGCAACATCGGCCATCATACGGGCACCGATAGTGAACTCGGGACCATTCTTGGCGGCAATCTTTACCGTCGGAGCGGCATCAAAATCCTGTGCATAAACATTTGCAAGGGCGAATAGTGCCACAAGGGGCATCAATATATATTTTTTCATAACTACTTTCTTCAATTTATGAGTTAATAAAAAACTGTTTCAAATTGTCATACTGCCGGATTAGTAACCAAGACGTGACAAACAATCCTGCGGATTCTCAACAGTCTGGGGAGCGTCGGGGTGACGCAAGCCCTTGTCAATCATATACTGCAAAGTGAGTTCAGTACGGTTGGTAAACAAACCATCGAGGTAAGGAGCCTTGAAATCACTTGCGCCATAGTGCCAATCGCCGAAATAGACGTGCATCTGCTCCATAGTGTCGAATGAATAGGGGTGATTGAGCATACCTGCACGGCGAATCATATCGGCCATCCAAGGAGCATTCATCTCGAAGTAGTTATTAGGCGCACCGGCGATAGAAGGGCCAATGATGTGAGCCAAATTATCGATACCCTGATTGATATAACCTGCATACTGACGAGGAGTAATCTTATCGTGCCACAAGAGGAAGCACATAGGAATCTGACCCTCGTAGAGTTCGGCTGTACGACGCAAAGACTCGAATGAGAAGGTTTGAAGGATAACCTTACCGTTGGTGTTACCAACATTTACCTTACCATCAACCCAATGGGGTGCATCTTCGGGCTCCGGGTCAGTGATGATGTTCCAGCCCAAACGAGCCAACTCATCATAAACCATCTGCTCGAAATTCGAAGGATTCAACCAAGACTCCTTAAACTCGGGATAGATACCCGGGCGGTTACCTGTATCCGCGGGGTCATCAACATACTCGAAAGTATACTTCAAGCAAGTGTGAGGATTTGCGGGGTCCCAAGTACCCTCCAACTTATAAACACGCTCGCCATTCTCGTCACGCTTCAACATCTTACCCTCGGCATACATAATCTGGTCCTCCAATGTAGATACATACTGCTTCTGTGTAGAGAAGCCCTCACGAGCCTGCTCGGGCATATCCTCATTGAACCAAGTACCGGCGTCAAGCATCATCAACTCCTCATAGAAGTATGACTTTGTGTAGAAGGGAGTAAAACTCAAACGGTCAGCCTTTACCTGTGCCTCGGCCTCGGCCTGTGTCATACCTGCATACTTCATATAAAACACAACACGAGTAGCAGGAACGGTCTCACCAAATACATTCTCGATGTTGGTAGTACGCTTCAAGTTGTCATCGTGGTTAGCCAAGATAACACCATCTTTCGAGCATTGAAGGTCAGACTCCAAATAGTCGGCACCCATCTCACGAGCCCAACGCCAAGCAGCCTCGGTCTCCTCGGGAACCCAGAACACAGAACCACGGTGTGCTACGACAGCCATATCGGGCACATAGTCACGAACCTTTGCCATCTCGGGAGAGATGTGCTTTGTCTCGATGCGGGCAGCATCACGATCCACATTGGTCACATCCTGCATCTCACAAGAGAAGAGGCCCAAGCACATAACGAATGAAACCAATGAAATTGCAATTGTTTGCAAAAGATTTTTAGTTTTCATACAATTTAAATATTAGGTTAAGTAAAAATAGAACATATAATTGTTATTGTTTTTGTGTCAGATACTTCTCTGCCTTGAAGGTCAAGCCCATAAACACCACCGACAAAGCACAAGCCGCCAACAGAAGGATAAAGGTAGCGTCCCAACCTGCGTGTTCAGCCACATAACCGATAACGATATTGGCGAGGATTGCCGTACCGAAGAAGTAACCGAAGAAGCCTGTAAGACCGGCAGCCGTTCCCGCAGCATTCTTTGGAGCCAAATCCAGAGCCTGAACACCGATAAGCATCACGGGGCCATAGATAAAGAATCCGATAGCGATAAGGGCAACCATAGCGAGTGTAAAGTGTGCGGTATAAGAGGCGTACCAATAGAGGCCCAAAGCAAACGCCACGATAATCATAAAGAGTGCCGTAGGCAACGCACGACGGCCCTTGAACAAGGCATCAGAGAGCCAACCGCAGATAAGAGTACCCGGGATAGCCGCCATCTCGTATGCGAAATATGCCCAACCGGCCTGCTTGATATCGAAGCCATACTGCTCTTTGAGGAGTGTAGGAGCCCAATCGAGGCATCCGTAGCGAATCATATAAACGAAGGCGTTGGCAATAGCGATGTACCACAAAAGTTTATTGTTGAGGACATACTCAAAGAAAATCTCCTTTGTAGAGAGCACCCGCTCCGACTTCTCGCTATAATTCTGCGGATAGTCATCACGCCACTTCTCAACCGAAGGCAAGCCGCACGACTGCGGAGTGTCACGAATAAGCAGGTAGGCCAGAATAGCGATAAAGATAGCCACAGCCGCAGGGAAGAGATAAGTTCCCACGAGGAAGTAAAACTCCTGATTCTCGCCAAAGAACCAATGACCAAACCAGATAGCGCCATACACTGCCATAGGGCCTACCAAAGCACCACCCACATTGTGGGCACAGTTCCAAACGGCCATCCAAGTACCACGCTCCTTAACCGAGAACCAATGTGTCATCACTCGTCCGCAAGGAGGCCAGCCCATACCGTTAAACCAACCCACGAGGAAGTTCAACGCAGCCATCAAAGCGATTGCCCAGCCCTTATGCTCGGGGCCAAACGCCATAATCGGCACCATCATAAACATCATCGAGATAGACGCAAGCACCAAGCCCAAAGGCAGGAACACACGCGCATTACTGCGGTCTGACACGCTACCCATCAAAAACTTCGACAAGGCATAGGCCACAGCATTCATCGAAAGCACGATACCCAACTCACCCTTCTCAAAACCAAAGGGAGCCATCTCGGGAATAGCCATCGAGAAATTCTTTCTCACGATGTAGAAACCGGCATAACCAATGAAAATACCGATAAACACCTGCAAACGCAGTTTCCAATAATCGGCATTTACTTTGGCGTCGGTTCTTTCCTGCTTATAAGCAGGAGGTGTCAATAAATTTGCCATAATTTTGAATTTTAGGTTATTTATAGTTTAATGTTATTGAGTTCCATTGTCTTCTCCACATCGAGAGCCTCGGCAAGTATCGAGATAGGATTTTCGACCTTCACGCCGGCCGACATCTCAATCTGCCACTTACAGGTCTCGCAGTCGGTCGTCACAACCTCCACGCCGAGTGAGCGTATCTGCTTAAAGAGCGGCTCGCCGATAGCCTGCGAATAGCCATAATTCTCACGCTTGAAGCCGTAAGTGCCGGCAATACCGCAACAAACCGAGTCGAGCATAATGAGTTCCAGGCCCGGAATCATACGCAACAGCGATGTCGAATATACCGACCAGCCCAATTTCTCCATATGGCACGGCGTGTGATAAGCGATACGCATCTTGTAATCCTTGCGAAAAGCGAGGCGGATTTTACCCTGCTCTATCAGGCGATAGAGGAAACGTGTGGCGAGATTTATATTGTCACGCACATCTGAATTCTCCAAGCCCAAGATATGATGATACTCATCACGCATCGTAAAGGTACAGGTTGTACTTGTGGCGATAACCTCACGCGAGAGTGCCACCTGCTGACGAATCTCCTCCAAATTACGTTTCGCATCGCGCGTAGCCTGCTTTATGAGGTTATTCGAAATCTTCGCCACGCCACAGCAACGCTCCTTCTCCATAAGATGCACGCCATAACCCACCGCATTGAGCAGTTTAACCAAGTCGCGACCGAGTGAAGGGTTATTGTAATTCACATAACAACCGTGGAAATAGGTGACGTGATTCGGGAATTTATCCTGTCGCTTCTGTGCATTGCGCTTAAACCAAGTGGTAAACTTCTGCGAAGCATATTTCGGGAATGTACGATGAGAATCTATGGCCAGCGTAGCCTCCATAATCTTCTTTACGGGCGAGAGTTTCACCGTAGTATTTACTATCGGAGCAAATGTCGTAGCCACCGAGCCCATAAAATCGGTATTCGCCAAAATCTGCTCACGCAGACCGGACCCCTTCTTGCTATACTTGATGCGTGCCAACTGAATGATGTCGCCAATCTTCACATTCGACGGACAGGCCACCTCGCAACGCTTGCAATTTAAGCAATACTTCAACGCCTCGTCGTAGAACAGCGGTTTCTTCAAGCGATAACGCTCACCGTCGGGGCCTGCCTGTTTCGGCCCGGGGTATTCGGGATTGACAGCCGTAACGGGGCAATAAACCGTACAAATCGTACACTTTATGCACTGCTCGAAGTTGTTACTGCTGATATTGCTCTTCTGGTAATTCATATCTTTACAACGAATTAAGCGTTAAGAATTTCATCGGCCACAAACAGTGCAGTAGTGATTGCCACACCACCGCCTGTGCCCTCTTCGATAGCATTTTGTGCTGCCAGCACCGAGCCTACGGCATAGAGGTTTTCGATTGTCTGCCCATCTTTCGAGCAACGCAACTTCTCGTCGGTCACAACGCCGTAACCCATATATGGCTGGTGGGCATACAAGTCTTTATCGTACCACTCCGAGCGTTGAGCATCGGCCACAACGTCCAAGCCCAATATCGGCTCATAAACCAAATCCTGACTGGCTATAAGTCCGTGGCTGAAAAAACTTCCCGAAGCGAGGATAAACTCCTCGGCCGAGAGTTCCATATCGCCGTGATTGGCCGTAGTCACCGAACAAAGGCGTCCATCACGAACAACGCCTCCCGTAACACTGTCACCCAACATATAGACACCGCCCAGACGCTGGAATGTCTGACGCAACTGAATCTGCGTACGCACGCCCGGCACCGAGGCCGGCATCGTAGGCACGAAATAGAGCGGCACACGCACCTGTGAACGCAGCACATCGACCGACTCGCTATCGAACAGGCCAAAGGCCGCCGGCATAAACAGTGCCTCGGCATCGCCTATACGGCTTTTCAGGTTATTTGCGATTTTACCCAATATATCGCCCGTCATAATTCGGGCTATATTTGTTGCACGCATCTCGGTAGAACTCTCGCGTAGATGTTCAAACTCGGGCAACGATATTGTATGCACATCACACTCCACACCTCGCTTGGCAAAGCCGCTTTCAAGGAATTTGGGATAGAAGTCGAGGTAACCGTCAAAATTCACCAGAGCAACCCTGTGCCACGGCATCTTATCCTCGCTATCGAAGCAGGCATAATCATCGAGTGTGAGCCACGCCGACTTCATCATTCCGATAGGTGTCAGACGGTAGTGATTCTGCTTCGCACTACCCGTACATTTCACGCCTGCCTCCGAAAATATCGCTTTCACCTGCTCGGCATACTTCTCGACCTTCTCCACACCTATCTTTTTATAGGGGTGAGTTGAGGGTAAATTGGCAATACCCTCCATCGGATTATCACTGCCACTATATAGTTCAAATGAGCCCGAACTAAAATGCAACGCACTCTGTCCGGCAGATACGATAGCGACACGCTTGCCCTCGCGAGCGAGTGCTATACCGGCGAGCAATCCGCTCAAACCTCCGCCTATGATTACGGTATTGTACTTCATATCTATACTCTGCTAATTTGAATTATCACTGCTCTGCTCGGCAAGTTGGTTGATGCCACACACGCCGTTATATAACCACGAGGTAAACTGTATCTCGACCAAAGTCTCGCCCCACGCAATGGGATACATACCCTTCCAACGCTCATTGAGGAACGATGCCAAATCACCCAGCGTACGCTCGGCACAGCCATTAGCCTTACCCAAAAGTCCCGCTGCACGACAAGCACACAACTCGCCCTGACAAGTACCCATACCCATACGCGTACGACGACGCAGATTGATAAGGTTGTGAACGTGGAGATTATTTATAGCGTAATTCACCTCACCAACCGACACCTGCTCACACTCGCACACCAAAGCATCATTCACCGCATTGTGTGAGGGGATATAACGGCTCATCGTTCCGTGACGGCCCTCGGCTGCCTTCTGCTCGGTGCTGAGTTCGATGATATGAGCCTTACCCTTTTTCTCCTTCTCGGCACTCTGCTCCGAGCCGGGCAAGGCACGCTCGGCGGTGAGGCACTTGGCCTTGCGATTCAACTTCTTGCAAGCCAAATCGGTAGCCCACTCCGCCATCAGACGATAGGTCATAAGTTTACCGCCCGTAATGGTAATGAAGCCCTCCAAACCGTCACGCTCGGCGTGGTCGAGGCAGACGATGCCTCGGCTGATGCTGCGGCCCGAGGGGTCGTTATCGGCAGCAACCAAAGGTCTTACGCCCGAATATGCACGCAGAATACGTGTATTGGCAAGCACAGGAGCCAACATAGAGCCCTCGCGAAGCAGGATATCGACCTCTTCGGGAGTGACCTCGTTCTTGTCTATATCTTCATAGGGAATACGGCTCGATGTTGTACCGATAAGCGAGATGGTATCGCCAGGAACTAAAATATCGGCATCGGCAGGCTTGCGACAACGATTTATCACAACACTATTCACGCGATGACCGAAAATAAGCAAAGCACCCTTTGCCGGAAACATATTTACTCTGACACCTGCCAACTCGGCAACGTGATGTCCCCAAATACCGCAAGCGTTGATTACAACATCGGCATAATAGGTCGAAGTAGAGCCGTTACGGATATGGCGCAGATGTACGCCCTCTATTCGATTTTGATTTTTAACGAAACCCACGACCTCATTATACGTTATAATATCGGCTCCGTGCAACTGCGCATCGACGATATTGGCCGTCGTCAAACGGAAGGGGTCCACTGCTCCATCGGGAACAGTCACAGCACCTATGATATCGGGATTTACCGAAGGCTCGATTCGAATAGCCTCCTTCGGGTCGATAACCTTTGCGTCGATGCCGGCCCTCTGACAAGACTCGACAAATTTTGCCTGATAGGCCAAATCATCTTCGGGCAGGGTGATGAACAATCCTCCCGTCTCCTCGACACAATGGCGGGCAATACGCCGAAGAATCATATTCTCGCTGATACACTCCGCCGCCGACTCCTGGTCGGTAACGGCATAACGTGCGCCACTATGAAGAAGGCCGTGATTTCGACCGGTAGCACCCGCCGTAAAATCCTTACGCTCAACGAGCAATGTTTTCAAACCTCGCATCGCACAATCGCGTGCAGTACCGGCTCCGGTCGCTCCTCCGCCGATAACAATTACGTCGTAATGAGTCTTTTCGGTTTGCAACATAGGTTATTGTGTTTTGTAACTTTCTAGGTTTCGTTTCGCAACAAAAGTAATTTGTTTATATTAAATTGCAAAATTTTTTCACACTTTTTTTAGAAAAAAACTCTTTTATTTCAACGATTTTGCCTATTTTTATATTGTGTAAAGGTTGAGTTATCCGGTAGTGGAGTCTGTCGGTTGTAATGAGTTGCTCTTTTTTGTGGGATTTTTCGGATAAAACGAAATGCGTTATTAAAAAAGTGAAAAACTCTGCAAGCGGATAAGAAAAAACAGAAAAAGCGGTCACAATTTTGCTTTTGCCGCCGATTGTTTATTGCTTTGTTAATCAGCCTGTTGCGATTGACACTTTGCGAAAATACTTTTTTAAAGAAATTTTTTCTAAAAAAAACATTACTTTTGCAAAGTCTATGACCTTTGACTCACACAATATGCAATCGACAAACACAAACAGCACAGAAGCCCTCGGCAAAGAGAACTCTTTGCGCAGCGATGTGCCAAATACCCCACCGTCGGACAAGGCTCCACAAAAACCTCGCCCGAAGCGTCGTAAGCGTATGGGACTACCCTTCGAGCCAAAAAAGCAGGACGCAGGCGAATGGGCCTACGACCACCGTATAGGGTTGAGTGTGATGATAGCGGCCTATATCATTCTCGGTATCGCTTTCTTCTCGTCAAAGATTGTCGTAGGCTCGAAACCTCACATTCAGGGCATATATGTCGATTTGCAGACATTGGCCGAGTTGGAGGCCGAAAAGGAGCGATTGGAGCGAGAGATTGAGATGAAGCGTCAGTCGGAGATTGATTGGTCGGAGGTCAGAAACCTGCAATCAAACGACGCTATTCTCAACGAAAATCTGAAAGATGACCGAGGCACACAGACATCGGAACTCAATCGCGCCGCCGAGGAGGCCGCCGAGCGTATGGCAGCCAACAGAGCGGCATACGAATCGGGATTGAAAGAGGCACAAGCGATACTCGACGCCGAGCGCAACAATGGCGACAAAGGCAAGGAGAGTGAGCGCAAAGATGCAAAATACAAGGGTGGCGTTACGGTACGTTTCGAGTTTAAGAATCCCGTACGCAAAAAGGTCGATTTGATAATCCCCGCCTACCGTTGCGACACGGGAGGACAGGTTGTGGTGGCCGTCACACTCGACCGAGGCGGCAATGTGATTTCGGCACGAGTTGTGTCGGGTGGTGATGATGCGATGCGTCACGAGGCGTTGAAGGCGGCACGCGCTTCACGTTTCAACATCGACAATTCGGCACCCGAAAAACATAGCGGAACGATAACCTATACATTTATTCCGCAGTAGTGAATATGAGAAGATTTCTAACCATAATGTTATTGTTTACGCTCTACCTTACGTGGGGCGTATCGAGCGATGCTTTGTCGCGACATTCTGGTCATACGCCCTGCCCGACCGAGGAGACATCGTCTGGCGACCTCACTCTATTCACGCAGCAGCACTCTCTATTATTACAGTGTGCCACAACTACTACGCTATATCAATCGCGCAATAATGTATCATACACCGTGCCGAGCATAAAGGCTCAAACTCAAATATCAAGAACCTCGGCACGTCAAAAGACAGAGTGTAATAAGATATTCTCTGTGGCCATACATTCGCGACGAGCAGGTCATTTGACACATATATTCGAATACAATCATTTCAGGTCGTCATTGCGTGTTGTCTATTATCTACACACGCTCTGCCGACTGCGCATTTAGCCACTACATACTTTTCGAAAAATGTTTCTTCCCGACAAGCGAGTCTTATCGGGGAGGGCGATTGTGTATGTAAATTTTACAAAATTTTGGTTTTATAAAAGCAACGCGCCGAGGCTGTGACGAGTCTCGGACGCACTGAATGGTTCGTGTGTAAAAATGTGTATAAGTTGTGTTACGTGTGGCTGCGGCTTTTCGCATCTCGGCGTGCGCTTTTTTGATACTTTTTTAGTAATAAAATGGTTAAATATGATATAAACGAGGCTCTTTGTCACGCCTCGCAGGGTGAGATTGTTATGCGCCGACGCTCACTCTTCACTCCGCTTGCGATTTTCCTGTTCGGTGTCGTTTTGTTTGTCATAAACGGATTTATCGATGGCAACGCCAATATGGACGACTTGAAGTCGGCTATCGTTCTCTTTGGTGCGGTATTTATTTTGGCAGGTGGCGCAATGGCACTTATAAGATTAAGCGGAGGCGGTATGGCTCCTTGGCACAGCAAAGAGGAGGCTTTTTTGAAAAAAGAGGAGTTAAAATTCGCCAAAGAGGATAAAAATCGAGTTGTTAATTTGGTAGAGCAACAAGATTTTAGTACCTTGCGACAATTAAAACAGGCAAATGTTTCGGCTGTAACGGTTATGCTTTGGACATCTCCCGCCGGGAAGTTTACCGCGGCACAGGTTTTCGAGTACGAGGAGTTGGAGTTACAACCGATAAGCGAACTCGTTGTGAAGGCGTAGGCCTCACTTATAGCAAGTTTGAAGCAGGTGCCATAGGTGTTATGGCACCTGTTTTGGTCTATTAAAATTTTGTTATGGAGAAATTTCTATTGGTCGGCGCGCTACTGCTCTTTGTGGCGGTGGTAGCAGGTAAGGTGGCATATCGTTTCGGAGCCCCGGCATTGTTATTGTTTTTGGGTGTGGGTATCATCTTCGGTTTGGAGTTCATCAACTTCCAATCCTTCGAACTCACGCAGGTTATCGGTATGCTCGCACTCTGCGTCATACTATTCTCGGGAGGTATGGATACCAAATTCTCCGAGATACGCCCCATTCTCGGGCCGGGTATCGTCTTGGCTACGGTCGGCGTAATTCTAACGGCACTATTTGTGGGCCTCTTCATCTGGCTCTTTGCCGGTTGGGTTAGCTTTGCCATATCATTGCCGATGGCACTGTTGCTGGCCTCGACTATGGCCTCTACCGACTCGGCTTCGGTGTTCTCGATTCTCCGCACCAAGAAGCAGGGCTTACGCCAAAATCTGCGACCTATGTTGGAGTTGGAGAGTGGTAGTAACGACCCGATGGCATATATGCTTACGATTGTGATGATTACCATCGTGCTGCACCCGCAGGATATCAGCGTAGCCGAGAGCATATTGCGATTTATCGTACAGATGGTGGTAGGTGCCGCCTTTGGTTATGGTATTGGTCGCGCCGCTGTATGGACTATAAACAACATCAACATCAAGAACAACGCCTCGCTCTATATCGTATTGTTGCTGGCCTTTGTATTCTTCTCGTTCTCATTCACTTCGATTGCGTGGGGTAACGGCTATTTGGCAGTCTATATAACAGGCTTGGTCGTAGGAAATCACAAGATTGCCCACCGCTCGAACCTCGCCACATTCTTCGATGGCTTTACGTGGTTGGCACAGATTGTTTTGTTCCTCACAATCGGTTTGCTGGTCAATTTCAACGAACTTTTCGATACCGAGGTACTTATTCTCGGCCTTACCGTAGGTATATTCCTTATGCTGGTGGCTCGTCCTGTGGCTGTCTTTTTATGTTTGGCACCATTCCGTCAATTTACCACCAAAGCGAAGTATTACATCTCGTGGGTAGGTCTGCGTGGTGCTGTACCCATCATCTTCGCCACATATCCTATCGTCGAGGGTGTTGAGGGCGGAGATATTATCTTCAACGTCGTCTTCGTCGTCACGTTGCTCTCGCTCGCTATTCAGGGTACGACAGTGAGTGGTATGGCCAATATTTTGGGCTTGGCCTACGAGGAGAAGGAGCAGTTGTTCAAGGTGGGCGTCCCCGACGACATACAGAGCAACTTCTCTGAAATCGAGGTTACCGATTCGCTTATGAATCACGGTAGTTCTCTTCGTGATATCGATATTCCCGACAATACGCTTGTGATAATGATTTTCCGCAACGGCGAATACTTCGTTCCTCGCGGCAACACCGAACTCGCCATAGGCGACCGCCTGCTGGTTGTGAGCGACCGCAACGAGGAGGAGTTGCAGCAGATGTACGACAAGTTGGGATTAAAGGAGGTTATGAAATTATAACCACCCGAGATGTTTCACCGTTTCACCTTCTCGACGGAGGGTATTGCCCTACCAGAGCGATTTACTTGGCCTTTTCACTACGAGCCACACCCATTGAGCCGACAAGCGGCCGATGAGGTGATGTGCTATATTGCCTCGCGCGAGGATTGGCACGAGGAGTTGAGCGAGGGCAAGATGTTTGGTGTATTGGTCGTCAAAGACTGCAACGATGAGGTCGGTTTTCTGGCCGCTTTTTCGGGAAATTTGGCAGGGAGCAACCGCCACGATTACTTTGTGCCGGCGATGTATGATATGTTGCAGCCCAACGACTTTTTCCGTCGTGAGGAGGCCGAGATTTCAGCAATAAACAGGAGGATAAAAGAGATTGAGTCGGGCGAGGAATATTGCACTCGCCGCGAGGCTCTGCTTCGGCGCAAAGAGGCCGCCGAGCAAGATATAAAAGGTGACATCGTGCGCCTGAAAAGGGAGATGGAGCGACTGCAAAACGACCAGAGCGACCATCTGTGCGCCGAGTGGCAGAGACAGATGGCCGACTTAAACAGCAATATACAACGCCAGAAAACACTACTCTCGAAGGAGCGACAAAGCATCAAAAAGGAGGAGCAGGCGTTGCGCGACATTCTCTTGCCGCTGCAAACCGAGCGACACACACGCTCGGCAGCCTTGCAACAGCGCATTTTCAAGGAATTTCGTATGATGAATGCTCTCGGCCAGAGTGCAGACCTTTGCGAAATATTTGCCCCCTCAAAACAGCAGACGCCTCCTGCCGGAGCGGGAGAGTGTGCAGCACCAAAGTTGTTGCAATATGCCTATCAGAACTCATTGCAGCCGCTATGTATGGCGGAGTTTTGGTGGGGAGCATCACCCCGAGGCGAGGTGCGCCAACACGGCAACTTCTACCCCTCGTGCAACAGCAAATGCAAGCCCATACTGCTCTTTATGATGCAGGGATTGGAGGTTGAGGAGAACCCCTTGGAGCATATTACGCCCACCTCACCGTCGATACTTTGGGAAGATGAGTCGATTGTGGTAATCGACAAGCCCGAAGGAATGTTGTCGGTGGAGGGTAAGTCGGGCGTACTATCGGCCGAAGAGTGGGCGAGGAGACGCTACCCGAGAGCCACAGGGCCTATGATTGTACATCGCCTCGACCAATCCACCTCGGGCATACTGCTCATAGCCAAGGATAAAGTGTCGCACAAGACCTTGCAAGAGCAGTTTATCAAACACACCATTAAAAAGGAATATACGGCCCTGCTGGAA
Organism: uncultured Alistipes sp.; assembly: GCA_964594305.1. Classification (GTDB taxonomy): domain Bacteria; phylum Bacteroidota; class Bacteroidia; order Bacteroidales; family Rikenellaceae; genus Alistipes. The sequence goes on along the minus strand of CAZQMC010000004.1, from coordinate 31,437 downwards.
GGCGTTGTCGAGTCTGACGAGGGCCGCATATCGCTACCCCTGAAACTCGACTACGAGCATCGTCCGCGACAGATGGTAGCCGCCGATGGTCGCTCGGCCATAACGGAATATGAGGTATTGGAGGTGATTGCCGGTCGCACGCTCATTCGATTCCGCCCCCTTACAGGTCGCACACATCAATTGCGAGTACATTCGGCCCACGACAAAGGGCTGCGCTGTCCTATTGTTGGCGACGACATATATGGTTTTGGCGGCAAAGAGCGTCTGCATCTGCACGCCTCACGCATAGAGTTTTGTCACCCTCGTACCTCGGAGCCTATGACAATCATCTCCGAGCCTCCATTTTTACAGAAATAAAAAAGGTATCCGCCTTTGAATTCGGATACCTTTTTCTTCTATCGCAAGGCCATTACGACCTTTTACAGCCCTATTGCAACCTTATTACAAGATTATTGCAAATCGGACAACTCTTCGGGGATTTCCGTTCGGACATATACGCTCACATCGTCGGCATCGTCCTTCGCTACCCAAACCATTTCGTTGGCCGTCAGGCTCGTGACGATGTATTGATGATTCCAATCGCCATTACCATTATCATAGTTTCCACGAATAATGGCACCCAACTCCTCGTCGATATCTATATTATACATACCCGTAATCTTACGCACGGGGGCACTATCCAGATTTTGCCACATTGTATAGGTACGGTCGGCACGTTTGAAGTCAATATAGACATAACTACCCTCGGCAAGCGCACCTCCCGACCAACTGTCGAGTTTCCAACTACCCGAGATATTATGACGAGTGACCTCCAACAACTCCTCGCCTCCGGCACTATTCTCCTTGTCGCAGGCAACCATCGTCACGACAGCGACCATCACAAGAAGTAAACTCTTAAATAACTGCTTCATCTTATAATCGTTTTATCGTTTTAATCTTTAATCCTTACCACAACTGTTCGCTGGCGTGGCGGCACCGACAAACCGTCGATAACCATTCGCACAACGCCACTTTTGGCTATTGTAGGCGAAACGGTGATGACCATATCGCCCTCCTCGTAGGGTTGCAGCACCTGCGGCTCGGTATGCATCGTCAGGCCCTGCTCCGACAGCAAAGCATTATGACGCAGGCGCAAAACGCCCTTACCACCATTCATACAAGCCACCCTCACCTGCTCTCCTCGCTCGGCGATAATCGTATCTCGCAGCAAAAGCAACTCCCCTTTGGCATAGGGATAGTCGGCACTGCGGTCGGCCGAAGGCTTGACTTTACCCGTCAGGGTTACGACAGCCGTAGGCTCTCGCTCCGAGAGGTTGGTATAGACAAACACCCTCTGACTAATCTCGCCACCTCGTCTTTCGGGCGAGTAACGCAGCGTGATACTACCCCACTCACCTCCGCCAACGGCTCGTCGGTCGGTATCAGCCCTCAGACACGAACAACTGCTCGTAAGGCGAGTGATGACAAGAGGCTCATCACCCCTATTTTGCCACTTTATCGTGCGACTCCACACGCCACTCACCTCCTTTATCTCGCCAAAAGATATCTTGCCGTCATCATCGATAGCCATAACACCTTTGGCGACTGTTGCCGGATTGGCAACGCTATCTATCTGGTTAGGTTTGACGATACGAAACTGCGCCATAGCCTCGGCCGACACAATAGCAGCCAACGCACACAGCATCACTCTGACGCAAATCGCAGTAGTCCTCATCGTCATCAGCCTTTCACAACCCTACAACCAGCCGTTTGAGTTTGCACCCTTACGCACTGTGATATTGAATGAGTGTTCCACGCCGTTGCTGGCCTTAATGGTAGCCGTAGTAGAGCCACTCTTCAAGCCCTCGAACAAAATCTTATTACCTGTCACACAAGTCAAATCGACAGTATAAGATGCAATCGACTCATCGGCGATAGTCACCGTATAGTTCAAATTCTCGCCGTCCAAGAAGTAACGGGCAGGAGTAGTAGTCACCACACTACCCTCGGCAATATAGAGGTTCGGGAAACGCATCTCAACACCGGCACCCTCAATCGCTGCGAGGAATGCAGAGGCATTAACCTGACCGGCACCCATCTGGCCCTTATAAGGGGCAAGCGGACGCTGCATAGGCTTGATTGGGCCCATATCGACCACATAGTGGCAGTAAGACTTCGTACCTGTCATATAGTCGTCGATAGGCGTAGCCGACGCGTGCAACAAATCACGCAACTCCTTCTCGGTAAAGTGACGACGCTGCTGTGCGGCATACGAGATACCCAAAGCCACGACAGCCGAGACCTGTGGCGTAGCCATCGAAGTACCCTCCATATAACCGTAGCCACTCTCGCTGACGTGATAAGGGAGTGTCGAAAGGATACAGCCTATCTCGCCGTAGGCATGCTCGTCGTCGATATAATCGTAGTAATAATCTTGGTCGCCACCCGGGGCCGAGATGGTTGTACCCGGGCCATAGTTGGTATATACGGCAGGAGTAAAATCGGCCGCCGTAGCCGCCACCGACACATAGTCGTCGGAAGCGCCCGGATAACCTGCCTGCGGAGCGTCCTCATTACCTGCGGCAAAGACTGCCACACCACCATCGATAGGGCCATTGGGTGAGCCTGCGTTATGGGTAAAGTAATCCAAAGCCTCCTTCTCCAACGGAGCACCGGCCTCCCACTCCTCTTGCGAAGCGAAGCCCTGCTCGCCCCAATCGAATTCGTTGGCCGAGCCCGACACATAACCCCAGCTACACTGCAAGACCACAGCACCATTGTCGGCGGCATACTTTATGGCACGCAACACAGCGACAGAATTTGCACCCTGCACGCCCGAGAAAATCTGACACACCATAATCTTCACACCCGGCTTTTCGGCATTACCACCGGCGATAGAACTGATACCGATGCCGTTGTTGTTCTGTGCAGCAATAGCACCTGCAACGTGTGAGCCGTGGCCCGAATCATAGATATCGTCCCAAGTAATCAGGCCCTGATTAAGGGCGAAATTATAGCCGTAATAATCACCTCTATAACCGTTATTGTCGTTATCGTCGTGTGAGCGGTTGATTTCGTCCTCGTTTATCCACAGTGAGTTTTTCAAATCGGGGTGCTCGACAAATACGCCCTCGTCCAAGACGGCCACAATAACCGACTCGTCGCCCGTTGAGCGTTCCCAAGCCCCTGCAACCTGCACATCGGCACCCTCGACCGACTTCACCTCTTCGCCCGAAGTAAACATCGTACCATCGTTGATAAGATGCCACTGCGAAGCAAGCAGAGGGTCGTTCATCGATGCCGAGCGTGTAGAAAGCGTCATTCGCTGCATCTTCTGCTTCGACAGAGGTGTAGCCTTACCGGTATAGGCACGTTTGATGGTGCGGTTGAAATCAATCTTCTGCACCTCGCCCAAGCGTTGCATCTGTGCGGCTACCTGCTCCGCAGAGTAATCGCCACTGAATCGCACCACATACCAGCAGTCAAGACCGCTCTCTTTGGTACGCTCCTCCGTACGCTCATCAATGGGGAACAGACGCTCCAAACGGTGAGCCCCCACGATATTCAACACCTCATCGACCGACACCACACCCGAACGAGTAATGCTACCTCGCGTAGCAATACCCTGCTCGACAATGATATTGGCCACCTCGGGGGTAAATTTCACCAGCAACTCACCCTCGGCAAAAGGTTTCTCCTCCGGAATGTCTATCGCGATATCCTCTCTAACGCACGACGCAGAGAAGATTGCGACAGATGCCAAAACCGCATATAAATATCTCTTCATCTTCATAATTTACTCGTTTTCTTCGTTTTCGTCTTCTTCAACCACATTGGCCAACTTCTTATTCACATACTCCTTATAGTAGTAGTCGCGAAGGTTTGCCGGCTCGTTATCAAAGCCCGCCTGCGTACCATCGGCAGCACGGCCCTCCTGCGGGAATACAAGGCTGTAAGGCGTCCACCAATCCAACATCGGGTGATACAACAACCAGAACGGAATATTACCCGACAGGCGATTGAGGTTTATCGAGAACTGCTTTGTCGTAGGCAACACCTTGGGAGTGCCAATCAAAATCGCCGGCAGAGTGTCGCACGACTCGATATCCGCCTCGGTCCAAGTGGGGAAATCGGCATCGTCCTCCAATGACGGCAACTCTCCCTGCAAGTAGTTCACCGACAAAATCAAGGTATCCAACTTATCCCACAAAAGCAGATGCTTGGGGAAGGCAGCCTCATCAGAGAAGCCTCCGATATTGGTCTTTGTCGTATTACTCAAATCACGAACAACGCTACGCTGGTTGGCATTAAGCACCAATGAGCGCAGATTGGGGAAGTTCTCCTTGGTCAAAACCTCCGGTATAGTCTGGAAATTATTGGCGCAGAGATTCAAATACTCCAAATTCTTCAACTCGGCAAAACTATCCGGAATAGAGACCAAGCCATAACTACCAATGGTCAGACGACGCAACTGCGTGAGGTTCGATATATCATCACCCAACTCGATATTCAAGAGGAAGGTATTGCTATTACCAAAGAAATAGAGTTCGTCGGCTGCCGTCAAATAACGCACCTCGAAAGGCAGTGTCTCCTTGGTGCTGAACATAGTAAATTCGGCACGCTTGACACGACCAACCTTATCGGGAGTGCAATTCTCCATAGTCTCGTCCCACAATGTGACAGCGTCCCACAAATCCATAGGCTCCGACGACTCCCACGAGGCGAGCGTACCCAACGAACGAGCGATATTCAGGAGTGCAATAGAGTCACCCGCACGAGTATCGGGGATAATTGGGTCGGCAGCCTCCTGCTTCACATTCAACACATCTTGTCGGGCCAACTCCACACTCTGCTTGGGCTGAAACTCCACCTTCGCCAGACGCTCCTCGTTGGTGGTATTTATCTTCCACTTAAAACGCACATTAACCTCACGTGGGCGAGCGCCTCTGTCGAGCGAGAGTGTATAATCCTCATTCGACAACCACTCGACATCTTCCGGCAGAGTCACATCGAAATCGATGTTAGACTTCACAACCACATCGAAATAGCGATTCTCCTGACGGTCGTAGTTCTCGACATCAACCTCGGCTTTGGCCACTGTAATCTGGTAAGGGAAGCCCTCCTGCTCGATGATGAGTTCCTGCTCCTCATTGGTGGCGAGGTTCTGAATACGCACCACACCACGACGAGGCTCCACAGTCAAGGCCGAGTCGATGCGGAACTCGCAATCAACCGAGCCTACGCCGTTAGCCGGAGAGATTGAAATCCACGGATTATCGGTTGAGGCAATCCAACGCTCCGAGGCATTGAGTCGAATCTTCTCCACGCCTCCTGCGGCCGAAATCTCGATTTTATTCTCATCGAGAGCGAAATCCACTCTGTTCTTGTCATCGGTACAAGAGAGGAGTGTGCCGAGAGCAAATACTAAAAATATATATTTTCTCAAATTCATATCTCAAAACAAGGTTACTCCAACATATAATCACAATTACGGATATTCTGCGTCTTGTCGTAAATCAGGAAATAGAGTCCGGCACGCCAATAGTCGCAAATATCGCTTGCATCAAAGATGATATTCGGGTTATCGCTGATATCCAGATAATAGATATATGGCGAGATGGTATCCTCCACCCTGCGCAAGTCATTCGAGCCGAGGTACAGGGCACGCAGACCTGTGTGCATACCGATACCTTCGGGCCACTCACGCAAGCAACGATTACCCTCCGAATCGCGCTGGCTACGCACACCCAAGATAGTGAGCGACGAAGCATCGAGCGGTTCATAGGGGAACTCACTGAACGAGTTGAACGAGAGTTCCACGCCATAGAGATATGGCAGGTTGCCGGCGTGCATCTCACGAGGCAGAGCCGTAAGGCTGTTGAAGGACAAATCCATCGACATCAAATCCACAGAGTTCTTATACTCAAACGAGCCCTTGGGAATCTCGGTGATGGCACAACCACGCAAAATGATATACGAAATCAGTGAGTTGGTTGTAGCCAAGCACTTGGGATACTTTGTCAATTTAGGGTTGTTGGCAAGTGTCAAAGTCTGCACCTTGATACCATTGAACGAGCCATCTTTCTCGCCCTCGAAGCCGTCAATATCGTTACCCGTAAAATCTACCGACTGGATTGTAAAATTACTCTTTGCCGAGAAGATATTGGGGAACTTCTTCAACTTATTGTACTTCACCGAGAAGGTCTCGATATCGTCCATACGGCAGAAGTTCTGGGGCAGGCTCTCCAACTCATTGAAATCCAAATAGAGTTGCACGAAGGCGATATCCTCGCCCAGAGCCTCCTCGACCGATGCAATCTTATTATATGCCAAGTCGAGCAAGCCAATCTTCTTCATATTCTTAAACTCGCGCGGAAGCACCGGCAGGTTATTCTGGCGAGCATACAAAATCTGAATCTTCTCCTTCGAGGGGCCCGAAGCCAACGCACGCATACCGGCCAGGAAATCGTCAGCCTCCCACTGTGCATTGTTCGAGATGTTGAGCGAGATAAGTTCGGGCAACTCCGCAATAACCATCGGGAACTGCTTCATCTTGGGGCAGTTGTAAATCTCGATATCGGTCAAAGACTCCAACTCCTTGAACGACTCCGGCAACGACTCAATCTCGCTGTTGGCCATATAGAAATACTCCAATTTCTTCAACTGACCAATCTCCTCGGGCAGCGACTTCAAACCATTGCAGATTACGCCGTGATGAGTATCCATCGGGCGGATTTTCTGCTGGCCGCTCTTCAAGTCGAAGATATCCTTCTCCTTCAAGCCCTGCTCATAGAGTGCCACAGCGGGGATTGAAATACCCTTTTCGGCCAGTCCGCGCGCCAAAGGCTCGGTCATCTGTGTCGCAGGGTGAATCATCTGCAAATACTTGCGATGGTTATCCATACGGTTGCGGCAACGCTCCGTAAGGCTCTGGTCGGGAGCCAACGAGGGGTCGTACTCCCAGAGGTTATTATCATTGTGCGTACCCAGATACAACTCCACCAACTCGGTGAGTTGGCCAATAGCCGGTGAAAGATGGCCTCGGAAGGCAAAATCACTTATATCGAGGCGTGCGATACGGCCGTTAGAGTGAACCTGCACACCCGGCTGGTCACCCCACAAATCTATATCTTTATTGAAATCCCAATTTGTTCCTTCGGGATAGTTCTCGCCCTTGTAGTACCAATTTTCGCCATCGAGGCTCTTCCAAATCTCATACAGAGCGTAGTAATCCTTTATATATTCGTCACTCTCGGTCATCGCCACCTTCACGCTCGCCTCTGTCAAGGCATTATCCTCGACCGAGAACTCCGAGAGAGCCGGATTGTTGTTTGCCTCCAGCAACTTCTTGCTCTCGTCATACACACGATATGATGTCACACGATAATTACCCGCAGGGAGCAATACTATGGTGTCGCACTTTACGGTTGAGGTCTGATAGCCGAAAGCGTCGCTCTGCTCGTCTTCCTCGTCGAAATGTATCGAGAATGATGTCGGCAACGAGGTGTAATCAACTCTATCGACCAACGAACCTGAGCCAATGATACGGGCTACCGAGATATCGACCTTCTTAATCTCATCGAAGGTGTATTCGCGGGTAGCGGCACGCGTTGCCTTCTGCTCGCCCTGCTCCTTCGGATTATCGACAAACGACGAAAAATCCTTCTTCAGCGTAAAGCGAACCTGACCACGAGGCTTGACATTAACGGTAATGTCGTGCTGCGTAAGGCCGCCCTCGACAACCTGGAACTCGTTGCGACCAGAAGGTGTGCCGTTGTAGATAAGTTCGTCCTCGGCATCATACAACGAGAACGAGATAAGGCGATAGTCGCCTACCATAAGTTTAAGTTTATCACTGCGCAAGCCCCACTCTGCCGCCGCAGCGTCCGTAGCCGAGAGTGTAAGTGTTTGCGCAATGGTGATGCCGTCATAGACTAAGGTGACCTTCACCTTGTGGGCATCAGCCAAAAATTCGAGCGTACTCACCACAGCACGCGAAGCCTCGGCCTCGGCAGGGGTATATGACGCCTCCTTATACAATTTGAATTGAGCATATCCATAGTTTCTATCGCGATTGTCGATGCCCTCATCATCGGAGCAGCCCACCACGAACGCCGACACGAAGGTCGCCAGCACTACGAATATGATATTACGATATAGTTTCATCTTAAAAAAAGTGTCGCTAAAACTTTTTTATTTATTTACAGTTCAATCACCAAAAGGTTTTCAGTTCAATTAAAAACGGCACCCCGCCCCCTTTGACGGGGTGTCGTAAGAGAATTCGTTTTAATTGTATAAAACAAAATTCATTTATGGATTATTACTGTGCAAAATCTACACGAGTATGCAACTTACCGGTATGCTCACGGTCGGTCTTACCCTCGGCCAAATCAGTGTTGCCATTTTCGTAATCAACCATGTCGTAGATACCGCGCAACTTAACGCATACATAGAATGCACCCTCATCTGCGTTGTAGTATGAGTAGTTGGCTACAATCAAATCAATCGCATCTGGGCGGTCAATCAAATCGGTAAGAGCATAGCAGCCTGTACCGGCCTTAGGCTCCATAGTCTGGGGATCAATCTCCTCAGAGCCGATATTGAAGTAGAAGTAGTTGGTATAACCGTAGTTGATAGCATACTTCTGACCTGTTGTGGGAACAGGATATGGGTTGTTCCAACCATCAATAATCATATCGCTACCGGCTGCATACACACCCTTCTTACCTGAGTAGTAACCCAAGCCACGGCCCTCATAAAGAGTCATATCGGTCAAGTGGTAAGGTGACTCCCATGCCTCATAGGTATAGTCGCCTACAACATAGTCCCAGTCGATTACCTCGGTTGAGTCGTCATCGTCGCCCTCGTCGCCACCGGTCTCGGGAGCAAACTCACATACGATACGAACAGCTACTGAGCTACCCTTGTAGAAGTTCAAAACACCAGTGGCAGCCTCGCTTGTCTCCATCATGATATACAACTCGGTGTTTGGACCCTCGTACATAATCCAGTCAGCCTGAGGATAAGCGAAATCATAAGAAGGAACAGAGATTGCCAATGATGTACCGGCATACTTGTATGTCAAGTGATACTGAGGAATCGCATTGCCAGCCTCATCTACCGCAGAAGCATCATACAAATCGGTATCAGCCTCGGTGAGCTGTACCAATGTTGCACCATACATCTCTGCAGTCATAGGATCAACGAATGTAACCTCGGTGATATCGTCACCACCTGCTGCACCTGCACCAATGTGGAAGTAGATAGCAGAGTATGAGCCATCGGTATGCTCAATCAAAATCACAGCCTCACCGTTGCCTGTCTTCCAATTCTTTGCAGCCTCGGGGATAAGTGAGAGATCCTCGCAATAAACGCGGAACTGAACCTTCTCCTCCTCTGCGCCGAATGTAGCAGCACTAACCCAATCGTTGTCTACCTCTACCAAAGAACCACCATCGTTGTAAGCGTAGCAAGTGATTGATGCGATAGGACGAGATGCAGTGAAGTAAGTGTACTCGTGTGCATAAACAGCCCACTCACCCCAGTAGTTCAAGGTGTACTTTGAGCCGATATACACGCCCAAATCGTCGAAGAACCAAGTATCTTCAAAGGTATTATCTACCTCGGCGAAAGTCGCGCAAGTATCATCTACCTCTGTACCCTCGATAGTTGCAGGCTCTGTGTACTGAGTAACTGTTGCAGCGAGGTTGTTGAAATACTCCTCCTTTACATTACCCTCCTCGTCGAACAACACAGCGTCGGCAGCAGGAACAGAGTTTGCAGCAAAGTAGAACACATAGGCTGTGCGAGGCTCGGTACCCTCGTTAGTCTCGGCAGTAGCCGATACCTCATAAGTCTTGATTGCGGTGTCACCCTCCTCGGTAGTCTCGGTAACGGTAAGCCACTCGGCAGCAGCACCCGTAGCATCGCAAACAACCTTCACGAAGTTACCTGCAACCAAAGTACCTGTCAAACCGCCATTGATAGCCTCACCGTCGTAAGCGTACTCAGCCTCTGAAGTCAAGGCCATCTGAGGAGCGAAATCGGCAGAGCCGGTGATAGACACCTTGAATGAAGCAATTGCCTCCTCGCCTGCCAATACATCGATAGTAGCAGTCTCCGAATTTTCGGGAATCTTGGTAGCATCAGCCTTGATGATGTACTCGGTCTGACCGGCAACACCAGCCTCGGTTGCTGTCATCCACTCGGGACCTGCCAAAGTGTAATCATAGTTGGCATCAACCAAAACAGGAGCAAAGAAAGTGTCGGCATCGTCGTAGTTCTTACGCTCAACGCCCCACTCCATAGCAACAACATCCTCGGCAGTCATTGCAGTTGTATTGTAAGAGTAAAGCAACTCGCTACCGATACCTGCACTCTTGAAGCCACCCCAAGAATTAACCTCGGGAGCATAGACTGCAGTTTCGCGTGCAGTTGTAGGATAGGTAATTTTGGCAATAACCTGAGAAATCTCATTCATTGTCAAAGTAACCTCGGCAACAGGTGCATCCTCGTAAACGGTCTCGTCAGCAACCTGTACCTTGATAATCTGCTCACCGGCAACACCCGACAAAGTATTAACAGTAGACTCTCCAGAGAGCAACTGGAAATAAGTGTAGGTATCCTCCGAAATAGTTGCAGTCCAGTCATAGTTGGCGTTAAAAGCTATCTCGATAACCTCGCCAGCTGTAGCTGTCTTTGTAACCAACTCGGGGAATGTCGGCTCGGGAGCCGGAGTAGTATTGTCGTCAGAGCAAGCAACAAAGCCGCATACGCTGAGCAACAAACCACACATTAAAAGAAAATTCTTTTTCATAATTGGTTTAATTTTAGTTGAACTGTAAATAAATATAAAAAGTATCTGTTATTTATATTTTGTATTCCTTGCATTACATTCCGTCCTCGCGTTGCAGGCGGTCGGCCTCCTCGTCAGAAACCCACTCCAGGACATTCAAGAAGTGACCTACTGTACCGATGCTCTCGCCTACCTTCTCGACATACACATGCATCCACAACTGCGCGAAACGCTGGCATGAGTTGAAATAGGAGTCATAATAGGGGCTCTTCTCGGCCAAGATATGGTCATCGCCCAAAATCCAGCCCAAAACCGACGCCTCGTCACTCAAAACCTGACCACTCGCCATGGTAAGCTCCGGCTTGGCAGGGTTCTCGGGATTGAAAGTGATGGTGATATCGTAACCATCATAGAGCGCATTGCGCAAGATAATGGTATTCTCCTCGGTAGGATGCAACTCGGTACGAATCAAACGCTGATAGCTCGCATTATCACCCGGATAGCTATAAATAAAGAGCGACGAGAGCATACACCAGCCCGTAAAGTTGTTGATATCGAACGGACAGCTCTTATACATAACAACCTTTGTGCGGTCGTAACCCTCATATAGTTCGTCCCACTTAAGTTGCTCGGGCATAACCAGCTTAAGGATAAAGCCCAAAGAGTCGGTAGCCTCGATGTTATCGTAATGGCCCTGCACCTCGACATCGGCAGTAAGTTTTCCGGCAGGAATGGTCACGCTATGATTTTTCAGCGAGAAATGCTTACCCTCGATAGCGTTGCTGCCCTCATCAACAATCTCCACACCGAAAGTGCGGTCATAGTCGCACTTCACGGTAGAAGCCACCGGCACCTTGAACGAAGAGCCATCCGACAAGACCATATTGGTAGAGAGCGTATCCGCGAACATCATATACTCGGGACCGCCGTATGTGATATATTGCTCATCGCACGACACCACACCCAATGCGGCTACCATTGAAATAAGTGAATATACTATCTTTTTCATCTTTCCTACTTTTATTTATTGCTTTCGTTAGGTTGCACCTGCGAGCCCGGAGCCTCAATCTCGTGCTGCGGGATAGGCCATACAAACAGAGGATTATCGGCCTTAATCTCCAACTGGCTACCCTCGGGTTGTGACGAGGTCTGCGGCTGACGCTTGAAACCGTTACCATTATTATATAAGGTACCCCAACGCTTCAAGTCATTGAGGCGGAAGCCCTCCATATAGAGTTCGCGGACACGCTCATCGGCAATCGTCTGCAAATAGTTATCGGCAGAGACCGTCACAGCACCACCCGACGCAAAACGCGCCTCACGCAATGTGGTCAAATCCTTCGATGCCGCGCCATAATTCGGACTCTCCTGACGGCAATAAGCCTCGGCACGAATCAAATACTGCTCCGAAAGGCGGAACGGCTTGGGCATAGAGACGTGATAGATATATTGGTTGATGAAATCACCATTACCATAATATTTCACCAGCAGAGGCCACGACAATGCGTGGTCGTAACCTGTCGGGAACTCATAGAAGATGCTGCTGTAACGCAAGTCGGCTGCCTCGTAGAGTTGAAGCACCCACTGTGCCGGCACATAGTCGGGATAATAATAGGTGTAATCGACATTGTAGTTGAGGAAGACCTGTCCAAGACCGCCGCCATACGACGTAGTAGTAAAGCCCACACGCCACAAAACCTCGGTACCGACATCATAGTTCCACATATAGTCGTAGAACGACATATCCGACGTATATAACTGCTTGGCCGACGAGAGAGAATAGACATCTTTCATATCAATCACCTTCGACGAGTACTCCACCGCCGTCTCCCAATCCTGCATATTGAGAGCCACACGCGCACGCAGTGCATAGACAACACCCAAAGTCATATAGGTCGATGAGTGACCAACATTCTCCTCGGCAAACAACTTCTCGGCCTCGGTGAGATTCTCCACGACAAAGGCGTAAGAGTCTTTGAGTGAAGCACGCACAGCCTCCTCCTTTACAGAATAGCCCTTGCGAAGCACAACACCCAACTCCGACTCGGCAGTCAAGGGGTCATAAGCCTTGCAATAGCACTTCAAGAGTTCAGAATAGGCCAGAGCGCGGATTGTATATACCTCGGCGGTATATTGCTCCAAAGTCTCGATGGCATCGTCATCGGTAAGCGAGTCGGAAATAGCACCCACACGCTCCAAATAGAAGTTACAGTTAGAGATAACCTGATATAGCGAAGCATATACGGCCTCAACCTCCGAGGTTGTCGGACGGATATCCCACTGCCAGAACGAGCCATAGGTATTGGTATTACCCTCGACGGCATAGACCAAATCGGTCTGCACATCGGGCAGAAGCGTGAGATAACCGCTATATAATGCGCTACTCTTCAACAACGCATAGATACCCGTTACAAACTGCTCGGCATCGTCGAACGACTGCATTGCATTCTGCTCCGGAATAGCCGAACCGGGTTGCTTATCAAGGCACGATGACAAGGTTGCCACCGCAGCCAATGAAACGAAAAATATTTTTATATTGCGTAGCATATTCATCGTCGTTAGAATGTTAAGTCAAGACCAAAAGTAAACTGACGCGCCATAGGATACTGCGCAGCATAGACATTAGCCGAGCCCTCGGGGTCTAATCCCGAGAATCGGGTAAAGGTCAAGAGGTTTTGCGCCTGTGCATATACTCTGATGCCGCTAAACACACGAGTCTTACGCACCAAATCCTGTGGCAAAGTATAACCGAGCATCACATTCTTCAAGCGCAAGAACGATGCGTCCTCCAACAGACGGCTATCGAACTCGGTATATTCGCCGTGACGCGGAATATCGGTAACATCGCCCGGCTGCTTCCATCTATCGAGCAGGCGGCGTGACTGGTTATACGAAGCGAAACGACCATTCGACTCATCGAAGTAGCGGTCGTTGTTAATCATATAGCGGTCGGCAACCCAACTGAATTGTGCGCTCAAAGAGAGGCCCTTCCAACTAAACGCCGTACCGAAACCACCCTGCCACGGAGCGATATAACTCTTACCTACCAAGACTTTATCCTCGTCGCGTAACTCGTTGGTAATCTCGCCATTCTTGTCATACCACAGCGCATCACCATTGGCCGGATTAACTCCTGCATAGCGGTTGATATAGAACTCGCCCAGAGGGTGACCTACGACCAACTTGGTGTTGGTATTCGAGCGTTCATACTCCTTCACGCCGTTATACAACTCGACAATCTCGTTGTGGTTATACGACACATTGGCATTTACCGTCCAAAGGAAATTTTCGGTAGCGATAAGCGAGGCGTTGAGGTTAATCTCGGCACCCACATTGACCATCGTACCCACATTATCCCAATAGTAGCCATAGCCCGTCGTACCATAAGGTGCCGGCACCTCCATAAGCATATCCGAAGTACGCTTGTAGTAGAACTCCAAATCGACATTCAGACGATTCCAGAAACCTGCACGCAGTGCAAGGTTGGTAGTCCAAGGCTTCTCCCAACCCAACTCCTCGTTGCCGGGTTGCATAAGAGCGATACCTGCGTTACCTACATAGTCAAGACCGCCACCCACCAGAGCCATATGCTCATAGTTGGGGATTGACGAGTTACCCGAAGTACCTGTCGAGACAGAGACCTGTGCCGAGGTAAACCAATCGGCAACAGAGGTGAAGAAATCCTCATTGCGCACGTCCCACATAAAGCCCAACGACCAGAACGCCGCCCAACGACGTGAAGCACCAAATCGTGATGATGCGTCGGTACGAGCCGCCGCCTCGAAGAAGTAACGGTTCTTCAAATTATACTCGCCTCGCGCAAAGAACGAGAGAAAACCATAATCCGAATCGGTCGTATCGCTCCACGATGTAGCGCGCGTACCTGTCGAGATATTGGTGAGCAGGTCATTATTCTGGCCCTTCGTCATAAGGCTGAATGCCTCGTAGTGGTAATCGACACCCTCCTGACCGACCATAAATGTAAATGAGTGGTCGCTACCGGCATCGAACTTATAGGTTGCCGTATTTGTCACCGTCAGGTTATAACCGTCGGTCGAAGAGCGTGATGCCGAGCCCTGGCCCTGATTGGGGGCATAACTCGGATACGACACGCCAAAGCCCGTAGTATGCGAATAGTCGGCACCAAACTGTGAACGTATAGTCAGGCCCTCGATAGGTGTAAATTCGGCAAAAACGGTAGAAATCAACTTATATTTCTTGTAATGTACCGGATTGTTTGCCAACCACTCCAACGGGTTCTGACCATTACCCTTCCACGAGCCGTCGCTGATAGAGGCCAGCGAGCCATCGGCACGATAAGGGTCCCAATAAGGCATCATAAAGCGTGCTGCCGAGATAGGCGTCACCAAAGTATAAGCACCCTCGTCGGCCTGTTGAATCTTCTGGAAGTTAAGCATCGTATTTGTACCCAACTTCAACCACGAAGCAGCCTTACGCTCGAAGTTGGCACGCAACGAGTAACGCTCGAAGGTAGAACCTACGGCTGTACCATCTTGGCTGTAATAACCGCCCGAGATATAGTAGTTCGACGAGTCATCGGCACCCGAGAAGGCCAACTCGTAACTCTGCAACATAGCCGATGAGTTAAAGACAACATCTTGCCAATTTACATCGGTCTTGCTGAGCAGAGGATAGTTCTGACCTGTGGTCATACCAATCTCCTTCTCATAGGCGATACGCTCGGCGGTATTCATCAAGTCCCACTTCTTATCGTTGGCAATCTGCGAGAAACCGAGTTGCATACGATACTCGATACGGGGACGGTCGGCCTTACGACCACGCTTGGTGGTGATGACAATCACACCATTCGCCGCACGCGCACCGTAGATTGATGTCGATGAGGCATCTTTCAACACCGACAACGACTCGATATCGGCGGGGTTGATTGTATTGAAATCACTCGCCTGAATGGGCACGCCATCGAGGATATACAACGGAGCCGTACCAGAGTTGATTGAGTTGGTACCACGAATGGTCATCGTAGCCGAGGCACTTGGCTCACCCGTATTCGAGAGAACGGTAAGACCTGCCACCTGACCCTGCAACGCTTGGTCGAAGGCCGCAGTAGGCGTCTTCTCAATCTTCTCGACCTTGACGGTCGCCACAGAGCCGGCCACAGTACCCTTCTTGCGGACACCATAAGCAATCACCACCACATCGTCGATGGCTTCGCTCTCAACCTGCATCTCCAAATCGAAAGTCACCTCGGCACTACCCTCCGGCACGGTGTACTCCACGGTCTGGAAACCCAGATACGAGAAAGTAAGCACCTCACCGGCCTCGGCCTTAACCGAATAAGTACCGTCAATCTGCGAGATTACACCCTGAAAATCTTCGGTAACGACCGTCACACCGATTAAAGGCTCCTTATCCTCGGCGGAGGTAATCGTACCACTAACGGTCACCTTGCCCTTCTGCTGTGCTTGCACAAGAGAGGGCGTTGTAATGCAGAACATTACACACAGACCTAACAACAGATATTTACTAAAAATTCTTAACATAGCGTGCAAAGATAACATATTATCACAGAAAGACAAAAAAAATATTACATTTTTATTCTTTCCTCTGTATTATTACTTAAATATTTTATGTATATAGGTATTTTTATGCGGAAATATCGCATATTTTTGTGGAGAATATCGGATTCGACCGCCGAGCGAAAGCGAGGTGAAGCGGGAATACCTTTGAAATAAAATATCTCTTTATTCCCGCAACCGATACTTTAAGGTGAGCAAGGCGAGAACAACAGCGGGAACGACGACCGAGCAACGGCGAGGATTTTGTTGAAGGAGGTGGGCAAAAAATTTATTTTTGGAACAACTCTTTCAACAAAAAAAACAGCGACTAAAAAGTCGCTGTCGTCGTTCCCATTGTGGAGAATATCGGATTCGAACCGATGACCTCTTGCATGCCATGCAAGCGCTCTAACCAGCTGAGCTAATCCCCCATCGTGAGTGCAAATATATGGAAGGTTTTCCGCTTTTCCAAATATCGCAAGAAAAAAAACAGCATACATCATTCAAAATACGGCACAGAGACCATTTTATCGCCCACCCATATTTTTGGTCGGAGCAGGATATTTTTGGCATAGCGATTGCTCTGGTTACAACCGAAATAAATTCAAAAAAAGAGCATTTATGAAAAAACTTTTACTATCACTCACTATGCTTTCCCTCGCCCTAATGACGATGGGGTGCTCACAGCAGAAGCAATGGAATCACAAGCAGAAGCAGGCGATGCGCGAGGCTCTGCGTCAGTATCGCGACATGGTCTATCTGGAAGATTTGACAGAGCCCGAATTCATTGTCTTCACCGACGGCGTTGCAACCGAGATTGAGGAGGTATATCCCGTATATACGACATTTATTCAGATGCCTGCGGTGAATGATACGGTGGATATGTTTGTCGTGACGACAATCGTCGATGAACTCAACGCCGACGCACACAATATGCGGCACATATACCCCTATCGACAGTTGGTCAGCGAGGGTATTCTACCCGACCGTCTGACTCACGATGAGCAGCGCAACTTCTATCGTTGTTTGGCACAGAAGGTGAATAACTATTACACCTCTGTCGAGCAGTTTGTGGAGGCGGTGATTGAGGCCGACACAAATACCAACACCCAAATTACCCAATTCCAGAAAGAGTGCGCAGCAGACCTGTTTAATTGGGTGATAGAGGTCGATGAGGTGGATATCATAGAGAATTAGATTTTCAAACCATAAGCACCAACACCTTTTATTACCTTTTTCCTGACAACAGTCGAAGGCCACCCTGATTCCAAAGAATCGAGTGGCCTTCACACTTTATTATTTATCGCTCGGTCGTTCGGTTACTCCTCGCTACCCGACACAGGTTGCTGCAAGAACTCCTTGGTAACGATGACACGCACTGCGCGGTGATGTATCTTAAACTCCAACGGGCTTCCGCCAAGCAACTCGCCATCGACCTCGACCATAATCTCGGGAGTCGATTCTATGCGGATATGACTACCCTTGCGATGGTTGACGTGACCTATACTATATATATCGCCATTAAACAGACGATTTATACGGAACAACAGATGCCACCAATGGAACGGGCGGATAAGCGTCACATCGAACAATCCGTCATCGGCCACAGCCTCGGGCAACTGCTGAACACCGCCGCCATTGAACTTACAGATACCCACAGCGAGGCTGAACAGCAGATTTTTATGCACCAACTCGCCATCAATCCACACCTTCACGCCCGTAGAACGATACTTCAAATAACTACGCAAACAACCCAGCGCGTAGAGGTGTTTTCCTCGACGGCCCTTGGCCTTGTCGTGCTCATAAATCTTCGTCACCGAGGGGTCGAAGCCTGCGCCGGCAACATTCGCCATATAGCGCACCTGCCGATAATGCGACTCCTCGTAATGCACCTCGCCCACATCTTGCAGGAAGGTATAGCCCTCACGAATGGCACGAATGACCTCGGAATAGTGGCGTGGCACGCCATACATTCTAATCCAGTCGTTACCCGTACCCACAGGCACCACAGCCATAGTAACCTCATTGGAAGGCACCACCTGCTGAATGAAAAGGCCATTCACAACTTCGTGCATCGTGCCGTCACCACCCACAACCATAATGTGGCGATAGCCCTCATTTATGGCCGAGACGGTGAGTTCTGTCACGTGATGCTTATGCTGCGAGAAGACCAACTCATAGGGGATATTATTGTCGCGTATAAGTTTGGTAATCAGCGGCAAATCCTCCAATCCACGACCAAAGCCGGCCACAGGATTGACTATGACAAACCACTTTTTCGATATATCTACATTCTGCTGCACGTCTCTATTTTTTAGGGGCGTTTTTCAATGTATGCAATAAGAAATCGTAGAACTTGCCAACCGAAGCGATATTAACCTTCTCGTCGGGAGAGTGAGGATAGCAGATTGTCGGGCCAAACGAAATCATATCCAGATTAGGATAGTTCGAACCGATGATACCGCACTCCAAACCGGCGTGAATAGCCGTAACGGCAGGCTTCTTACCATACAGAGCCTCATAAGAGGCCAACATAGCCTTCAAGATAGGCGACTCCATATTGGGATTCCAGCCGTCGTAACTACCCGACAACTCAACCTCGGCACCGGCCAACTCGAACACAGCCTTGATAGCATCACCCAAAGCCTCCTTCTCGGAGCGCACCGACGAGCGCATCAAAGTCTGCATCTTCACACACTTACCGTCCGACACAACGCGTGCAAAGTTATTCGAGGTCTGCACCAAGCCCTCCATCGCCAACGACATCTTCTCCACGCCATCGGGGCAAGCCACAACAGCCGCCACCAAACGCTTGGCCACATCGGCCGGCATAATGCTCTCGGCCACAGCATCGGCCACAGCAACTGCGATAGAGTCCTCGACACCGGCATACTCGGCAACAAAAATCTTCTCGAACTCTTTTGCAACACTCTTTACGGTAGCGACATCATCAGCCTTAACCATAACAACGGCCACCGACTCACGAGGAATGGCATTACGCAAACCACCGCCATCAACCGAAGCAATCTTCACGTCAATCTGCGCCTCCAAAGCACGCAACAGACGGAACAACAACTTATTGGCATTGGCACGCTGGCAGACAATCTGAATACCCGAGTGGCCACCCTTACAGCCCTTGACAGAGAGTTCCAGAGCCTTATAGTCGGCCGGAGCAGCCTCCGCCTCATAAGGCAAAGTGATATTGGCATCAGTACCTCCGGCGCAGCCGACATACAACTCTCCCTCCTCCTCGGAGTCGAGGTTGAGCAGGATATCACCCTGCAAAAGACCGCCCTTCAAGCCAAAAGCGCCGTCCATACCTGTCTCCTCGGTAGCGGTAAAGAGTGCCTCGATAGGGCCGTGCTCGATTGTATCGTCCTCCATAACGGCCAAGATAGCCGCCATACCTATACCATTATCGGCACCCAGCGTAGTACCATTGGCAGTAACCCACTCGCCATCGATATATGCCTCGATAGGGTCATTCTCGAAATCAAAGACCTTATCGTTGTTCTTCTGGGGAACCATATCGACGTGTGCCTGCAAAACAATACCCTTTCTATCCTCCATACCTGCGGTAGCAGCCTTACGCATATAGACATTGCCCGCATCATCGACCTGATGCTCAATACCCTTTGCCACAGCGAAATCGACCAGATATTGGCGGATACGCTCCTCGCTATGCGACGGACGGGGGATATTCACTATCTCCGAAAAATGCTTCCAAACAAGTGTGGGCTTCAATGCCGTTAAATTCTTATCCATAATTCTCTGTTTTTAGTTATTATTTTGTCTCATTATCATCTTTTCGCGGTCGGCGGAGCCTAACCACAGGAGTCTCCGCAGGTTGCTCCTCGGCGGCACGCTTATCAAAGGCCTCGACGATATACTTCACCAGCGGGTGACGCACAATATCGCGTTTGTCGAACTCGACCATACCTATACCCTCTATGCCTCGCAGCGTATTCATAGCCTGCGTAAGACCGCTATCGCTCTTGCGTGGGAGGTCTATCTGTGTCACGTCGCCCGTAACGATAAACTTGGCATTACGGCCCATACGCGTCAAAAACATCTTTATCTGCGAGCGGGTGGTATTCTGTGCCTCGTCCAAAATCACAAAGGCATTATCGAGCGTACGGCCTCGCATATACGCCAGCGGCGCAATCTGCACCGTACCGTCCTCCAAATATTTTTGCAACTTGGCCGCCGGAATCATATCGTTCAGCGCATCATACAGAGGTTGCAAATATGGGTCCAACTTCTCCTTCATATCGCCGGGCAGAAAGCCCAACTTCTCGCCCGCCTCGACAGCCGGACGAGTCAATATGACACGTCTCACCTCGCGCTCCTTCAAGGCTCTTACAGCCAGCGCAATAGCCGTATAGGTCTTACCCGAACCGGCAGGGCCTACGGCAAACAACAAATCATTCTTGCCGTACAGTTCGACAAGACGACGCTGATTGACTGTGCGGGCGCGTATGATGTTGCCATTATTGCCAAAGACGATGGTATCCTTATCGCTCACAGGCTCCGAGCAGTCGCT
This sequence comes from uncultured Alistipes sp., assembly GCA_964594305.1. Classification (GTDB taxonomy): domain Bacteria; phylum Bacteroidota; class Bacteroidia; order Bacteroidales; family Rikenellaceae; genus Alistipes. Next base: position 10,583 of record CAZQMC010000004.1, on the reverse strand, counting down.
CAATCCCGTAGAGAAGGCTTGTGACACAACCTCCGACGAGATATGGCCATACTTTACATAGTACTCTACCAAAGCCCCAATCTTGCGCTCGAAGGACTCCACATCACGCTTTGCACCCAGCACTTTGAGCGACGAGCCTCGCGCCACAATCTTTACCTTGGGCGAGAGTTCTCGTATCTGCTCGATATAAGCATCTTGCGCACCATACAACTCACGAGGGTCAACACCCTCTATCAATATCTCTTTATTTATCGCTTCAACCGCCATAATCACTCCACTAATGACCTAAAACATATACCCTATCGACAACGTGAGCCAATGGCTACGCATCGAAAAGACATCGCCCTCAAAATAGTTCGACGTATCGACAAAACTACCCGTATAGCGGGCATCGAGCAACAGATTGCGTGTCAGATTTACACCTATGCCGGCCGTATAACCCAGCGTAGGACGCAGACGGCCAAACTCTATACGCTCCGTTGCCAAATCGTAACGCCCCGAGCCTGCCACCGACAAAACGGCTCCCGCATTAAAACGCATAGGCCACAGACCTCGATATGAGAAGATGATGGGGATTTCCATCACGCCGGCCTTCACATCATACTCCGCACCATTGCCTCGCTGAGCCTCAATCTTGTTATAGGCGTAGGCCAACTCCAACTGCAAAGCATAACCTCCACTCCAACAGAGCGACATAGCGAGTGCGCCTCTGATGCCCAACTTGGGATTGAGCGCAACCTCCTCGACGCGTGGTGAAGAGAACATATAGCCCGCACCGACCATAAAGCCCATCTCGGCCGAGGTCTTTGGCTTGGGGTTCTGCCACACCGCATCACGATACGAGAGCGACTGCGCTTGCAACGACAGCACAACACATATCATAGCCATCGTTAGCGACACTCGGCGTATCAATCTCACAAAACGCCTCTCGGGCCTGAGATTGCAATCAGGCGCATCTGCTCGCTCTATTTTGAATTTCATCGGTTCATTCATCTTTCAAATATAGGTACTTTTTTACAAAGTAACAAACTTTGGAGTATTCGGCGAAAAGTATTATCTTTGCAGGCGAAAATATTAGGAGCGAAATAATTAACTTTTAACACGATATGAGTTTAGTAGCAATAGTAGGTCGCCCCAATGTGGGTAAATCGACTCTCTTTAATCGTTTGGTAGGACACCGTCAGGCAATTGTAGATGAAACGGCCGGTACAACACGTGACCGTCACTACGGCAAAACCGATTGGAACGGCAAGGAGTTTTCGATTATCGACACAGGCGGTTATGCCGTAAATACAGATGACATCTTCGAGGACGATATTCGCCGTCAGGTGATGTTGGCCATCGAGGAGGCCGACCTTATACTCTTTATGGTTGAGGTCAAGACCGGCATCACCGATTTGGATATGATGATGGCCGACGTATTGCGTCGCTCGGGCAAGAAGGTGTTGGTCGTTTGCAACAAGGTCGATAACTACGACCTCATATACCAATCTCACGAGTTTTACTCGCTGGGCTTGGGCGATATATTCTGCATATCGTCGATGTCGGGTAGCGGCACAGGCGATTTGATGGACGAGATATTGCGCCAGTTGCCCGAGGATACCAAAGCCGAGGAGTTGGAGGATTTGCCCCGCATCACCATCGTAGGTCGCCCAAATGTGGGTAAATCGTCGCTGACAAACGCCCTTTTGGGACAGGAGCGCAATATCGTGACCAATATCGCCGGCACCACACGCGACTCTATCCATACACGCTACAACAAGTATGATATGGACTTCTACCTGGTCGATACGGCCGGTATGCGCAAGAAGGGCAAGGAGATGGAGGACTTGGAGTTTTACTCGGTTATGCGCTCAATTCGTGCTATCGAGAACTCCGATGTATGTATCTTGATGCTCGACGCACAGCAGGGCTTGGAGTCGCAGGATTTGAATATCCACAACCTGATTGTCCGCAACCGCAAGGGTTATGTCATCGTGGTAAATAAGTGGGACCTTATCGAGAAGGATTCGAATACGATGAAGGAGTGGAAGGAGTTTTTGGAGAAGAAGTTGGCTCCGTTCAACGACATACCCATCATCTTCACTTCGGTATTGAACAAGCAGCGCATCTTGGAGGTGTTGCAGCAGGCTATACGCGTCTATAATTCGCGCAAGCGTCGTATCCCCACTTCGGAGTTGAACGACTATATCCTGCCCATCATCGAGGACTACCCTCCCGCATCGACCAAGGGTAAATATATCCGTATCAAGTACGCCACACAACTCCCGACACCTACGCCACAGTTTGCATTTTTTGTAAATCTGCCGCAGTACATCAAGGAGTCGTATCGTCGCTACTTGGAGAATAAGATGCGTGAACAGTGGGATTTCTCGGGTGTGCCTATCCAGATATATTTCCGACAGAAGTAAAACCTAATAAACCAAAACCATTATGAAGAAATACTACTTAATCGCCACACTTGTCGCTCTTGGGTGGCTTTTGCTGTTTGCATTTATAGGTGACAGCCGCAACTATTTCTATGTTGCGACATCACATATGAAGGCTACGATGAGCGAGAAGTCAAAACAAGAGGTAAAGGCCGGATTAGAGGCCAACGGAGTGAGTTACACCGACGACAATTTCACCATCGACATAGAGAAGGGCCGCTTCTGGGAGTTGGAGAAGAAGGCTGGACGATACATCTCGTTCCACGATGCCGGTGACGAGTATATCATCGAGAGTAGCAAACTCTACCTTGCAACTCCCAAATATATCTCCATAATAGACGAAATTCCCTCGGAGAAGCGCACCTCATACGAGAAGTCGTTGCTCTATAAATGGGAGAGCAGCCCCAAAGACAAACGCCTGATTTGGCTGATGCTTTTGCCGTTGGCCGTGGTGGGATTCCTCGCCTTTGTGATGATAAGTTTCAACAAAGGGGAGAATCTAACCGAGGATGATGTGCGGGAGACATCATCTATGGCATATTTCTCGACATTTGTAATGTTGCTCGAAATAGCGATGCTTGTGGGTGGCATCATACTCTTGGGTGACGGCTCCGCTTCGCCTTTCGACATACTTTTGTTCAATAAATTATCCGAGTTGGGATTGGGTCTGCTGTTTGCCGTAGTATTCATTGCCCTCGCGGTTGCCAACATAGCACTATGCCTGAATGTAAATAAAGCCGTATTGAAGGAGGCGAAACTACGCTTCTCGTGGCGCTCGGCACTTGCCGCCGTAGTGGTTATGATGGTTGCCGCCATTATCGCTACCGTTGTGGCAATGCAGTTGGGCATAGAGACCAAAGGAAATTGGACAATCACCATTATCGGCATTGCTGCCGGAGTGATATATTGGATTTATGACACTGCGAAGAACACCCCGCAGATGTTCAAAATCCTGCCGCTATTGATACTATCCACAGCAATTATGCTGATGTTTGCTGCGGCTGTATCTATCGTTATGCTCATCGTGGTTGTATTGATTGCAGCAATGTATTATGCTCCTCTTATGCACAAAATGGCGCAAGGTTCAGACACGCCCGCCATCGATAACAGTAAGGGCATTTGTTGCACCAACTGCCGTTTTTGGAATGGGTCTGTTTGCAATGTCCGTCAGACACGAGATGGAGTAGATACCTCGGTAGGTTGTAGCGATTTTGAATATCGCAGTTAAAGATAAGATTCCGCACCTAAAAATAAGGCTCTACAACAAAACAAAAACTCCGCCCGACACCAAAGTCGAGCGGAGTTTTCTGCAATATTAAGGGATTAAACCTATCGCCTATATAGCGTCGCTAACCTCCCAAGCAAAGGCTCGAAGGCCCTGCTGCAAGTTATTCTCATCGAGCGTCTTCAACGCAGCGAGGAAAGCCGCAGCCTTATCGTCCTCCATAACCGAGATAAGCGCAGAGTTCATCGCAGGCCACGCGTGGTTGCCCAAATGAGGCTCGCCATCGTTTGAGCCACGCCCCATAAGTTCCTCCCAGCCGGTAAAGCCTCGCACCTGCAACTCGTCCATTATATCCATAACCGCGTCGTACATCGACTGGTTACAAGAGAGAAATATCGCTTTCATAATCTTTTCGTTTTTAGTTGTTTTGCTCCTTCAACGCCTTCTTCGCCTGACGCTTCTCGCCACGATAAGCAAATGCAGCGTACAAAGTCGGGATAAGAATCAAGGTAATAAGTGTCGAGAATGACAATCCCCAAGCCACCGACATACCTAGTGAGTTCCACATCTCGGAACCGACACCGTTACCAACAGCCATAGGAATCATACCCAACACCGTGGTCAAGGTAGTCATAAGGATAGGACGCAAACGGCTGCGGCCTGCTGTCACGACAGCATCGATGACGCTCTGACCGCGCTCGCGGCAAAGGATAGTATAATCGACCAACACGATACCGTTATTCACCACAATACCGATAAGCATCAAGATACCCAGCAACGCCATAATGTTCATAGGTGTACCCGTAATGGCCAAACCAATGATGACACCCACCACAGCAAACGGCATTGAGAACATAATCACAAACGGATAGGTCAATGACTCAAACTGCGACGCCATAATCACGAATACCAGAATGACCATCAAAGCCATCAACAGGAACAAATCGCCGAAGGTATCCTGCTGGTCCTCGTAAGTACCGCCAATCTGCCACATAAAGCCTGCCGGCATAGTAATCTCCTTCAAACCGGCCTTGGCCTGCTCGACCAACTCCGACAAAGCATATCCCGAACCTACAACACCCGATACGGTGACATAACGCTCACGATTCTTACGGGTAATGGTCGGAGGTGTAGAGGCCTCCTTCACTACGCCGATATCACGCACCTTGACACCCTGTCCCATCTGGTTATAGATGGTGATATTCTCGATATCATCGATAGACTCACGGAACTTACGGTCGTAACGCACACGAATATCATACTCATCACCGTCCTCACGATAGTACGATGTCACCGAACCATTGATACGGTTACGCAGATACATCGAGGCGGTTGTCACATCAAGACCACTGCGAGCCAACTTCTCCAAATCGAAATCGACGTGGTACTCGGGAGTATATTCATCACGCGAGATGGTAACCTCGGTACAGCCCTCCATATTTCTAAACATCTGGGCTACCTGCTCGGCCAAAGCGTCCGAAGTATCGAAATCGTAACCATAAATCTCGATATCGACGGTCGATTTACCTGCCATACTGCCACCACCCTCGGAAACTTTGTATTTGCGGATAATAGAGTACTCGTCCATAATACGACGAACACCGTCACCAATCTCGCTGAGGCCCAACTCACGCTCGGTCTTCTTCACCAATCGCATATTCATCGAGATAACGTGTGTACCGTTGGTGCTGAGTGATGCGAAAGTGTTATCGGTATCGGCCTGACCGGCACGGAAATTGACCATCTCAATCTCTTTGGGGTAAGCCTCGCGGATACGCTTAACCAACTCCTGCGCCAACTCGGTGGTAATCTCCTGACGAGTACCTGCCGGCAACTGAATCTCGGCCGACATAGTAGCACTATCCTGTACGGGGAAGAACTCCGACTTCAAAGCGGGGCCCAACAAGCCCATAACTGCAAAGAACATAACGATAGAGCCAAGGATAACCGTCTTACGGTGAGTAACGCACCAGCCCAAAATACCGCCGTAGAAGTTGTTGAACTTCTCCATAACGGCATCAATCTTACCCTGGAACCACGCCTTCTTGGGGTTCTGCTTCATCATAAGTGAGCAAAGCACCGGAGTAAAGGTTACAGCGGCCAAAGTCGAAATGGTAAGGGTGATAGTCACCATCCAACCCATCGAGTTGAACAATACACCCGCCATACCTGTCACCATAGTCAAGGGCAGGAACACGGCGATAGTGGTAAGCGTACCACCCATAACCGAGATACCCACCTCCTTGGTAGCGAAGATAGCCGCCTGCTTGGGTTTGGCACCACGGTCGATGTGTGTCGTAATATTCTCCAACACCACGATAGCATTATCCACAACCATACCGATAGCGATAGAGAGCGACGACATTGTGATAATATTCAAGGTCTCACCCACCGCCAAAATATAGATGATGGCAGCCAACAATGAGATAGGAATGGTAAGCACAACGACGATAGTCGCACGCCAACGGCCCAAGAAGAGGAACACAACCAACATCACCAACATAAAGGTTGTAATGATGGTATCACGCAGAGAGTTCACCGTCGAGATAATATTATCCGAGGTGTCCATAATCGTAAAGAGTTTGACATCCGAAGGCAGTGTCTGCTGCAACTCGGCAAGATACTTCTTCACATTCTCGGCAATCTCCACAGAGTTCGCACCCGACCTCTTCTGAATGATAATCATACCACCCTGCTCGCCATTGTTGTAAGCCTCCTGAATACGCTCCTGCATAGTATCGTTGATGATGGCTACATCACTCAACATAATGGGCGCACCATTGCGATAGCCGACAACAAGGCTCAACATCTCGCTGGGGTCATCGAACTCGTGGTCCACACGCAACGAATAGGCGTTAGAGCCCACGTCGAACGAGCCGGCAGGGGTATTACGGTTGGCAGCGGCAATAGCCGAAGAAATCTGCTCGATAGTAAGGCCATAGGCCTCCAACTTATTGGGGTCGCAATATACCTGTACCTCACGCTCGGGAATACCGGCAATCGAGACAGTACCCACACCACTCACACGCGCCAGCGGCGTAACAACTTGGTCGTCCAATATCTTGTACAAGCCCGGCATACTCTCCTTGGCTGTCACACCCACCATCAAGACGGGAATCATATCAGACGAGAACTTAAAGATAATAGGAGTATTTGTTCCGTCGGGAAGCGTCGAAAGCATATCCAACTTATCTCGCACATCATTGGCCAAGATATCCAAATCGTAGCCATACTCAAACTCCAACGCAACGATAGAGATATTCTCCTTCGACTGTGATGTGATATCTTTCAGGTGGTCCACACCATTCAACACATTCTCAACAGGGCGAGTAACGTTATTCTCGATATCCTCGGCACTCGCACCCGGGTAAGCCGTCATTACCATCATGGCATTCGACTCGATATCGGGGAAAAGGTCGATACCCAGACGCGAGAGCGACACACCACCAAAAATCATAATTGCCACAAACAATATGATGGTGGTAATGGGGTTATTGACCGATGTCTTATATATATTCATCGTATAAATCGCTTAAAAATCAAACCTTAAACCTACTCATTTACACGCTCTACGGCGCTACCATTCTTCAAAGCCACCTGACCAGAGGTTACAACCTCGTCACCGTCGGCGATACCGCTCAAAATCTCATACTCGGCACCCATACGACGGCCCAACTCAACCGGCTGGAACTTAACGGTACCATCGGCCTGATATACATAGATGTAACGGTCGCCCGAGCCCAACTGCTTAACAACCGACACATCGGGAACAACAACATTCTTGCGTGAGCCATAGTTCATCACCACGCGAGCATACATACCCGGCTTAATCAACTCCTGACCATTGGCAACCGAAACCTCGACATCGAAAGTACGGGTAGCGGCATCGATAAGCGGAGTGATGCGAGAGACCTTACCCTGGAACTTCTTCTCGGGCAGAGCGTCCAACTCAACTTCTACGGCCATACCCTTCTTTATATATGAGTAGAGTGACTCCGACACGCTAATAGTCACCTTCACAGGGTTAATCTGCTGAACAACGAAGATGGGCATACCGCCTACCATATCGCCATTGTCATAGTTGCGGGCTGTAACATAACCCGAGATAGGCGAAACAAGTGTGGTATTCTCCAAGAGGTTCTCGTAAGCGAGTTTCGACACCTCGTAAGCGGTCTGCATAGACTCCCAATTAGCCTTTGACTCGCCACCAAAACGATAGAGTTCATCGACACGCTCGAAGTTAGCCTTATTATTCTCATATTGAGCCTTTGCCTGCGCCAAAGCCGAAGCGTCCAACTCGGCTACCTTCTGACCGGCATATACTCTGTCACCCACATCAACCAACAGACGTGAGATACGACGAGGCTGCTGCGGAGTGATATTATTCACAGCATAACCCTCCACATTACCCGTAAAGGTTGTGGTCATAACAACATCTTGAACATTCACAATCTCGGTAGTAACCTTGGGCTTCGCCACCTCTACCGGAGCAACAGGCTCGGCGCTCTTCTTCGAGCCACACGCCACACTTGCAATGCAAACACCTCCAACGAGGAGTCCTTTGATAATTACATTCATTTTCATATCTCTTTCTGTTTTTTAGTTTTTCTTCGTTTCTGTCTTTGTGTAGGTGTTACCCACAATCTTATCCATCGAGGCAAGATTTACGAGGTAGTCGTAAATGGCAGCCGAACGCGACAACTCGGCCTGTGTATAAGCCAACTGCGAGTTGTCGATATCGACCAGCGTACCACCACCCACTTCATATCGCTTAACGGCGATATCGTATCCACGCTTTGCCTGCGAAATGGTCTGCGATGAGGCGTGATACTGCTTCACGTTGGTCTGCATATTGCTGTAATACGAAATCAAAGCGGTGTGCAACTGACGCTCGGCATTCTCTCGCTGCAACTCGATATTTGCCAAATCCAACTTCGCCTGCTTGATTTCGGCACGACGCTTACCTCCCGAGAAGATGGGGATATTTATGCTGAATAAAGCTGTCGATGATGACATCCAATTATAGTGGAAAATTCGCATCGACTCATCCATAGCATTATACATATAGTTAATTGATGCCGACAATGTAGGGATGTTAGCCGCACGCTTAACCTTCAATGCCTGCTCCAACATACGCTCCTGAATATCCAACTGCTGCATAGTGCTGTTATTGGTCAAATCGCCCATTTCAATCTGGGTTGTGAGTGCCGACTCATAATCAGCCAAGCGACCTGCACAGTCGATATCAACATTCAAGTCCATACCAAGCAGAGCCTTCAACTGCCACAAAGCCAACACGATAGAGTTCTCGGCATTGAACACATTAGGCTCGGCATTTGCAACCGACACCTGCGAGCGAATGAAATCATACTCCGACACCTGACCTACCGAATAGCGCTTCTCGACAATCTTATGATTCTCAACAGCATTGTCATATACTCGCTTATAGACATCATAAGAGTCCTTCGCCAGCAATACCTGATAGAAGGCCTTTGATACCTGCTCAATCATATCCACACGCGAACCACGAGCCTGCTCAACAGCCAACTCCACATCCATCGCAGATAGCTTTAGTGACTTCCACAACTGTGCATTCACAACAGGCATAGCAGCCGAGAAACCACCTGAAAGGTTATTCGCAGTACCAATCCTGATGGTCTGACCACCAATATGGAATGCCGGTTTTTCAATATAACGCTGATAAGTAGCCGAGGCCGAAATCTCGGGCCACAACGACGCATAAGTACCCTTCTTGGCGTACTTCTTCACTTCAATAGTCTTGTCTGCAATCTGAACCGTAGGGTTCTCGCTCAATGCAATCTCCAAAGCCTGCTCCAAAGTCAAAACCATAGGTTCCGACTGCGTAGCCACCGGCTCTGAATTCTCCTGTGCCATCACCGGCACCGCCGCTATGCTCATAAGCACAACCAGCGCATAAAAGAGATTTTTCAGTTTCATAGATATTACTTTTATTACTGTTTATATTATTTTCACTCTAAACTTTACGATGTCAAGCCTCGCTCACGTGCCAGGATTTCATCAATCTTACGCAGGCCCTCAACCGAAGCCAGACCTCGCAGAAAATTGATTACAAGCACACTAAATGCCTTTTCCCTGCTCACACCCTCGGGCAATGATATATTAGTACCGCTCATCACAATACCCATATTGGTTAAAAACAGTTGCGCCATAAGTTCTATATCGGCATTATCGTCGAGATAGCCCTCGGCACGACACTTATCCAATGCGTATCGCAAATTCGCCAAGCCCTGCTCGGCGTGGTAACGCTGCACACGCTCAAATATCGCAGGATAGAATTTTTTGAGGTTGGCAACCAAACGACACTCCAAATCGCTCGACACACCGCTCTTGCAGAGTTCCCTGACGCTCATCAATAATATTTCGAGCATACTTTCACACCTGCTTGCGAGAGTTGTCAATTTTTTAGAGTGTTCGTCCATCATAAAGCAGAGGCTCTCGTAGAGCATCTCCTCTTTATCGCCAAACATCTCATACAGAGTACGTTTCGACATCGCAAGTCCGTTTGCCACATCGTCCATACGGACCGACTTGACACCCAAACTCCGAATCATTGTTGCCACGTGCTCTATAACCTTTTCGCGTTGAGTCATACTTTTATCCATTATATCGACGGCAAATATAAGAACGGAAAACTTAAAAACAAAAAAAGTTTTTCCGTTTTACCGTTTTATTCTCAAAATATATACAAAAAGGTCAAAATCGAGACCCTGTCCATCGATGCAAAGGCTGCGGCAAAAAAGGCATAAACGGCTAACTCTCAACCACCAAAGAACCTATCACGCGCATTAAATGGCGAGAGTGCAAATATACGCATATCGGGCCTTGTGACAATACTTTTCCTGACTTTATCACTTTTTCGTGATTTTTCACCAAATCTGCCTTGTGGG
>CAZQMC010000003.1:0-54608 GCA_964594305.1 uncultured Alistipes sp. | reverse complement strand
TGCTCAAACAAAAAAAGACCTGCCTAACATTTTTTTATTGTTAGACAGGCTCTTTCGGTTAGTCGGGATGACTGGATTCGAACCAGCGACAACACGCCCCCCAGAATTAAAATTCATTTTTAGATATTTGTGTAATTAACTTTATTTTAGTATATTTAACTGATGTACAGAGTGTTACAACTTGGATTTATTTGAATGTATTTCGATTTAGCGTGTTCCATTTGTGTTCCACCATTGTATTAAGTAATTAAATGTATATGTAAAGTTAATGATTGATTATCATATCCAGATAACAAACCTTATTCAACCTCAAACAAGCAACTAATTAATTGTGAATGAGTAAATTAAATTTATTATCTTTATTAAGGCCTTATTATTATTTTTCTTGCAAATTTTCTTGGATTCGCTTCAATCTCATATTACTTTTGCATTACTACATTACAAGAGCAGAACAAGGTCATCGCATCAAACAATCAGTGAATCCCGGGATGCGATAAGCGCTTAAAGTAGTGATTGCCATTCTATTGTAAGTTTCCTGTCTGCTCGTAGTAACTCTATGGCATCAATAGTTATTTACTAAACTTTAATGAGCAATTAGAATGGCATATTCTATACGATTTCCTCGTCGCCACGACAGAGCGACAAATGATGGTCTTTACGTCATCAGGTTATGCATAACAAAGGAGAAAAGGCGCAAATACATCGCCCTCAACCTCTATGTCGCGCCCGAACATTGGGACGAGATAAACGAACAATTTATCATTCGTCGCAACCTAAAAGGAGCAACACAAAAAGCGGAGAACAAACAGCGCGAAGTCGATAATGCGCTGTTATCGAAATACAAAGTTCGAGCGCGTGAGATTATCAAACGATTCGAAATGGAGGGTGTGGACTGGTCGCTGAATCAATTCGAGGAGACTTTTCTCAATCAATCCAAACAGGGAAAGTTTTTGCCATATTATCAGAATCACATCGAGAATCTACGAGCCACTGGACATATTGGCAATGCGAGGACCTACCAGCAGACACTCGATATGCTGAAAAAGTATGACAAAAAGTTAAGTCAGCGATTATTCTCGGATATTGACCTGCGATATGTGCGAGGTTTTGACCTCTTTTTACAGAAGCGAGATTGCAGTGGCAACACTCGTCGTTTCTATTTCAAGGCTCTGCGAGCAATACTTAACCTTGCCAATGCCGAAGGGGTTGGCTCCGTAGCAACCTATCCATTTGGTAAGGGCGGTTTTGAAGTTGCCCAATTGGGCGAGGTGACCGAAAAACGATATCTGCCCGCCGAAGACCTACAACGCATAAAGAGTTGCCGAGCGCAAACCCCGCAATGCGAATATGCCCGCAAACTGTTTCTGCTATCTTACTATCTGTACGGGATGTCCTTTACCGATATAGCACAACTATCCTCTGCCAACATCAAGCACCTTGGCGATGGTGATTACATCGTCTATAAGCGACAGAAGATTCGCAACCAAAAGAATACGCGTCCGATTTCTATCAAGATTTCGGATGAGATTCGACAACTAATAGACGAATTGCAAGCAGGGTCGCCAACCGTTGATGACTATCTGTTACCGATTATTACTCGCAGCGGATATGTGGGCGAACAACTCTACAATCACATTCGCAGTCGATACAGCAAATATCGACAATATCTCGAAAAATTGGCAGTCGAGCTTGATATTGACTATCATCTGACGAGTTATGTATCTCGCCACACAATGGCGATGACCCTGCAACAAAATCATATTCCGCGAGAGATAATTTCGCAGATGCTCGGCCACGCCGATATGAAAACCACAAATGTTTATCTCGATAGTTTCGATAATCAGACGATTAACGAAGCTGCAAAAGTGTTATAGGAGGAGAAAATTATGAAAAAAACGTTTTATCCAATGCCTTATAAAGACTTCATCAAAATGTTCCCTACGGAGAAGGATGCATTATCTATTATTTGCAATGCTATAAATGAGCAGAATCGAGCAACCGAAGATCCGCGATATCCATCATCCGAGATTAGTATTGCTAACACCAAAAAGACAATATATAAAAGTACAACATTAGCACGACATCCCAAAATAGATGTTCGCAAATGGTTTTATGTGATATATGCCCAACATCTATACCCTCGTGTATCTTTGAAGTGGTTAAAAAAATCAATCGCCGACATTTCGTATAACACTATTAATGGCATCGCACAATGTATCAAAAAGTATATGACCGCCCAAAATGGCACCCTCAATCGGAAGGTTCACGACGAAATCATAGTGGCGATTTGCGCTCTTGTTCAAAACAGATAAGTTGGTAAGATTTTTTAACAACTTCCCCATTTTGCCCCAAAAAATCAAGCGATTTTGGGGCAAATTTATTTTTCCGAAATCTGTTTATTTTCTCATTATACATATAGTTAGAAACTTTTATTAACAAAGCAAAACATGTGCTTATGGAAAAGAATATAACAGACGACACGCCCATAGCAATGCTAACGGTGGGCGACCTGAAAAAGTTACTCGGCATTGACCGAATTATCGGACAATTGAAAGAGCCGATTCCTCCACCATCGGAGGTGATGATGGATGTCAAAGCCGTAGCCCGACTAACGGGTTACAGCGAAGCGACCATCTACAAATACACCAGCGAACGGAAGATTCCGTTCCATAAGCCCGAACACGGTGGGCGCAAACTCTATTTCAATCGCGAAGAGATTCTCGGCTGGATGCAGTGCCACGCAACACCCACCATCGAGCAAGAAACAGAACAAAAACTTAAAACTTTAATAAGATAACACTATGAGTGATATGAAAAATTTCAAAGCCAAATATGATGGCGAAGGTTATGTTGGATTAGTAAAAGTTGAGGAAATGAAAAAAACTGAAATTAAAGCAGAGATGGAACAAAGTGCAGAAATTCCCGCAAGAGAGGGTGTAATTTTCTATGAAACAATGTTTAGGGCGATTAAAAGAATCCCCAAATGTTATCAGATAGAGGCTTACGATGCTATATTTCGATACGCATTTTATGGTGAGGAGCCACAGAATCTATCGAATAATGCTGAAATTATCTTTATTCAGGCAAAGCCACAAATTGACGCCAATGAACGCAAGCGTCGTAATGGGTATTTGGGTGCAAAGCACGGAGTTAAAGGAGCGTCAGCAGGGAAACGCGGAGGGAGGCCCAAGAAATCCGCGCCAAACATTTTGAAAGAATTAGAAGCAATTGATGGTGAATAGGTTAAACAATCACAAAAACCCCGCTAATATGAAAACAAATCAAACAAAGAAAAAAAGAAAAATATGGAGATATGAAAAGTCAACCAAAAGGCGGCGAAAGATTCACTCTCGCTGATGTAGAGGTATCTCTATTTAAGAACTACTATTCGACAGAACCTTGTCGAAGTGTAAAGTTATTTGAATGGTTATTATCAAATCCACACAAGGAAGAGGTGATACAACTACGCAAAACTCGCACCGAGAAGAAACGATTGCAAATCAAAATGGGGTTACCGTGTATCACCCCAAGTGGTTTATTCTCGATTCGCAAGAGTAAGGGCTTGATTGAGCATAGTGGCTATATCTGTATTGATATTGACCACGAACAAAATCAGCAATACTATGGCAAGGATTGGTTTAAGGTAAAATCACAAGTTGCAAAACTCTTCGACAGCCTTGTGTATGCAGGAATGTCTGTAAGCGGAAATGGATTATTCCTAATTTTTCGTATCGCATACCCAGAGCAGCACAAGCAACAGTTCGAAGCATTGGTTTATGAACTCAAAGAGTATGCAAGACTACAAGCCGATACCAGTTGTAGTGATGTGGCAAGATTACGAGGTGCAAGTTACGACGATTATCCGTTTTTCAATCCCAAAGCCGTCGCTTATACCAAAATTCGAGCATCAAAACATAGAACCGCGCATATTCGTGATTCCGACAAACAGCAGGACATTAACGACAAAGTCAAATGCCTAATACGGAAAATTAGTGCTGGCAAGATTGATATTACAGCTGATTACAATGATTGGTATCGTATCGGTTGTGCACTGGCGAATGAATATGGGCCTGATGTAGGTCGTAGTTTGTTTCAGCGTGTTAGTACTTGGTATGACGGATATGATTCAAGAGAATGCGATGAACAGTTTTCCCGATGTTGTAGGAGTTGTGATAGAATCGGAATTGAAACATTCTTTCACATCTGCAAGAAGCACGGTGTAACTTTCAAGGATTAGTTTCAAGTGTTTTTATAGTCAGAGTCGAGGTTGCAAGACCTCGACTCTGATTGTTTTATAGCCCGATTCGTAGTGGGTTATCAATGAAGATATTGATATTATTGCTGAACAAGACCCCAAAAGAGTGTTGTCAATTGCGAAAAACTTTTATAACTTTGTGGTGTCGTGAGGCGTGATGCCCTCGGCATTACATAATTGATGAAAGTGTTTTCGCTTTTATCCTTAGTGGTAAAATCTGACAGTTTTCCAGAAACGAGGATAACGACGACACTCATCATCTGTATAGGTATGCGATTATACGCCATATCATATACAGGTGTGGGGTCTTGTAATCGTTTATTCGTTTCGGGTTTTGTCAGAGCCTACCACTAAATAAACGGGACTGCTCCACACTTTCTTTTTAGGTAACCCCGCCATACAGGAGCAGAGTGGCAACAAAAACAAATGTTGCTATGAAGAGGTTTTTAATCATCATTTCATTGCTCTGTTTATGTGAAATAGACTCATACGCTCAAACTTCACCCGACGAAAGGAAGGCCAATAAAGAAAAACGCAAAACTGAAAGATTGGTTAGAAGAGCAGAACGACAAGAAAAGAAATTAAAGAATAAGGCCGAAACAGACCAAGAGGAGTTAGTTATTATTGTTGAACAAGAACAACCTACATCAATAGCAGACGGTGTCCTCAATGAAAGGTATTCAGATGAGAGTACACTAAAAAGCCAAGACGATATGCACGATGCTGTTGTGCATAAAATTGAAACGACAATCCCAAATGCCGAATCTCAAACAGAATCAACCGCACCTTCTACTCCAACCAAGAATAAGGATATTGATAAGACAGAGCCTGCAAAGGCACCTCAAACAAGTAATGATGATACTGCTGTCGCTATTTTTATCATCATCGTTGTGGCAATTGTCGCAATTCCAATAATGATATTAAAATGGATTTTTTCTGGTCGATGCAAAAAGTGTGGTAAACTTTGGGCTATGCACACTATTGATGAACAATATCTCGGGTGCTCGAAAACAAAAATGGAGAAAGATGATCAAGGCAAACTCTATCAAGTCCATTACAATAACATAAAGGTTATTCAGAGGTGTAAGCACTGCGGATACACCACAACACGCGTAGAAGAACGAAAGGGATAATGTTAAACCAAAATCATATTACTATGGCAACAAACCACCCCAAAAGGACCACGGCCTATACCATTATGGGCGAGATTGGCAATGAAACATTGCTCAGATTTATTCGTAACGCATTCCCTTCTCGCGAGTTTACCTCGCATGACTTTACAATGCTCTTTCCGACTCATTTCCCAAATGAGTATGAACGGATGTTGGAGGTCTATGCCGAATATGGAGAAATGCCGTATCGTAATCAAAAAATTACAAATGCGATAGGTAAATACCTCGGCAATCATCGACAAAGTTTGCATATCGAGAAAATAGGCACAGCAAAGTCAAAGAATATCAACGGTTCTATTTCATCTGCCTCTGTCTGGCGTAAAACTTTATGATTATGAAGAAATTTGTAGTTGTATTGGTATTTGTTGCGGGCATAATATCAACATCTTTTTCGCAATCACAGCAGTCCCCAATAAGCCACACGCTCACTCAAATGGCAACCTCTGTCCAAGTTGATGGGAAAGGAACGATAAAATATGCGAATGGCGACAAATATGTCGGAGAGTATATCAAAAAAAAGACTCACCCGACAATGAAACGAGTACCCCACGGGAAAGGCGTAAAAAACTGCGTGAATGGGGACAGAATGGACGGCGAATGGCGCACAAATGTGTTTGTTTACGGCATTTGGCAATTTGCTAATGGCGATACTTTTGAAGGCTCTTGTAATAACAATTATCCCCAGCGAGGCACATACACTTTTGTTGCCAAAGGCACACTTCAAATCAATAATATGCAATGGACATATCCCGCCAATACGCAGTTTCGAGGTGATTTCGCCCTTGGCGTACCCGAATCAGGCGAATATAGCAACCCGCTGACATCCTCGGAAGGGCATATCTACACAGGTAAACTCCTAAAAAAGGAGTTTGACAAGGGCGTGATGAAATACCCCAATGGGGATATATTCAAAGGAAATTTTGCAAACAACAAGTGCTACATAGGTGATTACAAATACGCATCAGACACAACAATCAAGGGGGATGGATATCATTGGGTCATTCCCGCAGGTTGCACATTTACGGGCACTTTGACTAGCCTAACAGGCAGTGTGGATAAAATCATTCGTGACAATGAAGGGAATCAATATCTCGGAAATCTAAAATATGGAAAACCTCACGGTCAAGGTTCAATGACTTATGCGAATGGACAAGTAGAGGCAGGTGAATGGGTTGCCGGAACGTCGCCGACTAAATACCAAGCATATTTAGCCGAACAAGAGGCAGAGCAAAAGCGACAACAAGAGCTCTATGATGCAAAGTGCTTGAAAATGTTCGAGGAACATCTGACATCCAAAATCAAAAAGGACAACTTCTGCATGATTTGGCTATCCCATGAGGAAGAAGAAATACACCGAGGAGGGTTACACAAATTATGTCAACTATTAAATGGACGAGATCTTGCATTTGAAATGAGTGGTGCTCCATATGCTCGTAATATAACAGCAATCATGGATACCGAAAAGCATATAACCATAAGTTATCAAGATGCTGAAACCGGCAAACAATGCACAGGAAGTATTGAAAGTAAGATTAAGCTCATAAGGCATAAACCGAAGATAGCCATCCCATATCCTGCCGAATTCCCTATCGAACTATATGAGCACAAATATATTTGCTGGTTTAATAGATGGGGTGCAGACTTTGAAATTTGCGATATTGATAACAAGAAGCACCAAGAACAAGCAGCCATAGCAAAAGCGGAAAGATGGGTGCGAAATTACTGTATTCGAAAATTTGGGCAATCTTATGGCACCGCCGTTATCAACCGACAGGTTAAACTGGGGATGACTGTTGAAATGATACAAACCATACACGAGGGCGAAGGCCGTATTAGCCGTTATGTGTCACAAGATGGAGAGGTTATTACTCTTACATTTAGTAGTGGTTGGTTGAGTGGCACAAAGTACACCTTTATCAATAGTCGTTTGAGAGAATATACCTCATATTAATCAGTCTATGAAAAAGATAATCATTACGCTATTGATAGTGGGTGTCGCATCGTTTATGGGTTATGCACTTCTTTCGGGAGAGCATAACCCTTCCGATGAGATAAAGGCGGACACAACACAGGAAACAGTATTTCAGGGAGAAATAGCACCTGCAACAATACCTCCATTCAAAGGACATCGTTTGCAAACATTGATAGATTTCAGCCATGAGTTAAATGCCATTCTTTTCAACAGAGAACTCACAGCCGAGCGTCGAGCTGAATTGTTGGTAGCCAAAGGGGCTCCGATGAGTTTTGATGATTTGGTCGCTATGGCTCACGATTCCGATTACGCCTATTATGAACGATGCGACGGGCCGTGCTTCGATGCGATTCAAGACTCTATCATTCGTTCCTATACCGACGAGATTCTATCCGACTATTGGTATTACACGGAGGGTGCTGATTCCGTGTTGATGTTTGATATGGAGGCCTTTCGACGAGATTATCCGCATATTTTTGCATCAGCAGAGCTATCTAAACCCAATGTAGAGAATGCTAATGTACTCAAAGAACTGCAAAAAGAAGTAGAACAGTTTCTTGCCGAGTCTGCGATATTACACTCTTACGACGGGCGTTACACGGCACAACTCATTTGCACCATTCACCCCAATATTGAAGCATTGGTCGCCAAAGGCATTACGAATTTTGAAGGTGAAACGCGATTCAAATATGGCGTAAGATTATATGACAAACAAACGGATACAACTCTCGACCTGTTTAATACACTTTATCAAAACGGAGACCAAATTGATGTAATACATTGGGGGTTGGACTCGAATACGCTCTATTACGACAATGGCCATAGTTCGGGACCGAGTTGGGGTGTATATGGGTATGATATTGCGCACAACGAAATCGTACATATTGGCAGCGGATTCCTGCAACAAATCATTAAAGATGGGGATTTTAAGGGGTATATCGAAATCATCACCTCGTATATTGCCGAAGGAGGTGGAAGGTATTGGTACAAGGCAGCTATTTCACCCGATGGCAAGAAAGAAATTCGATTGACCGAGCCGTCAATGGATTTTCCTGAATAACAAATTATCAACTTAAAACATTAAAATTATGGAGAACAATTTATCAACAAACAAAACAAAAAAAATTGTTTGCGTTGTATTATGGCTAACCCCAGTAGTACTAGGTGTTTATCTATTTAATGAATTCCAAAACATCAATCATAGCGTGGGAATATATATAATGGGGAACGAAGATGCGGGGTTGAAGTTTATGTTTAACGAAATCAGATGGTTAATAGACGAAGCTACATCTTATATTATAGCGATTATTACCGTATTTTTATTTTGCATTGGACTATTAGTAATGATTCGTACAAAAAACCTTTATAAAGATGAATAATCTACTCACAAGTTGCATAAATCGACACTACTAAAATCACTGCAAATGCTAACAAAACAGCAGATTATAGAGATGTTTGATGTAAATTGCAAAGACAAGATTTACATTAATCATAGCGACATTGAAAATGTATTGCGACAGAATAGGCATCCAATAATAATCGATGTACAAGAAAAAGCAACTAAAATTACAAACCAACTGCAAGCAGAAATAGCAAAGGTCAATCCCGACAACGCAAGTGACGCCGTTCTGCAAATCGGATATAGTGCGGATATTGAGGTGCAGTTTGAGCAGGTGCAAAGCATTCTGCGTGTTATCAACGATGCAATACCTGATGCAAACCTCATTTGGGGATATGGCATTGATGATAAGTTGCCCGATGGGCATTGCTCGATTTTGTTGTTGATTGGATAACTCAAACACTATTTACGACCTGCCAAAATCATTGGCGGGTCGTTTCGTTAGATGGCAATAGGAGGATTTTGAGGGCGATTAGAGGCGATATAGTCGGCAACTCGATAAAATTCATTAACTCCCTATTTCGAGCCACTGTATAGGGCTTCCGCAAAGACCATTAAAAGGGAGTCGCTACGCATTAGCTAAAATTCATTCGTATAGACAATTTGGTTGTGGGGGTTGTTATATCCACTCATAGTTGTAACCCGCAATCGGCGCTATTTATGCACCTTGGCTGCCCGACCTATCGCAAATTGCGGCAGGTCGTAGCCTTTATGATAAGGTCATTACAACAAGTTCCATCAAGGATATTTAATTAAAAATCAGGCACAAGTTCCTATAAAAAAGATGTGACGCATTGAAATTCTTTCCGTTTTTTAGTATCAATTTAGAATTTATGTATTATTTTTGCGTTGATAATAGGAATTAACACAAGAAGAATATGGCAAAACCAATTAAAGAAACACCGGTACTTACCGGAGAGGATGCAACTCGATTCGAGTGTGCAACCAATGAGTTTGCGCCTGCTTCCAATGAAGAAAAAGAACAAGCGCAGCAGGCTTTTGATTTTTTCTCTTCTATTGCAACTTTTAGTATGTAATGGCACAATTTAAGAGATTTAATCCAAACGATACTATTAAACCGTTCGATTGCGGAGATTCCGATTTGAACGGTTTTTTTATTAGAGGAAGATCCCTCCGTTTCAAATGCGCGACATCACGCTAACGAATTGTTGGCTGTGACTTATATAATAGAAGATGAAACGACCAATCAGACGATTGCTTATTTTAGCTTGTTGAATGATAAAATCGAACGAGAAATCACAGATAATGCTGTGTGGAATCGCCTCTCGCGGGAAATACCCAATATCAAACGCCGTAAATCTCAACCTGCTGTTAAGATTGGGCGTTTGGCAGTATCTTCGGATTATCAGGGAAAAGGTTGGGGTGAAAAGATTATCAGTTTCTTAAAACAGTGGTTCACTGAGAAGAATAAAACTGGATGTCGTTATATTACAGTTGATGCGTTAGCTTCAAAAGTTGGTTTTTATAAGAAATATGGTTTTAATATTCTTGTTACACCCGAGGAAGGAGATGAAACGGTTCTAATGTACTATGACCTTAAAAAATTTATCCAAACTCAACGATAAGAACATCAACATCCATAACCAAGGTAGATTCCATTGGAGTCTACCTTTATTGTTTAACATTATTTCAATAGCCAATAATGCTCTCTAAATTATCACATCTCTTACAACTTTGTTTGACAGTGTGCGTTATTCTTCCAAAAAATGAGTATCTTTGACAATGCGTTATCCTTAATTGAATTGCATATGGGACTAAAAATTCATTCATTAGCAGAGATACCCGAATCGGTAACTAAAAGCTATTATCTCTACATCTTGGATTACTACAATTGGGACGAACCGATAGGGAACACTTTACGCGAAAATTTTGATAAAATAGCAGAGTTTGCCGCTACAAATGATTCAGTCGTTATTCAAGGAATTGCGGGAAGTCATTTCTATTCGGAATTTATGTCGTGGGAAGCCATCAATGGAATAGCCCCCGAAGAACTTCTGCCTGCGTTAATGATAACATCATTACATCCAAAGTATTTTATTGATGGAGATAATAAAATACAGAGAGGTAGAGCCATCCCCAAAGATAAACTAATTTTTCTAAAGATTAGAGATATTTGCAAAACCCCACAAGATGTTTTGAGATTATTGGAAAAAATATTTCAAGATATCCGCGATAAGAAAGAAATTCAAGATTTTAGAGTTCAGCAAGAACTAAAAGGCGGTATCGGCAAAATTCTGAATGACACAATTATTTTAGAGCCGAATATTGGTGGTATTGGTATAAGTCTCAATAATTTATTCCGCTTTCTTGCGGATAAGAAAGGATAATTGCGAATAGCGACCATTCGTGTTCCACTTGTGTTCCACCGCCGAGAGTAGGCGACCAACAGCAAAAGAAAAAGGGCCTGTCTAACAAGTCTGATTTTTACGATTTCACCCCCGCCAGAAGTGTGTCTGACGGGGGCGATTTTTATTTTTTAGGACTTGTTAGACAGGCCCTTTCGGTTAGTCGGGATGACTGGATTCGAACCAGCGACAACACGCCCCCCAGACGTGTACTCTAACCGGGCTGAGCTACATCCCGTTGATTACATCTTTGCTCTTCCGATGCTTGGGGCATTCATTCGGAAGTAGCGAGAGAGAGACTTGAACTCTCGACCTCATGATTATGAATCATGCGCTCTAACCAGCTGAGCTATCTCGCCATTGCGTAAATGCGAGTGCAAAGATAACTCTTTTTTTTATCTGTGCAAACACTTTTCAAAAAAAATGCACCAAAAAGTTATTTTCATTCGGCATATCTTTTGCTCAACCCATATAAAACACTGAAAATTATGTCATCGGAGAGTTATTTTATGGGAATAATCAATCTTCTTGCGGGCATAGCCCTCATCGTCGGTTTGTCGGTCGAGGTGCTAACGGGCAACCATCACACCTACTCGTCGTGGTATCTGTGGTTGCAATTCTCGGTATGTGTAATATTCATCTTGGACTTTGCGCACGCCTTGTTGGTGGGAGGTAAATCCTATCGCACACGACTCCTAAACCTCATTTTCCTCATCATCTCAATCCCCTATCTCAACATCTTGCATTGGGCCGCCATAGAGCCGGAGAGAGGTTTTGCTGTGGTTATATCGGCCCTGCCACTATTAAGGGCCTTTGTCGCTATGGGTGTGGTTGTAAGGTGGTTTATTGACGGCCGCGTAAAACGCATCTTCGGGGCCTATATCCTGACCGTCATAGGATTTACATATCTGGCGGCTCTGATGTTTTACGACTACGAGATAGGCGTAAATCCGCATCTGCAAGGCTTTGGCAACGCCGTATGGTGGGCTTGTATGAATGTAACGACCGTAGGTGCTGCCATATTTCCCGTAACGGCCATAGGTAAGGTGTTGGCAGTTATGTTGCCCTCGCTGGGAATGATGTTTTTCCCTGTCTTTACGATATATATTACCGACCTATATAACACCGACAAAGCAAACAAATAGACACATCTTCAATAGATGCCGAAAATAGGGCGTAACAAACCATTGAACAACCCCACAAACTACAAAACCCACCAAGCCAACTCGGCTTCGGTGGGTTTGTTCCTTCTCATACTGCAAAGTACTATCTGTTGTTTGCAATACGGCGATACATATCATATCGCTTCATCACCTCACGAACATAGGCTTCGGTCTGCTTGCTGCCGGTAAACTTACCATTACGCACCAATTCACTCTCATATACAGACGGAAGTGCCTTCTGTTGGAGGTAGTGTGCTACAACGGCCCACGAGTTGTAGTCCTCGCCATCACGACAGGCCAACCTACGAGCATCGGCAACGTGACCGATACCGCCATTATAACACGCCAAAATAATACTTAAACGGTCGTTCTTGGGAGTAGAGGGAGATAATTTCAATGTACTCTCAATCTTTGTGAGCAACTTGCCTGCCAAGCGAATATTCGTCTCGGTATCGGCAATGGCCTCCTTATCGACATTGAACTGCTTACCCACGATGGGCATAATCTGCATCAAACCGATGGCTCCGCGGGGTGATACCAAATCATCTTGAAAGCGCGACTCGCTATAAGCGATAGCACTCATCAGGAGCCAATCCTGTCCCTCCTCCTTGCCTATACGACGCATCAGGCCATCATACTCCGAGATGGTATAAGGTGCGGCAATGGCTGTGGTTGCAACCGCCTCCGACGCATCGGCTTCGGCCTCGACGGCGGTAACCTCTGCGGTGGTTGCGTCCGGCTCAAAACTACTATCAGGCGACGTAACCAAACGCTCACCGAAGCCCTTTGAGCCTCCAAAAAATGTTACCAATACAATAAGAACAATCGTTAAAAGAACACGTTTTTTTGTCATAAATTTGTTTGTTGCGGGCAGTTCATACCGCACAATACAGCACACTAATCATAGAATCCCCACGAAATACCCATCTTGAACATTCCCGGATTTTGCGGGTGACCGGCAACGGTAACGAACTCGCCATTACCGAATAGGCCCATATTCACATGTTGGTATTTCAAGAAAATACGCATTCGCTTCCATTTGGCCGTGATATAAGCATCGAGATAGGGGTAGTCGCCCACCTTGTAATCTCGTTGGTTATAAAAGGCCGAAAGTGCAGGATTGTACGACGGCGCATAATACGACGTATTGAAACGTCCATCGATACCAATCTGCATACGCAGCACGTGTTTCTTCTCTACCCAGAATTCGTAATAATAGGATAGGTAGGCGCTGCATAGAGGAACGGGGATAACCTCTTGATTTGTACTCCACTGTAACAATACCCTGTGGTCAAAGTGAAATCCGCCAAGGCGGAAATCTTTGCGAGCATACAAACTTGTCAGACTTATCGCATCGGACTCCTGCGCCACAAGGCTATTGGCTCCATAATAGATTTTGTTGGACACCACACCCTGCCAAGCGCCCAATTCGAACGCCCAATTAGGAATCTTCAACGATACTTCAAAACGAGTTTCATTCTCCTTATCAAAGGAGTTGGACCACGCATAGTGGTTCGAGAATAGGTTATCCTGCCAATACGAGGGCGATTGTCGCGTCTGCGAGAATCGACCTGACAGAATAACGGGACGACCGCGAAGACGAGCCGTCAATGTCAAATAGGCATTGAGCGACATATCTCCGCCTCTATAACCCGATGGGTAGAACCGTGCATCGGCACCCCAATCGATTGCTCTGCGGATTTTTCCGCTAATCGAGCCGTAAGCATACCACGCCGTACGCTTATCGACCATATATTTACCCGATAAATAGGAGTCGAAATCCAGATGTGAGTAGTAGTATAAATCGACACCGACACCACCTCCCAAACGGCCCACAGCACCATTTCTATTCCAAGGTTGGGCCTCAACAAAGAGTTTGTTCGACACTACCCTCTCGCGAATTGAGTCGCGGGTGACGGTGGGTGAAATATACCAATTTTGATAATACATCGAATCAACAGCCACATATTCGCCCGT
Organism: uncultured Alistipes sp.; assembly: GCA_964594305.1. GTDB lineage: Bacteria > Bacteroidota > Bacteroidia > Bacteroidales > Rikenellaceae > Alistipes. Next base: position 40,304 of record CAZQMC010000003.1, on the reverse strand, counting down.
CTCGTCCATCTTACCTCGGTCGTTGGTATATGAGGCACGCTTATCGGTATAAAGTTTTGTCCAAGAATTATACTCAAAAATATGGCCGAAATATACCGTCGGCAATCCCGCTAACGAGAAATCATAATCGGTAACAGGTACCAAAGGCACAGCATAGGCCTGCTTGACGAAGAATGAATTGTTGCGATATGAGTTCTCGGCTTCGGACTCTGCCAACTTCATAGGAATACCCGACGGGTGTTCAAAAGTGGTATCGGCAACAGCCCACAACCCCACAGCACCACCATTTTCGCGTTGCGTGATACGATTGTTTATGTATGCCGCGTGGATAGAGTATCGCTTACCGGTATGGGCAAAGGCTACCGACAAATTGTGATTCTTGGTGCTCTGCCAATTATACAAACCGCGCGTACCTCGCGACTTATAGTTCACGTTAAAACTTGTCGCCGGCGAGACATTATGCGCCGCCACAACCTCGAAATGCTCCTCACGATAACGCTTCTGTCCCGACTCCAAGTACATCATATTGAAATATGGTGTCTTTGAGTTATAGAACGGTACATTATCGGCACGAGTGGTATAAGAGTCATACGACTGTGCAAACTCAAAATCGGGGCTGTCGGGCCTATCGAAATAGTTGAACGGCAAGGTCGATTGTCCCAAACCACCCAACGTCATATCGCCCACGCCCTTCAAGTAATAGGGGTAATCGATACGCCAATTGGTAAGCAGTGTATCGAGCGGAGCCACCCTCACCTCATTCATCGAGCGGCCAACCGTCCATTGGAAGTTGGGCAGAGCACGAATCGAATCGTCGAAATAATACGACTCCAAAGGCTTACGAATACGCTTTACTTTGGTGGTATCCTCACCCTCTTGTGGCTCTCCGGTACCATCATCGGCAAAATTGCCATAGGTACTCTCGCCTCCAAGCGATACATTTTGACCGTTGCGTTGCGCACGAGAGATATCGGCGGCGTTCAGTTGGGCGTACGCCTCCGAGGGCAACATCACAACCGACATCGCCATCACAAGTGCTATGTACAACAGACGCTTCATCTCTCTACCAAAAAACTATTACTTACGCAAATTTATTGCCCAGCGGCAGGTCGAAATCACTATATAAAGCAGAATTATCGCTGCAATGGCAAAACGAGGTATAAGGATTATTGCCAATGCGCTGATTGCGATGAAGATATAACGCAACTCGTTACCCTTCCAGCCGAAGCCCTTAAACTTCAAAGCGAACATTCTGATAGGGCTGATAAGCAACGATGCCATCACCACAGCCAAAACGAGCACCCATTCGCCGGATAGTGAGAGGTTGCCCCACTCTTGAAGCAGAGCCACCGAGAGGCAGAACAGTGCATTGGCAGGCGTTGGCAAACCGCAGAATTCGGTCGTTTGCGTCTCGTCAATATTAAACTTCGCCAAACGCAGAGCCGAGAAAGCCACCACAATAAAGGTCACAAAGCCCAACGCATAAACCGCCTTATCGTCGAGGCAGAGCCACGAGAGCGCGACATTGTTATAGGTGCAAAACAGAGCCACCGAAGGCACCAATCCAAACGACACCATATCGGCCAGCGAGTCGAGTTGCACACCCAGAGGCGAAGAGGATTTTAACAATCGGGCGGCAAAGCCATCGAAGAAGTCACACACAGCCGAGGCTACAACCAGCCAAAAAGCCAACTCGAAATCAGAGTGCGAAAGCAGGGCCACCACAGCCGCAGAGCCACACACCAGATTGCCGAGAGTGAGCATATTGGGTATTGTAAAAAGTTTTATCTGCATCTTTTTCTGCAATTATTAGTCATAATAATTGGCAAAGATACGAATATTTTTTTATCTTTGTATGATTCTTATATGAATTCTTAAAAATTCTTTTTATTTGGCGTATGAAAAGCAACAGATATTGTATCATCATGGCGGGAGGTATCGGCTCTCGTTTTTGGCCCATAAGCCGTAAGGCATTGCCCAAGCAGTTCCTCGATATTCTCGGTACAGGCAAGTCGTTTATCCGCTCGACATTCGAGCGTTTTCAGCCGCTGGTGCCCACCGAGAGCTTCATAGTTGTAACCAATCGCGACTATAAAGAACTGACGCTGCAACATCTGCCCGAAATCGATGAAAGTCAGATACTTTGCGAGCCTATGCGTCGCAATACCGCTCCTTGCATCGCCTATGCCGCATACTCTCTGTTGAAGCGCAACCCCGAGGCCGAGATGATTGTAACGCCGGCCGACCACCTTATCCTGAACGAGAGCGAATTCCACTCAATCATCGAGGAGTGTCTGGACTTCGCTCGCGAGCACGACGCACTAATGACCGTCGGCATCAAGCCGAGTCGTCCCGAGACAGGATACGGATATATCCAAAAATCGAATAACGAGCGCATCAGCCGAGTGAAGTGCTTTACCGAAAAGCCCAACCTCGAATTGGCGCAGACCTTTGTCGAGTGTGGCGAATTCTTCTGGAATTCGGGCATCTTCATCTGGAAAGCAGAAAATATAGTAGAGGCCTTCCGCCGTCACCTGCCCGAGCACCACGCCCTATTCTCGTCGGTGGCTGACGAGTTAGGCACAAAAAACGAAGCCGCAGCCATCGAACAGGTGTTCTCTCAATGCAAGTCTATTTCGATAGATTATGGCGTTATGGAGAAGGCTGACAATGTGTATGTGCGTTGTGGTGACTTTGGTTGGAGCGATGTGGGAACGTGGGGCTCGATGTATCAACTATCGCAAAAAGATGCCTTTGCCAACACCAAATCGGGCAAACGATGCTACACCTACAACACACGCTCATCGATAATCTCGATTCCCAAAGACAAGATTGCGATTATCAACGGATTACGCGATTTTATAGTGGTCGATACCGACGATGTACTGATGATATGCCCGAGAAGCGAGGAGCAGAGTATCAAAAAGTATATCGATGACGTAAAATTCGACCTCGGCGAAGAACATAGTTGAAGAACATAGTTAGCAAAGAGAATTCAAAATTCAAAATTCTTTGTCGGTTCGAAAACCGCAAAGCGAAATAAATAATCAAAGGGCCTGTCTAACAAGTCCTAAAAAATAAAAATCGCCCCCGTCAGACACACTTCTGGCGGGGGTGAAATCGTAAAAATCAGACTTGTTAGACAGGCTCATTTTTTTTGCAGATACAGCCCGTTGCAACCATACGAGGAGAAAAAATTTGTCGGTTACGGCAAATTTTCTTACATTTGTAAGAATGTTTGCCGACAATAACGCAATCGAATAATAAAACGACAAAAAAATAAAACACTATGGAGAATCAGAAACCAAACATCTCACTCCCCGACAATGCCTACCGCGAGTTGAAGGCTGGCGAGGAGTACAAGCCCCTGATGCCGGCCGACACCACTCCGGCAGAGGTTACCCCCTATTCGGTGACAATGGGTGTGGTGATGGCTATAATCTTCTCGGCCGCTGCCGCTTTCCTCGGCTTGAAGGTCGGACAAGTGTTCGAGGCCGCTATTCCCATCGCAATCATCGCCGTAGGTATGGGTACAGCGTTGGGCAAGAAGAATATGCTCGGACAGAATGTCATTATCCAATCTATCGGAGCATCATCGGGTGTGATTGTCGCAGGTGCAATTTTCACCCTGCCGGCACTCTACATCTTGGGATTGGAGGCGCAGTTCTATCAGGTATTCCTCTCGTCACTATTGGGTGGCGTGTTGGGCATCGTGCTGCTGATACCTTTCAGAAAATACTTCGTCAAGGAGATGCACGGCAAGTACCCCTTCCCCGAAGCAACTGCCACCACCGAGGTATTGGTATCGGGCGAAAAGGGAGGTAATCAGGCAAAATTATTGGCCGTAGCAGGTTTGATAGGCGGACTATATGACTTTGCAGTCAGCACCTTCGGCGCTTGGACCGAGGTTGTTTCAACGCGTATTACAGCCTTTGGTGCTATGTGTGCCGACAAGTTCAAGGTCGTATTCTCGATAAACACAGGTGCCGCCGTCTTGGGCTTGGGATATATCATCGGATTGAAATATGCCGTCATCATCACTGCCGGCTCGTGCCTCGTATGGTTTTTGATAGTGCCATTGATTGGCTCGGTTATGCCTGATGCTGCGACAATGTCACCCGAGACAATCTTTACCGACTATGGTCGCCCGATAGGCATTGGCGGTATCGCTATGGCCGGCCTCATCGGCATCGTACGCCAAGCCGGCATCATTCGTCAGGCTTTGGGGTTGGCCGTTAGTGAGTTATCGAGCAAAAAGGGCGGCGCGAAGGCCGAGGTGGAGCGCACACAGCGCGATATACCTATGAAGACCATCTTGACGGTACTCATCGCCGCGCTTATCACCACGCTTGTATTCTTCCACTTCGGGCTCTTGGGCAATCCTGCACAGAGTATTATTGCGTTGTTGATAGTATTCGTCATCGCGTTCCTCTTTACGACCGTAGCGGCCAACGCTATCGCCATTGTAGGTACAAACCCCGTATCGGGAATGACACTTATGACGCTTATTTTGAGTTCTCTTGTATTGGTAAGCATCGGCCTTAACGGTACAGCAGGTATGACTGCCGCACTCATCATCGGAGGCGTAGTCTGCACAGCCTTATCGATGGCAGGAGGTTTCATTACCGACCTTAAAATCGGCTATTGGCTCGGCACAACACCCAAAAAGCAGGAGGGCTGGAAGTTCCTCGGCACATTCGTATCGGCTGCGACCGTAGCGGGCGTTATGCTGGTATTGAACGACACCTATGGTTTTACCGGCGAAAATGCTCTTGTAGCACCACAGGCAAATGCTATGGCGGCAGTTATCCAGCCCCTGATGACGGGTGGCTCTACGCCGTGGATACTCTACTTTATGGGGGCTGTTCTGGCATTGGTCTTGACAGCCATAGGCGTACCGGCCTTGGCATTCTCGTTGGGTATGTTTATACCTATGTACCTCAACGCTCCGCTGGTTGTCGGAGGTCTTATCGCGTGGTTTGTATCGAGCCGCTCGAAGGACGAGACTCTCAATAAGGCTCGTTTCGACAGAGGTACGCTCATTGCCTCGGGATTCATCGCCGGAGGTGCTTTGATGGGTGTAGTATCGGCCGTATTGAAGTTTGCCGGTGCCGAGTGGTATATGCCTCAATGGGCCGCATCGTCAGCCGCCGAGTGGCTTGGCTTGGCAATGTATATTCTCCTTGCAGTCTATATGATTTGGCACACGATGAAGGCAAAGAAAGAGTAAACAACAAATCAAACAGCAAGTAACAAACAACTATAACACTATGGAACTAAAAGATAGATTTTTGAAATATGTGTCATTTGACACGCAGTCGGACGAGAACAGCACCTCGTTTCCCTCGACAGACAAGCAACTCGTATTGCTCAACTACTTGGCCGACGAGATGCGCACGCTGGGCCTTGTGGATGTCGTAGTCGATAAATATGGCTACGCTATGGGTACTATCCCCGCCTCGGAGGGTTATGAGAATGCCCCTGTGATTGGTTTTATTTCGCACGTCGATACAGCACCCGATATGAGCGGCAAGGATGTAAAGCCTCATATCATCGAGGAGTATGACGGTGGCGATATACATCTTGGCGGCTCACTCACGATGCGCGTGGAGGATTTTCCCGAACTCGCCTCATTCAAGGGCCACACCCTCATTCATACCGACGGCACAACACTTCTGGGTGCTGACGATAAAGCCGGTTGTGCCGAGATTATGACCGCCGCCGAGTATCTGATGTCACACCCTGAAATCAAGCACGGCAAGATTCGCTTGGGATTTACACCCGACGAGGAGATTGGTCGCGGCGTCGATTACTTCGATGTCAAGGCATTTGGTGCCGACTTCGCCTACACGATGGACGGCTCGGCCGAGGGTGAGTTGGAGTACGAAAACTTCAATGCCGCATCGGCCGTTATCGAGATTCAGGGCCGTAACATTCACCCCGGCTACGCAAAGAATAAGATGATAAACGCCTTGCAGGTGGCCTGCGAACTCAACTCGATGCTCCCCGCCGACCAGAGGCCAGAGCACACTTCTGGATATGAGGGCTTCTACCACTGCGTAGGCATCAACGGCTCGGTAGAAAATGCAAAGATAAGTTACATCATTCGTGACCATTGTGGCGAAAAATTCGAGCAGAAAAAACGTTATATTTGGAGTTGCGTCGATTTGTTGCAACAGCGCTACGGCAAACAGGTACTGACGCTCACGCTCAAAGACCAATACTACAATATGCGTCGTATGGTCGAGCCACACCCACAGGTTATCGACAAGGCTGTGGAGGCTATGCGTATGGCCGATGTGGAGCCCAAAATCAAGCCCATACGCGGTGGTACCGATGGCGCACGCCTATCGTTTATGGGCCTACCCTGCCCCAATATTTTTGCCGGAGGTATGAATTTCCACGGCAAGTTCGAATACTGCTCATTGCAGACGATGCAGAAGGCTACCGACATAATCATCAACCTCGCTCAACTTTGGGCTAAATAGCAGAGAGAGGTAACATTACGATTTGACAACGACAAGTAAAAAATGGAAAATTTCGGATATCTGAAAGTTGCGGCTGTAATCCCTTCGGTAAAGGTTGCCGATTGCCGCTACAACACCGAGCGAATCATCGCCAACATAAAAGAGGCCGCCCAGAGAGGCATACGCATAGTATCGTTCCCCGAATTGTGTATCACCTCATATACCTGCGGCGATTTGTTCCTTCACCCCACCCTGCTTCGTGAGTCGGAGGAGGCTTTGGCGCATATAGCCGATGCGACGATGGACCTGCCCATTGTGGCTATCGTCGGCCTGCCCGTAACGGTAGGTAATGCCATCTACAACTGCGCCGCAGTGGTTGCCGAAGGCGAGATTGCAGGATTGGTTCCAAAGTGTTATACACCCAATTACAGCGAATTCTCGGAGGACCGTTGGTTCGCATCGGGTCGTGATACCGAGGGCGAGTATCTCGAAGGTTTCGCAGGACGTGGCGCACTATTCAGCCGCGACCAATTATTCGAACTCAACGGCATACGTTTCGGAGTAGAGATTTGCGAAGATGTATGGACGCCTGCACCACCCTCGACGCAACAGGCTTTAAGCGGCGCAAAGGTCATCTTCAACCTCTCGGCATCGCCCGAGGTTATCGGCAAGCACGACACACTGCGTCATATCGTCAGCCAGCACTCTATGCGCACACATACAGCCTATGTTTATGTCTCGTCGGGCTTTGGCGAGTCATCAGCCGATGTTGTCTTTGCCGGCAACTCGTTCATCGCCGAGAATGGCACTCTGCTGGCCAAAGGTAAGCGTTTCGAGATTCAGGAGCGAATGATTGTCGCCGACGTCGATATCGAGAGCCTGCAAAACAGCCGCACACGAAGCAACACCTACACCTCGGATTACCCGATGCCCGAATACTACATCAACAAAATCGACATCGAGTGGAAGAGAGAGTATCCTTTGGACAGAGTGATAGACCCTCTGCCCTTTGTACCCTCTACCGAGGGCGAGCGAGGCAAGCGTTGCGAGGAGATTTTTTCTATTCAGACTCTGGGCCTTGCAAAGCGTCTCGACCACACCAATAGCAAGATTGCCGTCATAGGTATCTCCGGCGGCTTGGACTCGACATTGGCACTGCTGGTAACAGTAAATGCCTTCGACCGTCTGGGCCTCGACCGACGAGGCATCATCGGAATTACGATGCCGGGCTTTGGCACTACCGACCGCACCTACAACAACGCTTTGTCGCTGATGCGTGAGTTGGGCATCACCAAGCGTGAGATATCTATCGCCGCGGCGTGCCGTCAGCACTTCGCCGATATAGGTCTTTCGGAGAGTGACCGTTCTGTAACATACGAGAATGCCCAAGCGCGTGAGCGCACACAAATCCTTATGGACATAGCGAATATGGAGGGCGGGCTTGTAATAGGTACGGGCGATATGAGCGAGTTGGCATTGGGTTGGGCCACCTACAATGGCGACCATATGTCGATGTATGGTGTGAACGCATCGGTACCCAAGACACTGATACGCTATTTGGTTGATTGGTATGCCGACAACCTCGCCACAGAGGCGGTCGCTGCCACCTTGCGTGATATCGTGGCGACTCCCGTCAGTCCCGAACTGCTTCCCGCCAACGAGAAGGGTGAGATTACGCAAAAAACCGAAGACTTGGTCGGCCCCTACGAGTTGCACGACTTCTTCCTTTACAACTTTGTCAAGCAGGGATTTTCGCCTACCAAGATACTATATCTGGCCGAAATAGCGTTCATGAATAAGTACGACCGCACTACCATTTTACATTGGTTACGCACCTTCTTCCGTCGTTTCTTTGCCCAGCAATTCAAACGCTCGGCAATGCCCGACGGCCCGAAGGTAGGCAATATATCGCTCTCGGCGCGTGCCGATTGGCGTATGCCGTCAGATGCTTCGGCAGCACTGTGGCTTGCGGAGTGTGATACACTTAAATAATTAGGCTATGAAGAGATTTTTATTTTTGACATTTGCTTTGCTGATGTTTTACAATCAGTCATCGGCACAGAGTTGGCTCGACGCACTGAAAGGCGTCGCCACATCGGCTATCGAGGAGATTGCCGGCGGTGAGATTACCGCTATGCGCATAGTGGGTACGTGGCAATACACCCAGCCCGGCATAAAACTATCGTCGGAGGACAGCCTCTCGGAATTAACCGCTGCGGCTGCGACAGCATCTATACAGAAGCAACTCGACACCTACTACCAAAAGGTAGGCATCAAGCAAGGTGCTTGCAGTTTTACCTTCAACGACGATGGGACATTCTCTTCACAGTTTGGTCAGCGAACACTCTCGGGCACCTATACATTCGATACGGAGAGTTTTCAGTTATCGCTCCATTTCGAGAATGGGCTCTTCAAACTCGGCACCATTCCGGCATACGCCTATATGAATGGCGAGAATTTGCAGGTAGTCTTCCCTGTCGATAAGTTGGTTAATATGTTGGTGGCCTTTGGCTCAAAGTCATCAAGGCTGGCACCCATAACATCGCTTATCCAGAAATACGACAGCATAAAATTAGGTTTTGAATTTACAAAATAGAGTACGATGAAGAAGATATTAGCCATAATGTCGCTACTGATAATGAGCGTAAGCACCTCGCAAGCACAATCGCTCAGCGACCTGCTGAATGCATTTTTGGGCAACCCCTCGACAACCGAGCAGGTAGCCGAAGAGAAACCCACATATCCGTCGGCACGACAACTGATGCAGAAATGGACCTATCTGCAATTGGAGATGGAGTACCCGGGCAACGATATGATGGCGATGGCACTCAAATCGGTGGAGGAACAGTTTCTGGCATTGGGCGAGAAGATGGGCCTCACCCCCGGCGAGGATTACATACGCTTCCGCAGTAATGGGACGCTCACGCTCGGCTTGGACGGCAACGAGATACCCGCCTCATATACCTACATTCCACCCACAGGCAATCTCATTCTCACCATCGATAATGGTCAGGATAAGTTACTCGTAACGGCCCAAGTGACCATAGATGAGGAGCGTTTGAAGGTTATGTTCAACGCCAAGGAGTTGCTCACTATCGCCAACGAATATATCCCATCGTTAAAGGAGAATACGATGTTCGCCCTAGCCACAGCCATCGTCAGCAAGTACGACAACATTCTGGTCGGAGCAATATTCGAATAGAAATTTTAATTTACAAATTCAGTGAGGATTACACCCCAATTTTAGCGTAGTGTGGTAAGTTGCCGGTGTACACCACGAGGAACAAAAAAGAAATGATGCCAAAAGCGGTGCTTTTGACATCATTATCCAAACAAAAATGCAGTTTTAGGACTTCCTAAAACTGCATTTGTCTATACCTGCAACTCCATTATGTAGTCATTCATCACAAATCCGCAGCCGATGTCGTTGTCCTCTTCGGCGATGACCTCGAAGCCCTTATGGCGATAGACCTCGCAGGCGTGATGGTTTTCGCGATTTACCGTCAGGTATATGGCTCCCATATCCTCCTCGTGGCAAATCTGTCGCATAGCCTCCAAACCAAGCGAAAAGAGCCCTGCGCCGCGATACTCCTGCAAGATATAGAACTTACTCAAAAAGAGCCTCGGGCCTTGTCGTTGCACGCCAAAATAGCCTACAATATCGCCGTCACGCTCAAAGACAAAATAACGATAGCCGTTGAGCATCTGCCCCGAGATAGCCTCAAAACTCTGATAGCGGGCCAGCATATACTCCACCTGCTCGGGCGAACAAAACGACACATTGGCCTCACGCCACACCTTGCGTGCCACCTTCACCAGACGCACCACATCGGCGTCACTATTTATCTCTCGCAATGTCATACTCATTTTTACCATTTTATAGGTTCCTTGCCTATGCTCGACAGGTAGGCGTTGGCCTTCGAGAAGTGCTTGCAACCGAAGAATCCGCCATAAGCCGACAGAGGCGAGGGGTGAACACTCTTTAATATAAGGTTATTGTCGGGATTGACGATTGAGCCCTTGCGCTGGGCATAATTGCCCCACAGCATATATACCACACCCTGCTTACGCTCCGAGATAATCCTCACCACAGCATCGGTAAACTGCTCCCAGCCACGCCCTGCGTGTGAGGCAGCCTTATGTGCCTCGACGGTCAAGACGGCGTTGAGCAACAGCACACCCTGTTCGGCCCAACGGTCGAGATTACCACTGCGGGGTACGGGCGTGCCCACATCGTCGCTTATCTCCTTAAAAATGTTACGCAACGAGGGTGGGAATTGTACGCCATCGTCCACCGAGAAACACAGCCCATTGGCCTGTCCGTCACCGTGATAAGGGTCTTGGCCTATGATTACCACTTTGAGCGACTCGACGGGGCATTTGTCGAATGCACGAAAGATATTTCTTCCGGCAGGGAATACCTCGCCTGCGGCATACTCCGCTTTGACGAAGCGTGTCAAGGCCTCGAAATATGGTTTGTCAAACTCCTCCTGTAACAGAGCCTTCCAATCGGCTGCAATTTTTACCTCCATAAGCAAAATTTAGAAGATTACCGTTGGTAAAAGTACAAAAAAATAGTAACTTTGCCATAAGAAAGATATAAATCGTTATGAAAAAGTTGTTGTTATTCTTGGCTTTGGCGGTCTTTGCTACCTCGTGTTGCGACAAGGCGGCCTGCACAACCCCCGAAAGTGAGGTTAAAAATGTAATCTATATGATTGGTGACGGTATGGGCTTGGCTCACGCCTCGATGCTCAAAATCGAGGGCGGCTATGCTCCCACAGCCTTCGACCGTGCGCAGAATGTTGCACTCATCACCACTCACTCCACCAATAATCGCGTGACCGACTCGGCAGCGGCAGGTACGGCCTTGGCTACGGGTCATAAGACACGCAACCGTATGATTGGTATGACACCCGACAGTGTGGCTGTGGAGTCGATGATGGTGAAGGCCGAGCGAGCAGGTTATGCTACTGGGTTGGCTTATACTTGTTATTTGCAGCACGCCACGCCTGCATCGTTCTACGCTTCGTCACCACATCGTGACTCGATGAATATCATAACAGGCTGCTTCGTAAAGAGCGGTATCGATGTGGCTTTGGGCGGTGGTCGTCAGTTTGTTGAGGATTATTATACTCGCCAAGAGAAGGATTATAAGGCCGAATTGGCCGCTCTGGGTTACAAGGTGCTGCACAATCAGGAGGAGATGGCATCTGTCAGCAACGGCAATGTTTTGGGCCTTTTTGCCGAGGATAATATGCCCAAGATGTGCGAGGGTCGTGGCGACTATCTGTTGCAGGCGACCAATAAGGCTTTGGAGATTTTGACAAACAATGTAACAAACGAGAATAAGAAGGGCTTTTTGTTGATGGTCGAGGGCTCAAAGATTGATTATCGCTCACACGCCAACGACTCGGAGGGTATATTGGCCGAGATGCGCGACTTTGAGGCGTGCGTTGCCGCGGCCATGGATTATGCCGATGCCCACCCGGGAACATTGGTTGTTATTTGCGCCGACCACGAGACGGGAGGTCTCTCTATCCCAAGTCAATCGCCCGACTTTAAGAAGGCCGACAGCGGTATCAACTATCGCTATGCGACCAAAGGTCACTCGGGCACGATGGTCCCCGTATATCTGTATGGTGCGGGTGCCGAGGGCATAAACGGTGTGATGGATAACACCGACCTCGCAAAACAGATTATGGCGATTATGGGATTGGAATAATGCTAGATAAAGGGCCTGTCTAACAAGTCCTAAAAAATAAAAATCGCCCCCGTCAGACACACTTCTGGCAGGGGTGAAATCGTAAAAATCAGACTTATTAGACAGTCCCTTTTCTTCGTATTTTTGTTCTTTGTCCTATTATCTTTCATCTCGCAATCTTGTAACCAACTCCGGCATACCTTCGGCGGCACGCGCCTTGATGTGTGTCAAAAGATTGCGTATCATCGAGGTATCGGGCTCTCCGGGGTCCACAACATACACAGGTACTCCCGCCTTGGCATAACGTACCAGCATTGCCGCAGGATATACCGCCAACGAAGTCCCCACGACAATCATAATATCGGCCGAGGCGGCTATCTCGCACGCACGGTCAAACATCGGCACCGACTCACCGAAAAAGACTATGTGAGGGCGCAACAGCGAGCCATCTTCGGCCTTGTCATCTAACTTTTGCTCCCACCCTTCAATCGGTACAATAAGGTCGGGATTGCGCTGACTGCGAAGTTTCATCAGTTCTCCGTGCAGATGCGTCACACGCGTCGAGCCGGCCCTCTCGTGCAGGTTATCGACATTCTGCGTTACAACCTCCACATCGAAATATTGCTCCAACTCGGCAATGGCACGATGTGCGGCATTAGGCTCTACCGTAAGCAACTCCATGCGGCGTTTGTTGTAGAACTCTATGACTAACGCCCGGTTGCGGGCCAATGCCTCGGGTGTGCAGACATCTTCTATATTGTACGATGCCCATAGGCCATCGGCATCGCGGAAGGTCGCCAATCCGCTATCGGCGCTCACCCCCGCTCCTGTAAATACAACAATCTTTTTCATTTGACTTATATTTTATTTCTTTTGCGACGCTCTGCAATCTTGCGTAGGACAACCCGCTCGCGTAGCTGTCGCATATATGACCACCAGCGTATTCCGCAGTATATACCGAGTACAAGTGCTGTGCCGCCAACGATAAGGCTGCTTATCACCTTGCTCGATATTTCCTGCTCGGCACCAATATATTCCACACCTCCGTAGATGAGGAGAATCACTGCCAATGTAAGGCAAAAGAGTGTTGCTGCCTGCCACTGATGACGCGTAAACAGCGAGTTTAGTTTGTGCCAGAACAGACCTGTGATGATGACGCTCGCCAACTTTACAAATTTGGGATATTGCTCGGCACAACCCATCTGGCTGGCAATATATACAGACACAAAGAAAAAGACAACGAGTGCCACAGCCCATACCAAGCCCACATACTTCGCAGGGTATCTGAGCCCCCTGAAGCGGAAATTACCTAAGCTGAATTTACCAATCTGTGCCATACTCTACTTTTCCCTATGTGTTAAAACCCACATTACGCTGCCTACAACTATGCACGCCACGCATAACCAAAATAGCACACTATGTCCTAAGTCTATCGAGCGGTTGAAGGCGTATTTAAGTGTGATAACCGTTGCTACACCTACGACTCCGCATATTGTAATTACCATAATCTTAAATTTTGAGAGCCACTTCGAAGAGTTTTCTGTGTAGTGGGCATGATTGCTCGCTACGATATTATTTTGGCTGTTGCTCTTTAATCTCGCCAAGCCGTAAATCAAACCTCCGATGACAAATGTTAAAAATATGGTTAGCCGTTCTCCATTGCTTACCGAAATCTCGTCACCTCGCAGGGTGTTGATGGCCAGCAGTAAAACGACAAGTGTCGATATGCCAATCATCAAACCTTTTGCCCACTTCTGCCATTTCCGCCAAAATAATCGCTTACCTTGTCGCCAATAGAGGATGTTGTGCCAAACAAAAAGTGCAATGGTTATAATGGTGGTAATCCAAAACAGGATGCTGCTCAGCAGGGTAATGCTCTCACTTTGAGCCCAAGCCACCTCCGAGTGACTGGTTATATGCCCTAACACTACCGAACAGAGCAGTAGTACTATCCATATCGTTGTGAATACCCTTTTATGATTCTCCTCCATACGCTACTCCTCCCTGTCTACAATTGGCTCATCCTGCTTGCTCTCGGCTTTCACCTTTTTCAGGCGGCCGCTGCGTCTGAGGGCATCTGCAATTATCCATTGCAGTTGCCCGTTGATGCTGCGAAACTCGTCATCTGCCCAACGCTCCAAGGCGTCCATCGTGGCAGCGTCGATACGCAAAACGAAACTCTTATTTTCCGCCTTCTTTGCCATTACTCACTATTAATGGTGCATAGTGCCTGCATTTACTACGGGCTGAGCCGATTCATCGGCGCACAATACAACAAGCATGTTGGTAACCATTGCTGCCTTGCGCTCGTCATCAAGCTCTACAACCTCGTCATCGGCCAGACGCTGCAATGCCATCTTAACCATCGACACAGCACCCTCTACAATCTTCTCGCGTGCCGATATGATGGCGTCGGCCTGCTGACGACGCAACATCACAGCTGCAATCTCTGGGGCGTATGCCAGGTAGTTGATACGAGCCTCCACAACCTCAATTCCGGCAATCGCCAAGCGCTCTGCCAGACGGCGCTCCAACTCGTCGTTAATCTCCTCGCTGCTGCTTCGCAGGGTTATCTCCTCGTCACCCGTTGAGTTGTTGTCGTAAGCGTAGCAACCTGCCACCTGGCGCAGTGCCGCATCACTCTGCACTGCCACAAAGTTCTCCAGCATCTTCATGCGGCTACCCTGTGTAACTATACCTAAATTGTCGGCCGTAACATCAATATCAAATACCGAACGATATAATTCATCGCGCTTTAGACGCCACACCAGCACCATACCAATCATAATCGGGTTACCCGTCTTGTCGTTCACCTTGATAGGCTCGGCGTTGAGGTTGCGGGCGCGAAGCGAAATCTTCTTTGCCGACATAAGGAAGTTTACCCACCAGAAACCTGTGTTGTAGAACGAACCGCGATAATTGCCGAAGAATGTCAGCACGCGTGCTTCGTTTGGCTCCAGAAGGGTAAAGCCGCCGATGGCGAAGAGTGATAATATTAAAATCACTATACCTCCTGCCAGCATCCAACCTGTCTGCATTGTCTCCTCCTCCAGACCTATGATGTTGAGGACTATCATTGCAATGGCGCCGGCCATTACGGCAAGCAAAAGAAATAAAGCGACAAAGCCGTTGATTTTCCAACCTTTGTACTCGAAATTCTTATTCTCCATAGTAGTTAAAGTTTTAAGTTGTTATTATATTCTTCTGTTTTGTTATTCTCCGCCTGTTGTCGGGTTGTACACAACATTTGCGAATAATATCATTTTGATATCACAAAGATATAACCACAAAATCATATTTCCAAATATTTTTCCATCTTTTTCATCAACTGCGATGTTTTTTGTCTTTTTACGATAAAATCGCTAATTTTACACAAAACTACCAAACCTATGAAGAACATTATATTAGCCCTCGGGACAATAGCGATGTTGCTGGCTGTGGGTTGTCAGACCGTCCCCACAAATGCACGACTGATGAGTTATAACATTCGTAACGGCAGGGGTGTCGATGACAGTGTGTCGTTGGAGCGTGTGGCAAGGGTGATAAATACCGAGAATGTCGATGCTGTGGCCTTGCAGGAGGTCGATAGCATCACACGTCGTTACCCGATAGATGTGGCTACGGAGTTGGGCCGAATGACAAATATGTATGCCACATTCGGCGGTGCGATAGAGTTGCAGGGCGGTAAATATGGTATAGCCGTTCTCACGCGCGAACAACCTATATCTTTCAGATGTGTGCCATTGCCTTGCCGTTTGGAGCCTCGCGCCCTGCTGATTGTGGAGTTGGAGGATTACTATTTCTGTTCGACACACCTCTCGCTCAACGAGGAGGATAGAGTAACTTCGGTCGAGATTATCGCCAAAGAGTTGTCACAATTGGATAAACCTGTCGTTTTGGCCGGTGACCTCAACGCCGAGCCGACAGAGCGACCAATCCAACTGCTGAAAGAGAGTTTTCAGGTATTTGATAAGACGGGGCCGAAAGGGACTTTCACTTGGCCTGCCGATGCGCCCAATATCGAGATAGACTACATCGCGGTTTGCAACTCTCAAAATGCTGCAATCGACCTCAAAACACACTATGTAGTGGCCGCACCTGTTGAATCCGACCATCTGCCGATTGTCGCCGAAATAGCGTTTCCATAGCCGTTTGGCAGATATTTCCTTGTAAAAAGGAAGAAAATTTTGAATTTTGAATTTATTTTACATATCTTTGCACCACGAAATCCGATTACGGGTTTTTCTCGGGATGTAGCGCAGTCCGGTTAGCGCACCTGCTTTGGGAGCAGGGGGTCCCAGGTTCGAATCCTGGTATCCCGACTTGGTAGATATGGTATCGGGATGTAGCGCAGTCCGGTTAGCGCGCCAGCTTCGGGAGTTGGAGGTCACAGGTTCGAATCCTGTTATCCCGACAAAGTTAAGTAAAAAGTCTTCGAACGTAAGTTCGGAGATTTTTGTATTTATATACTTGTATGTGCTTGCACGGGACAAGTATGTAAATACGAAAATGGGGCTTTGTTAATGAGCCTTTATACTTAACTTTGTAATCTCGCAAAGGGCCTTTTCAGGAAAGGCGTTAGGCGGAGCAGGCTTTTTGCCTGCGTAGTAGCCAATCCTGTTATCCCGACAAAGATTAAAAGAGAACTTTCAGAGTTCTCTTTTTTTGTTGGAATACGGCTCGCGTGCAAGCCCACAGCCCAAAATGATATCTACAATCGTGACAAGAGTTCCGACATCAGGACTCCGAAGTGGTTGCCGAGTGCATAACCTACGATGCCGGCCCCGAGTCCCGTTACAAGAGTATTCTTATTTTGCATAGCGGCCGACACCATCGGCACAAACGGAGGCGAATTGATGAATGCCACCGACGAGATGACCATCGAATCGGCATCGACACGCATCAAGCGGCATATCACAGCGTGAAGCAGTAGCGACAGAAAGACCGCCACAACCATAAAAGCGATGAGATAGGCTCCGCCGGCCAAATCAAGATTTGAGAAGTCGGCCATAGAGGCTATGACCATACTGAATATGTAGATGAGGTACATTCCCACATCGTAACTCACTTCAAGATTGCGTATGCCTCGCACAAATGAGCACCCAACGCCGAGCGTAGTGAGCATAAGGATAAAGATGACCATAAACCACCCCTCGGGGAACAAAACAGCGACACCGGCCGATAGCGCCACCACAAGCAATGTCACCAGCAATATATAGCCCAACTGTTGCAGGCCCTTGCGCTCCATCAATTTGCGATATGGATTTTGTTTATTCAGTGCGATTTGTTGCTCGATTTCCTCCTTGTCGCCCTGTGCCATAACGCTGCGCCCCTGACCATAAAGCCTACGGAAGGCGCGTATGCCTATGCTGAACAAAAATACGAAATAGATAAACGAGACGATTATATCGTAGGAGTTGATTAGCACGAAGGTCTCGCTCCTGACTTTGAAAATGGCCTGCAAGGCAGCGGCATTTAGTGTGCCACCTGTGTACATACCCGAGATAATGCCTCCCACTTCGGCACCTTCGGTTATATGGCGGCCAAAGAGCAGATAGCCAACCATAACGGCGCAACAGACCGAGAGGAACCCGCTTATCGCCACCTTCACCTGCATACGCGCCTCGCCCGTCGAGAAACGACAACCAAAGAGCATCATAGGAATAGCCAGCGGGATTAGTACATTTGGCAACATATCCTGCAAGGGCACAATCTGCCGAGGCATAAACGGTAAATTTCCCACAATCATACCCACGCCATACAACACCATTATCGGCCCTAATTTATCGAGCAAAGGGAAGCGACGGCACAGCCAAATCACACCGGCCGGCGTAAGGCAGAACATCAAGGTCAAAACGATATAACTCACAATCTCCATAACGAATTTTCGGCGTAAAAAAACAACTCGCTCACAATGAGCGCAGACCGCTTTTAAGCGGGTATAAATACAAAGTTATCGGCGAATTTATAAAATATTTGACAGAAATAAATAAAAAAATGGTATATGATGTAACAAAAGGGCGGATTTGTAATTTTTTTTGGTATATTTGTATTCGCCAATGACATCAGATGTCGCGCAAGGTGAGAATATGGCGTTTGTAAGCCTCTCCAAATGTTGTTGGCCGGATTTAATTAAATTCTAACAGGTGGTCCAATTCGGGCCGCCCTAAAAGTTTATATTTAATGAAGGAACAATTGGAAGGACTGAATGGTTTAACCATTAACTTTGGTGAGGGTGGAATGTTTATCGTGAATATTATCCTCGCTTTTGTGATGTTTGGCGTGGCATTGGGCATCAAACCACAGACGTTCAAAGATGTATTCAAAAAGCCCAAGTCGGTTTTGACAGGCGTATTTTTACAGTGGGTGGGTCTGCCGGCTGTTACATTCGTTATCGTACTGCTTCTCAATAGTTTAATTACTCCGATGGTGGCACTTGGTATGATTTTGGTGGCAGCGTGCCCGGGTGGTAACATCTCTAATTTTATCTCTTCACTATCGAAAGGTAATATCGAACTCTCGGTGTCGATGACCGCCATCACTACGGCCTTCGCCCCTATTGTCACACCATTCAACTTCTTCTTCTGGGGTTCGCTTTACAGCCAGATTATAAGTATTCACAGCGACATTCCGCGACTTGTAATTCCATTTATGCCGATGTTGGAGCAGATATTGTTGTTGCTGGGTGTGCCCATCGTCTTGGGATTGCTCTTTGCTCGTTATTTTCCCAATGCGACAAAGCGTATAACACGCCCTGCGCAGGTATTGTCCATCTTGCTCTTTTTGGCTATGGTGACGGTGTCGTTCTCGCAAAACTGGCAACTTTTTGTCGATAACCTCTTCTATATCGTTATTATCGTATTTATCCATAACGGTTGTGCGTTGGGAACGGGTTATCTGGGCGGTATGTTGATGAAGGTACCTACGGTTGACCGCCGCTCGCTGACCATAGAAACGGGTATTCAGAACTCCGGATTAGGCCTGATTCTGCTCTTTAATGCGGCAATCTTCCCTCCCGAGATATGGCACGGCCACTATGGCGGTATGCTTATCATTACGGCGTGGTGGGGTATCTGGCACATTATTTCGGGACTTGCGGTGGCTTATATGTTCCGCCGAACACCTATCAACGATTAACCTATGGCTCAACCAAAGAAAATTCAGGATTACAACAGGTGGTATCATCTGTTGCGATACTATGTTGATTTCGTGCTGCGTCTTTCATATCGCACGATACGATATGTCGGTCGCGAGAATATTCCAACCGATGGGGCCGTGATTTACGCCCCCAACCACACCAACGCCCTGATGGACGCTTTGGTTATCTTGGCTATGGATAGAAAGGCGAAGGTCTTTGTTGCCCGAGCCGACATCTTCAAGAAACCGTTGCTGGCGAAGATATTTTCGTTTTTGAAGATTATGCCCATTATGCGTATGCGTGACGGTATCGACGAGGTGAAAAAGAATACCGAAACGATAGAGAGGGCTGTCGATGTGTTGCGTGACAAGGTGTCATTCTGCATCTTTCCCGAGGGTACTCATCAGACTAAACACTCGTCGCTTCCCCTCTCAAAAGGTATCTTCCGCATAGCCTTCCAAGCGCAGGAACTTATGCCCGATATGCCGCTTTACATTGTTCCCGTAGGGCTGCGATATGGTAGTTTCTTCCGCTTCCGCTCGACGGTACGAGTGCAGGTAGGTGAGCCTATAAATGTAGGCGAATTTATCGCCACACACGACGAAATGACTCCGCAGGAGCAGATGAATGCGATGAAGGAGGTACTTGCCCTGCGTATGCAGCAATCGACGCTCTATATCCCCAACGACGAGGATTATGATGCCACTTACGACATCTGTGCCGCTGTGGTCAAGCAGCGTGTGAACGAGATAAACAAGCAAGGCCGCCGTCTGCGTGGAATGGAGGCATATTTCGAGGCTAACAACATAACCGTCAGGCAGATACTCCGACTCAAAGAGGAGAATCCCGAGAAAGCCGCCCGCCTGCTCTCGCTCGGTCGGGAAGCGGCGAATATGCGTAAGGCCAACAACATCAGCCTTTCGTCGGTATCAATCAAATATCCCTTCTGGTCGCGAGTATTAAAGACGCTGGTACTTATAGCCAAACTGCCTTATAATATCCCCGTTACAATACTCACCTTGCCGATTAAACTCTTGTGTGCATATCTCTTTACCAAGTTAAAGGATTATGCCTTCCGCAACTCTATCCGTTATTTGGCTAATTTGGTTTTGTGGCCTATATTGATGATAATCTATTCGATAATAGCCTTCGTCTGCTTGCCGTGGCAGTGGGCTCTGCCCATAGTTTTGTTACTCCTGCCGGCGCCTATTGTTGCCCACGAGACCTATCGTCTGGTGAGGATTATGACTTCCGACACCAAACTGCTGTTGAACAAGGATTTACGCGAGCGATACGCGAAAATAAAAGAGATGATTTTTAACGAATAACCCATATATTATGAAATTACGACATATAGCAACCATTCTGTTTGCGGCAATATGCTGCAATATCGCATCTGCCCAGACTGCCGAGCCGATGACCGAACTGACGACCGAGCCGGCACAGTCAAAGAAGGAGATTGTTAAGACGGGCTATAATTTCGGCCCGCTGCCGGCTGTGGCATTCGACGCCGACAAGGGTTTTCAGTTGGGAGCCCTCCTCAATATCTATGACTTTGGCGATGGCTCGATTTATCCCAATACCCGACAACATTGGTACTTCGAGGCGTCGTTCTTTACCAAAGGCTCACAACTGTTCGTCGTGTCATACGACAACAAATTCACTATCCCCGGGGTGCGTTGGTCTTCGACCTTTACGCTGACAAACGATAAGGCGATGGACTTCTATGGCTTCAACGGTTATATGTCGTATTATGACCACGAGAAGGTGGCTTTGGGTAAGGATAAGCAAAACCACGACAACTATATCTATTCGCCAAAATATCGTGTAAATCGTCTTGCGCTGCTCTTTAAGACCGATTTTGTGGGCAATATCTGGAAGAAAAAGTTTTTCTGGGAGGCGGGCTACCACCTCAGTTACATCAAGCAGGGATACAAAGATAAACAGGCTCTCAATCTCGATAAGATTAACAAAAACAAAGAGGACTATAAGATGTTCCCGGCCAACGAACCAACGATTTTCGATTTGTATCGCCGATGGGGAATCATCTCCGAAGATGAGGCTTGGGGAGGTTTTAACAGCACCGTTCGTTTGGGATTACTCTTTGACACACGCGACAAGGAGGGTGCTCCTTCTCGTGGTATTTGGGCCGAGGCACACGCTACGATTGCCCCCAAATGGCTGGGTACGACAAACCCGTATTACCGCTACTCGGCAACCTTCCGCCACTATGTGCCTATTGTCAGAAACGATATCCTTACATTCGCCTATCGTCTGAATTACGAGGGTACATTCGGCAAGAGTGCGCCATACTATATCCTCCCCTATATTACCGTTATGGGCCCCTCTTATGACCGTGATGGTATGGGTGGCTATCGTACAATACGCGGTCTGATGCGTAATCGTGTGCAGGGCCTCGATGTGGCATCGTATAATGCCGAGGTGCGCTGGCGTTTTGTCAATTTCACACTCTGGAAGCAGAATATCGCCTTCGGCCTGAACCTATTCAGCGATGGTACGATGGTTACTCGCAACTACGATATGTCGTTCCGTGGCGAGGAGCAATACCGCAGTGAGTACGATGAGTATATGTCACGCTCGGGCAATCGCACCGACGACCGCCCCCATATTACCGTCGGTGGAGGCCTTCGCTTTATTATGAACCAGAACTTTATCGTTGCCTTTGAGTATGGCCTGCCGCTCAGCAAGTTCAGCAACGACCCATTCATCAAGAATCAAGACGGCAACGGAGCCTTCTATATCAACACCGGCTATCTGTTCTAAAAACATATTGCAGATACACACCGAAGGAGTGCAGTTGTGAATTCGACTACACTCCTTCGGTGTATTTTTGGGTGAGCAGTTCGACATTCTCCTTGCAAGGGAGATTGCCAAATACAAACAGCATAACATCTATCGTACCATAGAGCAGTTGGAGGACGAGGTAATAGCCGACTTTGCCGGTAGCCTTGCATTCGAGACAGATGTCCTCGATACCTTCATAGCAGCCCACGCAGATAAGAAGACTATGTGGCAGGCTATCCTTGATGTCTTGCGTGCTATCCGTGAGTGGATACTCAAAGATACGGCTTATGAAACGGCCGAGGCTCGTGCCTTGCAGAATGCCATCGGCAAACTCGAAGCACTCTTTCAGTCTGCAAGCGAGAAGGTAGCCGAGGGAGTAACAGCGCAAAACACGGAGACACGAAACTCTGGAAAAGAGAAACTCGGTGTGCCTTTCAAGGAAACAGACAATCAGGGCAAGGAGGTAAAAAAAACGACCCTCGGCGAGAGGAGCGACGCTGATTCTCACAACTCATCATCCGAAGGTCTACCTTTAAGCCGCAGCGAGCGTCTAAGTGGTAACACACTTGCACCCTTAAAGGATAATGCAAAGATAGAGAAAGATTCGCAAATTATACAGCGCAACATAAAAAAAATACTCAATAAAGGAGGTTTCGAGGAAGATATTAAGACTGAATCGCAGGCTGTTAGAGTTCTTGGAAAGGCTTTTAAGATGCAGAAGTCGGATGGCTCGCAATCGTATTATGGAGATTACTATGAAGGTGATTACTTGGTGGATGATAAAGTAGTTCATCTTCGCATCTCTACACACCCAGCGACAGGCGATAGAATGGGAAATGCAAATGCAGACCATAAAGTAAGTATTGTTATTCGTAAGGATGGAGAGCATTACAGTAGAGGGGAGCATAATGGTTATGAGGAGATTATATATGAGCCAATAGAGGTATCTCCTCTCGATGCAGCCAATGCTGTTGTTAATGGCGTGAAAGCGCTTATAGAGACAGGAGTGTATATCGATATCACGGGTAAGGCAAAGCGTATAACATACCCAACCACAACCGCAGAAGGCAAGGTGTTATATTCTCTCAAAACTCCGACAAACGAGAAAGTTACCTTTGATAATTTCTTTGAGAGGACATCGGCTATATTCCATTTTGATGGGAACACTCCGACATCAAAGCCTAATTTTGTATCTCCATCTAGCTCTCGTTATTGGTATGGCGAGGACGACAAGGGTAAGTATGTTATTCGCCAATCAGACCATTGGAGTACAGAGGTGCGCAACAATAATGATGCGGAGTCTTTTACGGCCAAGCCTGACAACTATAATAATATTGCAAGTTGTTATTGGGCAATAGATGTGCAAGGATATGATGCAAAGTATGAGCCTATCAATATCACTGATGTAAAGTATATTGATTACAATGCAGGTAATCATAAGTTGCGCATAACGCTTAATAGCGGACAATCTGCAACGAGGGTTGTACATCCTCGTGATATGCGACAATACTATGCTGCCTTAAAGACAGAAGGCGTACAAGTAGCAAATGAGTATGTTGTTGATTTGGTCAATGATAAGTATAATGGCAAACCTTTGCCAAATATGCTAACAGCAAAGGCCTACCTTGATGATTTCACCAAGTGGGAGGTTGAGCCAAGAAATTCTCTCAAAGAGATGGATAACCTTTACCTCGATGCTGTTGCTCGTGGCGATATGGCTATGGCGCAGCGTATGGTACAGGAAGCAGCAGAACACGCAGGGTATCTGCCCGACACAAGTTATCAAGGCTCTCTCGCCTTCAATGGTGCAGCACCCACCTCGAATGTCTATTTCGAAACCAAAGAGGAGCGCAAGCAGGCGTGGGATAACGACGAATTTGACGACACGATGTCGCTTGGAGATTATGCCGACAATGGCATTGATACCAACGACCTCGAATGGCGTTTGACAAATGCCGGCAACTATCGTCGTGCTACTCAATACGAGAAGGAGTCTATCGACAATATCAACAAAGCATTAAAGAATCCCGAGCATAAGATTACAATCTATCGTGCTGTGCCTAACAGCGTAGTAGAAGGCTCGGTGCGTAATGGTGATTGGGTAACACCAAGCCGTTCCTATGCAGAGTATCATATAGGCTTGCAGGATTGGGAAGGTGGCCGAGTTATCGAGCAAGAGGTAAGCATTGACGATATTTGGTGGGGAGGTGACGATATCAACGAGTGGGGCTATGATGATGGCTCTAACTATGGTTATCGAAACACCGAGAACAACCGCAAGTTGCTCGACACCGTAGTATATGACGATGCCGGCAATGTAATTCCTCTCTCGGAGCGTTTCAACCCTGAGAAAGCCGATGTGAGGTACAACTTGAAAGACACTCCATCGCTCGTTGGCGTACATAATCTTTCGCTCGACAAGTTGCGTAAGGTTATAAAGATGGGTGGCCTTGCTAACCCCTCTGTGGCGGTTATTGACGCAGACAAGCAGACACACGAGGATTATGGTGAATATTCGCTTATACTGCCAAAGAATATGGTAGATGCCCGACAGGGAAAGAATGCCGGCACTTGGGCTGGTGATGCTTGGACTCCGACATACCCTCAGATAACAAAGCGAATGTCGAAGGATAAGGATATATCTCGTTTCTATAAGGATATTGATGCTTTACCCGAGGCGATAAGAGGTAGAGTGCGCCTTGACTTTAATAGTTTTATGGATGGCCGTAGTGCTAATGCCTTAGCATATTGGTATCTGTTTGATAAAGGTGTGGCACCCGCATTAGTAGATGTACCCGCACGCTATCCGGTAGAGATTGTAGATGCTATCAATGAGGCTACAAATGGTAGTTTCAGTATGTTTAGATTGTCTGCCGAGGAGCGTGCAAAGTGTGTAGATGCTTTCGTGGCCTACAAGTACAATGGTGATAGAGCGGCTTACGATGCTGATATGGCTGCACGCAAAGAGAGATTGGAGATCTTTGCAAAGAATCACGACAAGGCTATTGTTCGCAGGAAGGCACAAGAGGATTTGGACGCAATCAATGAGTATGGCTTCGATTATGACGAGATATCACGCTTTATCCACGATGTAGAGTGGGATGTGCGCCACAAGGGCGAGATAGATGTTGATGCGACGATAAAGGCCTCTATGGATTATATCGCAGAGAATAATCTCGGCGCAGAGTACGATGCGTGGCGCAATAACCTCGATGAGCGTTATGGCATCGAGGAGTATATTTTTGATGGTTTTACCAATAGTGGCACTCGTCGCTACTTGCCCCACACTGTGGAGAACGCCTCAAAATGGATGAAGAAACAGGGCCGACAGGGTGCTGTTGCTACATTTCCTTCATTTGGTACATTCGTGGCGGTGTCTATTCCAAAGATGACTACACTCGAATCTATTCGTAAGCGTAAGAATCTACTCGGTAAGTCGAAAGAGGAGTACAATGCGTTTAGAGAGAAGTGGGAGAATGTCTATTTTGAGTTGGGTAAGAAACTCCAACCTGATGCCAAGGGTTTTGATGATTATGGCTATTGGCGATTGATTGAGGCCGTAGGACAGAAGAATCCGAAAGAGTACATCAAAAAGCAATACAATATTGAGTTGTCTGCGGAAGATGTAAATACTCTTAACGAGATGCTTAATGCTATACGCACCGAGTATCCTGCACGCTACTTTGAAACAAAGTTTGAGCGACCTTTGCAACTCAATGATTTTGTAGCGGCCGTTGTTCCCGATGATGTGCCTATGGATGTCTGGGGCAGATTGAATGATGCCAATGTCAAGATATTCGAGTATGAGAAAGGCAATAGTGACTCACGAGCCGAGGCAATGCAGAAGGCTACGGCTACGGAGGGTGTGCGTTTCTCGTTAAAATTGTCAAAGCAAGAGTATGCGGTGTTGGCGTCAGAGATTAGCAATCGTCAATTTATACAAAAGAAACCATCGTTTGATTATGCATATACTTATGATAATTTTTATATATATAATTATTTGGGTGATGGCGTATTTCGTATTAACTTTGCTATGCCCATAGTTGGCGATGAAGATTTAATCGATATAATATATAAAGCAATAGATAATGGAACTATCAATTCTACAAGAAGCCTTGATACATTACTTGAAGAAATTCAATTTGGAAAAGGAGGCTATAATGTTAATATCGTTAATGCTCTCAAAAAGCGAAGATGGGATACGAACTTTTATATATCTGGCTCATCAAGACAAGGCAGAAACACAAGAAGAGTTTCTTATGTTAGCAAGAGCAATAGTGGATTTTCTTCCACCCGAAGAACGAGTCGGAACGCCAATGAACTTGGAGATGAAGTTGTAAAATATTCTCTCAAAGACACCTTCTACTCAAATGCCGAGAACGCAGTGCGCCTTATCAAGCAGACAGACAATCAGGGCAAGGAGGTAAAAAAGACAATTCCCAGCGAGAGGAGCGACGCTGATTCTCACAACTCATCATCCGAAGGTCTGCTTTCGGAGGGCAGCGAGCGCCTGAGTGTTAATCCACTTACGCCTACGAAAGATGTTGCAAATATCGTATTTCCAAACGACAGCGGTGTCTTTGAGGTGGTAACGAGCGTCTAACCTATTTCCTCGTTCTCCCCTATCAGTTCGTTGAGTTTTGACATAAAGGTCTGGGCGGTCAAAGTACTTTCCTTTTCGTAATAATCTACGGACCATTCCAGAATTTCGTACTGGATATGATGTGCCTTGATTATCGCCATTGTTAGCATTATTTTTGTTTTGGAAATCCCTAAACCGTACAACAACTCTATCAAAATAGAATTTAACTCTTTCTCCCTTCCTAACATTTGCAAGTTCTTTATTTACCTCGTTTACGACATCTTGGCTATCTTCCTCATTCATATAGACTGATGCAAAAGGAATTGGGTTGCCGTCTATATTGCGATAATATGCATAGAAATAATTATCAGTAAAGGCAATACCTTCGCTATTCTTCAAGCCGCCATCTTTATCAAACGAAAATCCATTACAATGTTATTTGCTTAAAGTACATATCCGCAATCATATTCCACCAAAATATCATCAGAGATTTGGGTAAAGGTGGTTGTGCCGTTCTCTTTTGCGATTTTTTCAACTCTACGACATAAGCCACGCCAATTATTCCAATAAGTATAGCGAATATGCGCCTCGGTCTCCGAGAGTATGGTTATCTCGGGCAGAAGAGCCTCATCGCCCAAATAAGATGCCACCGACGAGGTGATATCCACACTCTCTCGCCTTGTAGAATCCCAATGCATTATCCCTCTCGATACCAAATTAGCGAGGTCGGCTCGCTCGAATATGTATATATTATCGCCATAGCATGCGTGCCAGAATTTTGGCATATACATATCGCTGATATTTAGTAGAAAGAGTTCCCACACACTCTGTTTGTTGAACTCATACTCAATATAATCAAATATCGAGGGAATCAACTCGTTTGCCGTTGCAGGCGACACCATACCCACAATATATTGCCCTTCGTGAAATTTAATATCCATAGTCTAAATTAGTATAAATCATTCTCATAGTCGTCATCTGTATCGTCAATATCGCATCCGAGATGTTCAGAAATCCGTTTTGCTACTCGGCTGAAAAAATCGGCTTTCATATCTTCGGGTTCTATGAAAGGCTCAGACGCATCTTTGCGTCGTGCATAAAAGCGAAAACTTGCACCAATAGAATTACCACAATTAAAAGCATCAAGTACAAAGCCCTCTTTAATTCGGATATTTTCGAAATATTCCATAAAAGGTTGAAGGCTCTCGCCATTTTCGACATCAATCTTCTTTATCACCTCAAATACTCTCCGGGCACTTTCGGCGTAGTTGATTTCATTGCACATAATCTTAATATGTTATTTTATAACATCTATCAATGTCTGTAACTCGGATTTTATATCGCTATAATAGTTCCCGTCGGTTTTGGCTATTTTACAGTTTGCGGTTAATAAAGATAATAGTTCTCCTATAAAATATGCGCTGTTGCCATCTGCCCAATTATCATTAAAGCCCTTACAACCATACTTTTTCAAAGCAGCAATAGCGGCATCAATAATACCTTGTCGATATATATCATATGGTATCATCAATTCCCATCGTTTTATATCCTCACCATCTTGCGCTTTATCCGTCTCGATACTCATAGACAACATCGACGATGAGGCTCTTTCAACATTGAATTTTATCATACCAGGCTCATCGTGCCATATATACTCATCCTCGTCATAGCATTGCAAGGACAATAGCGAGTCTATCATCGTAGTGAGAGGCTCGGGACCAACATATGTCGCAGAAAATTTAATCACAACCTCCCTATTAAAGACAATACTTACATCCTCACACCCTGGCCACTCCTGTTTTATATCGATGCTAAATGACTCAACAATAGGTATCATATTATTCATCTTATTTACAAAGTGTTATGTTTATATTATCAGTATCTTTCTTGGTATCGTTCCGCTATTATCCTCAAACGGTGCTTCGTACCACAAGTCAAAATCAGCGGATAGCACCTTTCGCAGTTTGTGGGCAATCGCGAAACCTCGCTGATGATAGTCGTCCCAGCCTTCTATATAAGCCTCTCCTGTCTCCGATAAAATAATAATCGGTTCAATTTCCTGTTGCCAAGCGTACAACTCTGGCATTACGATAGGATTACCCTCTTTGTCGTAGATTTCATCATCCTCGATAAGACCATCCGGGTTGACATCAAAAGATGCCCTGTCTCTCAAAATAGAGTATCCCCAAGAATCATAATCGGGATGCATTACAATCACATCTTTAACCTGTGAATCCCTTGGTTGCGCCTTTTTATAATCTCCATACTCTTCATCTTTGATATATCGCTCAATCGGCGGAGATTTAATCTTTGCATACGCATCAAATCGAGCCTCATCACCATCACTCTCCAATGGATATTGCAGAGCAAGTGACAATAAGCCTTCATATAAAGTCTTGACGAACTGTTTCCTGTCACAATAGCCGGCAATAATAGGCATATTGACAAATTCGTTTGGCAGAATTTTCACTAACGCATACTCTTTATATTCAAAGCCAACGCCTTCGCCCATATCCTTTATTTTATCCAGAACGCTGACAAATTTTACACGAATTGTCGTATTGCTGGTGTCGAATGATAGTTCGATATTGCTTTCGTGTCTATATATGTGTAACGGTGACTCAACTTGGTGACGAATGGTTTCCAAGTCAAAATCCCAACGGGATATCCAAGTTTTATAACTGCGGTTACCAATGCCAATCTCAAAGTGTTCCTCGTGGTCATTAAGGATATTGAATACAAACTCCTCCTCACAAACTTTGTCTGTCATCAATTTGTAATGCGAGGGGTGCAGCGCATCTATTTGAAGTTGCTTGTGGCACATCTCTATCGCTTGGTGCATTCTTGCTTCTTCACGCGGTTCTGCGTGTGCGATTGGCAACCCACCACTATTGTATGCTTGAAGCAGTTCTTCAATTGTACGCTTTATCTTTTCGATATAGTCTGCATATTTGAACTGCATAATGCGACGCAACGATATTGCCGTGTTGAGTATAGACCACTCATAACTATAACTTGTTTTGCGGATTGAGACCTCACATCGAGAAGATTGCCCATCATCGGAAATGATATCCATAAAATACCAATCGTCGTTATAAATAGACGAAACAAGTTCTATCGGACTCACCAATAATTGCCCAACACCGATATTGAGCCAAAGCCCCCACTTGCCACCAACCTCTCTGCATTCGAGTTCAAAATCCGAACAACCCTGCTCAACGAGTTCTATCTCATTAAGGACTTGCCTGTTATTTTCATCGATAACGCCTGCCTTCATCAATTTTGTTAGAAACATACTTGTTACTTCTTTACATATTTGTCAGTAGTCTATACATATCCGAATGGGCTGCCAATCCCAATATGTCTTGAAATAATTTCTCTCCCATAAACCAATGCGCCTGTTTGTTGAATAGTTGACGCATAAAGTCCATTGTCTCACAACATAGAAAACTAACCTCGCCATCGATTCTATCTATCGCACTATAACTATCGAAAGGGACTAAATTATCGTTCAACTCGTCGAAAATCTCCGCTTCCGGATTCGCACCCTGCATTAGCAACTCCCTGACTTTGCCGAACTGAAATCGTGAAACAGCACAATATAAATCCAGGTCGATTTCTCTTGCACCCAATTCCATAAATTTACTCTTGGGAGCCATCAATATATCATCGTCTGTTTCATCTTCCCAGGCGCAATAAAAATCGTCGCGATAAGTACAATATTCGATGTGAGGAAAATAATCGATATCAACTCCGTAGTACTCCTCCCAAAACTCGACCATTTTATTTGTTGAGGTTTTAACAGCGTTGGCCCACTCTTCATCCTTCCATTCATCTGCATCACGCCAGATAGCGACATAGCACAGTGTTATATAGTGAAGCGGGAATGGGCGAGAGAATAAGGCAATATCATCTAAAATGGTCCTGCACTCATCTTTTTTGATAAGAATCCGCACCTCATCTACATCATTGCTTGCCACGGCTTTAAGAAGTGCAAAAGTATGCTCATTGTAGTTGGCTATTCTATCTCTTCCCATATCTTTACGCTTTTTATTTTTTGCTAGACATATCACATACAACTCGTTGATATCGTCACTTACAACACTCTCAATG
This sequence comes from uncultured Alistipes sp., assembly GCA_964594305.1. Classification (GTDB taxonomy): domain Bacteria; phylum Bacteroidota; class Bacteroidia; order Bacteroidales; family Rikenellaceae; genus Alistipes. The sequence continues at coordinate 9,495 of CAZQMC010000003.1, read as the reverse complement.
TTAGCCATCGGGAAAACCTCTTCCCAATACCCACGCTCGAATACACCGCAAGCGGTAAGTTTTTGTACGCCAGCGGGCAAATCATCAACGGTGTAGTCAGTTAGTTTGCCATTGGCGAGAATTATAGTCTTGTATCCCCGCGTACACTCTACAAGTTCGTCTTTTGTTCGCAATATCATAGTGAAAAATCTTAATATGTTTTGGTTGATACAAGAGGGGGCTATCAAGCAAATTTCGGGAAGCGACCATTCGCACCTATACGCTCGGTAGCCCTATGAAAAAATAATCGGTAAGCATATCAACGCAAACTCCTGATTTTTCATACATCCTCTTCGGTGGTGTAAGGGTTCTCCAACTCCTCGTCTATCCACTTCCGTTCCTCCTCCGATATCGGCTCTATCGGCGATCCCGCTGGGTCCCATTGCTCCAACTTCCCATTGCGCCATCTGTTCTTCGTTAATTCTCTCACCGTCCGAATAAAGTCTATCGGTTGAACCTTGTATTTTTTCAGTAACTCTTGCTCTTCGGGTAGGGGTTCGCTCACTCCTATCGGCCTTCTTTGTTCGTTCATAGTATTTCTTATATTCAATTAAGTTTTACTGTATCTCTCAACTCTACACCATCAAATCAAAAAAGGGCCATCGGAGGTCGGCATAGTCGGGATAATCAACGGTAGAAGAAACCCACCGAGTTGAGAAGCCCAACTCCTCCATCAGTCATACAAGGTTGTTTTGTTTTTGGCACAACGCCCGTTCTTAACAAACTACTAACGATTCAACCTCGCACCCGCCATAAACCGATTTTATGCTCTTGATGGCCCTACTAAATAGCCAAGAGTAAGGTCGGGCAATCCCTCGGGCCTGGGCCGCCCACCTCCCTAAACAAGAATGCGCCCGTTTCAAAGACAAAGGTAAAGCCCATTTCTGCCACCTCCAAGCATTTTTGCTTTGCAAGGCTTGCAAAGTGAAAACGCTTGTTTGTAGGATTATTTTTGTTAAATTTGCATAGATATAATAATTCAGATATGGAAATGTTTGAATATATAAGCGCATTATTTGGGGGTATCTTTATTTGTTTGGTGGTAATCTATGTGTTTTACAGCAAAGTGAAAAGCAGAAGGAAATACAGAGATTATGTTGAGTTCGATTCTTTGCCATTTACACCTGATGAAAAGCAAATAATATACATAGAGGGCGAATATAATGAGGCGGTAAATGAATTTATCAAGAGGAATTATGACTCCATCTGCGAATACTTTTACCTGCGTGGCTATGAATTTTACTATTTGCCCTATGCGTCTGAAAAATTAGGCGGCGAGAGAAGGTTGAATTATTGGGCTCCATATAGACGAGGTACTCGTAAAGTTAATATGGAGAGTGACTATCTGCTGAAATTTATGTCGCAAAAGAGCCGCAAAAGTGTAAAACCTTCGTTGATATTTTATAGTTACTATATTCCCAGAGAGGATTGGCCGGCAAGGAGCATTGTTTTCAAAAAGTTAGAAATAGATTTAACAAAGGGTGTTGAAAGCGGTTTTTGCGAACTGTTGAATAGGTTTGAAAGTGCCAAAAAAACCACGACTAAAAACATCTTGGTCGCTGATGAAGATTTTGAGGCAGATGACAACGATGCCGACTATACGGATGCGAGGTATGCTGTGCCCCAAGCAACGCCACCATTATCAACAACAGCAAAAACCGAAGGAAGTGATGTCGGAGCACGATATTCGTTAAAAGACAACCACGCAATGTGCGATTATGTAATGGCGGAATATCCCGATAATGAGACACAACAATTGTTGAAGGAGATTGATGCGAGAGTAGCCATTCTTGCTCAAAAGGGTATAAGCGAGCATATTCTGCAACAGATTGTCGCAAAGCCTGCGGTGGTTAGCCGTATGGTAATTACGCCCGAAAATCGTATTATACTCCCCGATTACAATAATATGGAGATAAAGATGAGTCCGCTTGTCAAGGCTGTGTATTTCTTGTTTTTGCTCCACCCCGAGGGTATTATTTTCAAGCACCTTGCTGATTATCGCGAGGAGTTAATCGATATCTACGAAAATATTAAGGGTAAAGATATTGATGTTGTGATGATGCAAAGCGTTAAGGATGCGACCGACCCAACAAAAAACTCTATGAATGAGAAGGTGGCGCGTATTCGCGAGGCTTTTGTTACTCGTTTTGACGAGCGACTTGCAGCCAATTATATTGTGATTGGCGAACGAGGTATGCCCAAACACATTCCCCTGCATCGTGAGTTTGTCGAGTGGCAATAGACTTTAATATGAGAGTTGTGTGGTTTGGCGTTACACTATCTGCACTTGTGGCGACGGATTGATGATACTTTTTTGAAAGCGGAGACGGCCTTGGGTGCATGTTTTTCGTTGGCGACAAGTCAATAGAATACATCTAACCGTAATATGATAAAATGTATTGCCAGTCCAGAAAGTGTAATTAGATATATGTGCATAGTAGATGGACACGATTTACCATACTCTTCATGTATGGATATAAATTTAGAATTTTATGCAAATCCTATGGATTTCGAATTAGCAAATAGACATAACAGATTTATAAAATTGAGATTACTTTCTTCGACCAAGTCTGACAGACTTACACTAGTACATCTATTGGAAAATGGAATGAGTAAGGCCCCACAAGGTTGCCTAAACCTTTCAGACACGAACTCGGAGTTGCTGAAATACATAGAGGAAATTTTTTAAGGCGGGATTGGCTACTGCGCAGACCTTTGGTCTGCTCCGCTTAACGTCTTTCCCGCACGGAACCTCGGATATAAAAGCGAACAAAGCCGTATTTTGTACGGCTGTTTTTGTTGTATGTGGGCATTGTTTCGCGCAAGCCCGATAACGCCCACACACAACAAAAAGGGTGTCTAACAAGTTTTTTTAACCCTCTGAGAATTGCATATTTGAAAAAGTTATCAGATAACTACCCGAATAAAATGAGCCTGTCCACGACTTGTTGGACAGGCTCTTGTTCGCTTTTGCATCGCTCGTGATTCCGCTGGGGAGACGGCGTGGCTTGTTTATCTCAAACACTCAAAGCGTTGTGCGACTTTCATTGTAGGCACTCACACTACACTCACAGTGGATAGTGACTATCGTACCGAAACTTTTTGTTTGATGGATTCGCAAATCTCCTCCGCCTCCTTTTTGTTGAGTCCCGCTTTGACAGCAACGGCTATCAAATCACCCTTCGTTGGCTCAATGCTATCGTTTATAGAAGTACTATGATAGCCATTCATACCATCGCTTGGCAGGAGGTCGTATGCAGGAGAGAGGTGCCATTCGCCACCCCGATAGATAAATGCAAAGTTCTTGGCGTGGTCATCTTTATTCTCAATCAGATAGTTGAATACCATCAAACGATATACTCTCCATAGTTCAGCGACACTATGAGTGAGTGCAGCGCATACCTGAAAGATATGCGAATAGTCGATACTTGGCATACGATAGTCTGCCCCAATAAGTCCTGCGATACTTACCACATGTAGTTTGCCGTTTGGCGTGCGGTCAAAACGCTCCACACCAAAATATTTATCCTCGAAGAGTCGCGTTTCGGGCATCACGATACCACACTCCTTGGCAAGCAATGAATAGTTATACTCATCACGACCTATGCGCTTAGGGTCTCGTTTCGCACGGAACTTAACCAACCACTCCTTACCCTCGTAGCGAGTGAAAATTTTCGGACGAGCACCGCCGGGAGAGCCGCCTCGATGTTGAAACTCCTCGATGCCCTCACCGCTGTAATCATCACTATCAAGAATCTGCTCAGCCTCTAACGCAAGTTTCTCGAAATCGGCATACTCTTGTTTTGTAACGACACTTCTGTCCGGTCGAAATTCTAATGCACCTCGTCCCGTAGAACCCACCAATGCGAGGCGGCCAAGAAGGGTTAGGTTGCGAGGGTTTATGCCTTGCTGTTGTAAATACCTGTCGAGGATAAGCAATCCCCAGCCATCTGGTAGGCAATCATCAAATACTCCAAATCCGCCATCAAAAGGTCGTGGTTTGGCAATGAAAACACCACTTCGTAATGGCAGTTCAAATGGAGAGATTGAAAATCCAGACGCTAACCACTCTGTAGAGTATTCAAATGCGCACAAGCCCTCCTTGGTCAGCGCCAAGCGACCAACAACACGGCCTGAATAAATAACCTCTATCTGTTTAATGCTATTCATTTTTCTTACCTCGTTTACGATTAACACTCTGTTCGTTCAACACATCATCAAGCGACTGATACTGCTTTTGGGCAAAGAGCGTATTAAACTCATCAAGGCAGTTTAGTGCAAAGCCAATTTGCAACAACCCTCGCAATGATATCTCGCCCGTCTGCTCAAAACGACGATATGTGGCAAACTTAACACCTGCTCTTGATGCTAATCCCTCCTGGGTCAGATTTAATTCCAGACGACGAGTCTTGACTCTTGCTGCAATCTGCATTGCCACACCGCTTGGATTGACGACATTAAATGATAGTATATTATTCATAATCCTTAATTTATTCACCAACAAACAACATCTTGTTTATTGCAAAGATAATGATTATTTTGCAATTGTCAAACTGATGTTATGGGCGTTTCACGAAAAATTATTAAATTCGCATTATTCTAACATTTAGCTGTATATATAATTTGTCCGAGAAAGTATGGAATGCCATTTTGTTTCCGTAATGCAACATTTATAGTGTATATCGGAAATAAAACGCACATTACAATACAATATGTTGCCACACAAAATGTAACAACTAAATATGAAATAATGACACCAACTCCCGAAGTATAATATATTACCCTGCATCGTGTGTAACTAATAATGCCACCGACAGAGATCTCTAAAACGGTATTGCCAATAACTGCTGTGCTATCCACATCCATTACCAGCCATAATTCAAAATTATGGCCTATTTTGTAGAAAAAAAACACCGATCGGGTACAATTTGTTAAAAATTTCACTATATTTGTACCCGATAGGGTTGATTTTGATATAGAACAACTAATATTATACCCTATCGGGATTACCTTTAAGTTGGGAATTATGGATATTGGACAGTACATCAAGGCAAAAAGAGAATTGCACAATCTCACACAAGTAGAGTTGGCGGAGCGTGCGGGCGTGGGTATTCGTTTTGTTCGTGAGTTGGAGAACGGAAAGGCAACCGTGCGATTGGATAAAGTAAACCAGGTGCTTGAACTCTTCGGAGAGGCGTTGTATCCAACTAAAATAAAGTAGTATGACACGAGTAAAGATCTATATTAGCGGAGTATTCTGTGGAGTCCTTACCGAGGACTTCGATGGCTACCACTTTCAGTATGACGCAGACTATCTTCTGATGGAGGGGGCTGTTGCCCTATCTCCTACGATGCCGTTGCAGAGTGAGTCTTTTACGAAGGAGTTTATGTTTCCTGTCTTTGATGGGCTAATTCCTGAGGGGTGGATGCTCGATATTGTAGATAAGAGTTGGAAGATAAACCCGCGAGATAGAATGAAACTCCTTATGCTTTGTTGCAAGGATTGTATTGGGAATATAAGTGTTTTGCCGTATGAAGAGTAAATGTCTGTTTTGTTATAAAGAGATAGAGTGTGGTGCAGATTACCACATAGGATGCGCTAAGAAACTATTTGGCACACCTCGTATTCCGATTATTCCATATACACGCGATAATATCGAAGATCTCGCTTTGCAGGTTCTTGAGACTAATACATCCATCACAGGTGTACAGCCGAAACTATCGTTGGATATCAACCGTGGAGGCAAGAATGAGCCAGATAAACTAACAATTGTAGGTTTGTGGGGTAACTACATTCTCAAGCCACAAAGTTCGATATATGACGAGATGCCCGAACTTGAAGACCTCACAATGAAACTTGCCGAGGCTGCGGGTATTGCAACCGCAAAGCACGGACTAATACGCATGGCAGATAGAGAGTTGGCATACATTACACGCCGTATGGATCGTGGCGCAAAGGGTGAGAAATACTCAATGCTCGATATGTGTCAGTTAACAAACAGACTAACGGAGCATAAGTATTTGGGGGCATATCTACAGTTGGCAGAGACGGTTAAGAACTATTCGATATCGCCTATGTTGGATGTGCAACGATTCTGGGAGATTGTTATCTTCTCGTGGATAACAGGCAACTCGGATATGCACTGTAAAAATTTTTCTCTCATAAATGATAAGGGTATAGGTTACCAGCTATCTCCTGCATACGACCTGTTAGCAGTGTTGCTTACGGGTATTGAAGACCAGGATGAAATGGCAATGCCACTTATGGGGGCTGTTGTTGATAATCGAGCTCTCTCGGGATTTAATGGAGCAATGTTTATTGAGGCGATGGTAAAGTCAGGCATATCCGAGAAGGTAGCACAAAAAAATCTCTATAAGTTTGCCAATTACAAAGAGAAATGGTATGAGATCATAGCTGTATCTTTCTTGTCGGAACACAAAAAAGGTGAATACAAGGCACTCATAGAAGAGAGACTAAATCGCTTATAATATATTCGTGGCTTTGGATTTTGATGTTTTTTCAAAACTCGTTAACTATCCCTGTGATATATTACGCAATTAGCGTAGTGTCGGATTTAACCCTATTTTATTGGATAAGGGGTGCCCGAAAGTTTTTTTCGCAGAAATATTAAAAATCAATAAGTGTTGTTTTATGCAGAAAGTATGGATGCCGTTTTTTCGGAATTAAGCATTTATAGAATATTTCGGAAATAAAATGCACACACCACAATCAATGTTACATAAAATGTATTTGCACTTTTTGTAATAACAACCTGTGTTAATAGTGATAAATTGAACAGAAAAAGATGCCACAATTCTTTTATCATTCAAAATATTACTATATTTGCAGTATGAATAAGCTATTAAAGGAAATAGGTGCGACTCCCGTAACGACATCAATAATCGAGTCGTTATATCCGGAATTGAAGTCGCCTAACAAGAAGGTCGTCTTGCTCGAAAAGCAGGGCTACATTATACGATTGAAGCGTGGGCTTTATGTGATTAATCCCGAATACTCGGGTAAGACACTTTCGACAGAGTTGATTGCCAACCATCTCTACGCACCATCGTATATCTCGATGTCAACAGCATTGAGATATTATGGGTTAATTCCAGAGGCGGTCTATGTCAATCAGTCGATGACCGTAAAGCACTCTCGTAGTTTTGAGACTCCGTTGGGCGACTACGACTACAAGTATATCTCGCGAGAGGCTTTTTCTGTTGGCGTTAGGAGTCTGCATAAGGGCGATTATGCATTCTTGATTGCCTCGCCCGAAAAGGCTTTGTGCGATTTGATTGCCAACTCATCAAAGGTTAATCTCCGTTACCTGACAGATGTAGAGCACTATTTAGAGGAGGATATCCGTATGGATATGGAGGAGTTCTACAAGCTCGATGCAGCTGTGTTTGAAGATTATATCAAGGTCGGCAAAAAGGCAGACTCCATTATTACACTATTAAAGTATTTGAGGCGATGAAAAACGAGATATTTGACAATATGTTGTCGCGCTATGAGTTGGCGACCGAACAGCAGAAGCGAAACGCCATTTTTGAGGTAAATCAGCAGATAATACTTGCCGGTCTATATGCGGGTGGTTTCTTTGAGTCTGCGGCATTCTATGGCGGTACCTGTTTGAGAATCTTCCACGGATTGCAGCGTTTCAGCGAGGATATGGATTTTTCGTTGCTGGCACTTGATGAGAACTTCGATTTCTCAAAGTACTTTCAGCCTATCGTAGATGCATTTGCATTGGTCGGCAGAGAGGTAGAGATTACGAAGAAGGATAAGAAGAGCTTTGGCAAGGTTGAGTCGGCATTTTTGAAGGATAATACCGATGTTTACGATGTGACATTCCAAACGGAGAAGTCGATAAAGATTAAGATTGAAGTGGATACTTGCCCTCCGCTAAACTTTACAACCGAGCAGAAGTTGCTGCTTCAGCCTCACTCGTTTATGACTCGTTGTTTCACCTTGCCCGACTTGTTTGCCGGCAAGATGCACGCTCTGGTATATCGTGCGTGGAAGAATAGGGTTAAGGGGCGTGATTGGTATGACTTTGAGTGGTATGTGCGCAATGGTGTCGCCCTTGATTTGGCTCATTTGACGGAGCGTTGCAAGCAGTTTAACGGCGAGGATATAACCCCTGCATCTTTCAAAGAGAAACTTATTGAGCGACTTTCGACTGCGGACATAAAGCAGGTAAAAGAGGATGTGCTACCCTTTGTCCGCAATCCAAAAGAACTCGATATTTGGTCGAATGACTACTTTGTTCAGCTGGTCGAGATGGTGAGAATTGAATAATGCAAAATGCAATGAAACATCTATACATAGTAGGGAACGGTTTTGATATTTACACAGGGCTTGCTACACGATACGCTGATTTTTGTTTATGGTTGGAGAATAACTATCCTTTCATTTACGAGAATTTGCAGGCTGTCTATGATATAGATGTTGAATGGTGGAATGATTTTGAAGTACAACTTGGGCAATTGGATATAAACAAGTTTGTTAAAAAATTCACTCCTCCAGAGAAGTCTATTGACGAGATTATGATGGAGGTGGAACGAAAGAAGAAACTTGAAGAAAAGTATGGAAGCGACATGCTTCCTAGTTTAGATTCTCAATGTGCAAGACGGCTTAGAGGCATGCTTGATGTGTTGCAATATTGTTTTGAGAAATGGATAGACGAGTGTCATCGAACTATCATTGATCCACAATATCTTCATATTGAGAAAGAAGATTCATTCTTTATCAATTTCAATTATACGGATGTATTAGAAATAGTATATCAAATACCAGAAGAACGAGTTCTTCATATTCACGGTAGATCCTCAAAGCAAGAACATCTGATATATGGACATAATAAGTTCCTGACTGGTAGTTCTATGGACCATAACGAGGATAAAGTATGCTTTGAATTAAACAAATACCATAAGAATCCATACGAACATATCTATAAGCACGAAGAATTAAATGAAGTTGTTAAAGATGTTGAATATGTACACATATATGGTTTCTCATTCTCCACTATAGATGAAGATTACATAGATTGGATTTTCAAGAATGTAACTAGTAGTTCTCAATGGGAAGTGAGTTGGTTTTCCGATGAAGATAAAAATAGAATAGATAGATTCGTTTTAGAGCACTGGGAATTGAAGGATAGGTTAAAGATTATCAGATTAGAAGAAGTGGCTCAAAATGGGGGAATATAGTATCTAAAATTATATGCATTGCAACTTCGCTGTTTGTGGAGGTTTGTAATATATCGGGAAAAATGTGTGAAAGCAGAGCTTTAATAATGGGGATTATGTGAAATTCACACTTATTTGCCATGCAAATTATGTAAAAACCATCATTTAAAGCGTTGCGAATAACCATGAGATAAGGCCACTACGAAAGCATAACCAATCTATTACTCAGCGAGTTATAAGTACAGCACTGCAAACTTTATATTT
>CAZQMC010000002.1:0-68002 GCA_964594305.1 uncultured Alistipes sp. | reverse complement strand
ATCGTCACAAATATAAAAAAAGCCCATCTAACAAAACTTGTTAGACAGGCTCATTATTTTATGGGTGGAAAGTGTTATCGCTTACGAAAGACCACGTGCTCCAAGAACAACACAACGATAACGCCCATCACAAAGCCATTGCCTATAATCGGGCGCAACAGAGAGGGGATAACCTCCATCGGCACCACGCAGAAGAGCAACGACACCATAACAGGCAGACCGAGAATCAATCCGTCGTGGAAACTCAACACACACTTATCGGCCGCCAACATATGAAATGCTGCGGCGAGTTGCGTACCCATCAGATAGAGCAAAATAACTCCGATAACCGTATCGGGGATTGACGACATCACAGCAATCAGCGACGGCACAAAGGCGCAAATGATAAGGCCCGCACCGGCAGGCAAAAGAGCATAGCGCGAGGCACACGACGACGAGGCTATCACACCCGGCGACATCGAATAATTCACAGGACCAATGACACCCAAACCGCCCGACACAATATTCATCAAGCCTGTAATACCCACACCACGACGACAACGCTTATCGGTATCGGCCGTTGAGAGCATAGCGCCCAGCGACTGGATTGAGCCTATATCATTTATGAGCAGAGCCACGAAACAGAACAAGAATGCGATGATGATACCCCAATCAAACTCCAAGGCCGGCAACAACAGTTGGCCCTCGGAAGAGGAGTATCGCTCGAAAACCTCGCCAAAACCGCCATATATCGAATAGTAGGCCACACAACCCAAAAGCAGGGCCAAAGGCACCAACAATGAACTTGTAACGCCACGCCAGCGTGCCGCAGCAAAGGCCATCGCAGGTATGGCTATAATAGTAAACCACAGGCCAAAGATATGTCGCGACTCATCGCCAGCAGGAAATATCAGATTTCGGATTGTCGGGCCCAGCGTAAAGCATATAAGCATCAAAATCGACACCACGATACGAGGTGTAAAGATACGCTGAATACGCTCCAACACCCGTCCCACCGAGAGCATCGCCACGGCAACACCTCCTACGAGTACCGCGGTATAGATTTTATTGGTATTCACCACCTCACCTTGCGATGCCAATGCCGTAATAATTCCTACCAAAAGCACCGATGCCGGGCCAACAACAATAGGCATCTTGTGGCCCCACAATACCTGCACAATAGTCGCAACGCCCATTACGGCAAAGACCTTCTGGGCATACAGCACCTTCTCGGCCGGCGAGCCTACGGCAATAAACAAGGCTGTAATCACCACCGCCACCGACAATACAAACCACTGCAAACTATATAACAGAAGTTGTCCCGCACGAGGACGGTCATCAAGACCAAAACGAAGATTCATACGCTATGATGTTTTAATTATTCTCTACTCTTCCACCTCGCTCCAATGCACGAGCGACCGAACAAAGATACTTGATAGATTCGGCCCGACCAAACACAACGGGCTTTTTTTACATATCAAAATGGGCAACATCTGCTATTTTTGGCAAAAAAATCGGAATTATCGGGATATATTAGCCATTTTTATTTCTTACAAAATAAAAAAATCGTTAGATTTGCATAATGTTAGGCCGGGCCTATCTTGTGTCGGAGAATAATTAGTACAACATAAAACCATAGATTATGAATAACAAGTATTCATTGCCAAAAGATGGAGGTTTGATTCTGTCGGGTACACCGAAAGATATTATCCATCGCTACGAGAAGATTCCAACATCGGTATTTGATGTTGAGAGTGAAGGTGTATGTTACGTCGCTGACCTTATCACCAAGGCCATCGCCAAGCATAACGCCTCAAACGAGAATCGTCTTTTCTCTCTCGGACTTGCTACGGGACGTACGCCGCTCGGCCTTTATCGCGAGTTGGCAGCACGCTGCAAGCAGGGTTTGATATCGTTTAAGAATGTGGCGGTTTACAGCATCGACGAGTTTTATCCCCTAAACTCCGAGGCACAGCAGAGCCGCAACTACAACATTCACGAGCAGTTCCTCAACCATATCGACATCGCAAAGGAGAATATCCACATCATCGATGGCAATATCCCCGAGGAGAAGTTGTCGGAGTATTGCGCCGAGTATGACTTGAAGGCCCGTAATGTCGATTTGATGGTTATGGGTATGGGTGAGCAGGGCCAGATAGGCTTCAACGAGCCGGGCGCTTATGCCAAGTCGGTAACTCGTATGGTGCAGTTGACCTATCAGTCACGCAAGACATACGCCAACCTCTTCTATGGCATCGAGAATACACCCAAGTTGGGCATCACACTCGGTATCAATACCGTTATGAGTGCCAAGCGCATTATCCTGATTGCTTGGGGCGAGGATAAGGCCGACGTTGTCAGCAAGGTTGTCGAGGGCGAGGCTACACGCCTTATCCCTGCATCGTTGCTGCAAAACCACCCTCACATCGAGGCTGTTGTAGATGACCCGGCTGCCGACCGCCTGACCGTTAAGCAGGCTCCGTGGCTTGTAGGCCTCTGCGAATGGACACCTCGTTTTATGCGTAAGGCTGTCGTTTGGTTGTGTGGCGTGGTTAAGAAGCCTATTTTGAAACTCACTCACAAGGATTATATCGAGAACTCATTGGGCGAGATGTTGGACGCTATGGGTATGAGTTACGACGCTGTAAATATCCGCGTCTTCAACGATTTGCAGCACACCATCACCGGCTGGCCCGGAGGTAAGCCCAATGCCGACGACTCTACACGTCCCGTGCCTTCTACACCATTCCCCAAGCGTGTGATTGTCTTCTCTCCCCACCCTGACGATGATGTAATCTCGATGGGAGGTACATTTATCCGCCTTGTCGAGCAGGGCCACGATGTACATGTCGCTTACGAAACTTCGGGTAACGTAGCAGTTCACGATGATGTTGTCGTTCAACATTTGGATACCGCACGTGAGTTGGGCTTTGGCGACCGCGTAGATGAGGTGCGTCAAATCATCGCCAGCAAGAAGAAGGGTGAGCCCGAGCCTCGCGCTCTGCTCAACCTCAAAGGTGCTATTCGTCGTGCCGAGGCACGCGCGGCAGTTCGCTCTTTCGGTCTGAACGAGGATACCAACACTCACTTCCTCAACCTGCCATTCTACGAGACAGGCGGCATCAAGAAGGGTGAGCGTACAGATAAGGATATCGAGATTATCACCAACCTTTTGCAGCAGGTTAAGCCCCACCAGATATATCTGGCCGGCGACTTGGCTGACCCTCACGGTACACACCGTGTCTGCACCGAGGCCGTTTTGGAAGCTCTCTATCGTTTGAAGGATAAGGGCGAGAAGTGGCTGGAAGAGTGCGTCATCTGGCTCTATCGTGGTGCTTGGATGGAGTGGGAGATTGGTATGGTCGATATGGCTGTGCCTTTGAGCCCCGACGAACTTATCAAGAAACGTCACGCCATCTATCGCCACCTCTCACAGAAGGATATCGTTCCCTTCCCGGGCGACGACAGCCGCGAGTTCTGGCAGCGTGCCGAGGAGCGCACACAAAACACCGCACGCCTTTACGATGAGTTGGGTATGGCGGAGTATCAGGCAATAGAAGTATTTGTTAAAATGAAAATATAATCAGCGATGAGAGTAATTATTGAAAATAATGCGGCCGAAGCCGGTCGCTGGGCTGCGCACTATGTAGCGGCACAGATTAACGCAAAGGCGGCGGCTTGTGGCGAGCCATTTGTTTTGGGACTGCCCACAGGCTCTACACCCTTGGGTATGTACGTCGAACTCATTAACCTCAACAAGCAGGGCAAGGTATCGTTTGCCAATGTCGTCACGTTCAATATGGACGAGTATGTAGGCTTGCCGGAGGAGCACCCCGAGAGTTACCACTCGTTTATGTGGAACAACTTCTTCTCACACATCGACATCAAGCGTGAGAATGTGAATATCCTCAACGGTAACGCCGAGGACCTCGTGGCCGAGTGTGAGGCTTACGAGAAGAAAATCGAGGCTGCGGGAGGTATCGACCTCTTTATCGGCGGTGTGGGCGAAGATGGCCACTTGGCCTTTAATGAGCCCTTCTCGTCACTCAACTCACGCACACGCGTCAAGACCCTGACCGAGGATACCATCATCGTCAATTCTCGTTTCTTCGACAACGACGTTACAAAGGTGCCCAAGTTGTCTCTCACCGTAGGTGTAGGTACCGTATGCTCGGCAAAGCAGGTTTTGGTATTGGCTCTGGGCCACAAGAAGGCTCGCGCCGTACAGCAGTGTGTCGAGGGTAGCGTATCGCACGCCTGGACCATTACGGCATTGCAGTTGCACCCGAAGGGTATCTTGGTATGCGACGAGCCGGCTGTGGGCGAACTCAAAGTGAATACTTATCGCTACTTCAAAGATATAGAGAAAGATAATTTGTAGAAAACGAACCAAAAAACTATCATTATGGCAAAATTACCTACACCCCACATCGGGGCAAAAGAGGGCGAGATAGCCGAAAGAGTAATTATGGCAGGCGACCCGTTGCGTGCTAAATTTATGGCCGAGACATTCCTCGAAAATCCTGTTCAATATAACAACGTACGCGGTATGCTGGGCTTTACCGGCACTTACAAGGGTAAGCGAGTATCTGTTCAGGGCCACGGTATGGGTATCCCCTCAATCGGTATCTATACATACGAGTTGTTTAACTTCTATGGTGTAAAGCGTATTATCCGCACAGGTTCGGCAGGAGCCTACCACCCCGACCTTCGTATTGGCGACGTGGTAATCGGCTTGGGTGCTTGTACCGATTCGAACTACGCTGCGCAGTATAACCTTCCCGGCACATTCTCGCCTATCGCCGATTTCGGTATGGCACGTGCTGCTGTTGAGAAGGCCGAGGAGTTGGGTATCCGCTACAAGGTGGGTAACATTTTGGCCAGCGACGTATTCTATGGCGACGACGCCGAGGGTTGGAAGGCTTGGCAGAAGATGGGTGTGTTGGCTGTCGAGATGGAGGCTGCGGCACTCTATATGAACGCTGCACGCAGTGGTAATCAGGCTCTCTGCATCTGTACTATCTCGGATTCATTGGTAACCGGTGAAGCAACTACTGCCGAGGTACGCCAGAACAGTTTTACCAATATGATGGAGATTGCATTCAATATCATTTAAGCGACTCCCATCATTTGACATTTACCAATCCCCGCAAGAACATCTTGTGGGGATTTTTGTATTTGCATTTACCACTCGCACCCCCACTTTTGCAACACAGCACCCTAAAATTACCATTCAGCCTAAAAGAGCGACTATTACACAACTATTTCAAATGTTTTCTCTATATTTGTATAGGTGATATAATTTGATTTTGAACGTAAAATATAACTTAAAACAATTAACCGATGAATGTAACTTTTCATATAGAGTATTTTGCCGGAGATGACGAGCAGATGTACATCGTCTTTGGCGAAAACTACTCTTACCCCCTTGCGCGTGGAGCATACGGTGAGTGGAGTCTGCAAACCGATGTCGAGAAGGGTTGCACCTACCACTACGAACTTCGTGGCGTAGATGGTTCTTTGCACCGTCGCGAAGAGCAGGGCCTTCACAGGCTTGTAGCCGTTGAGGGTTGTGCCATATTCGACTGTTGGCACGATGTCCCTGCCGACAAACCATTCTACTCGACACTCTTTACCGACGGAGTCTTTCGTCGCACGAAGCCGGCCAAGGCCAAGAGCGTAAAGAGCGGCATTGTTCTGCAAGTGGAAGCACCTACGGTAGCGACTGACGAGGTGTTGGCGATTTCAGGCTCACACCCTTCTCTCGGCGAGTGGAACCCAGCGAAGGCTGTTGTGATGAACGACGCCGAGGCCCCCGTATGGAGTGCATATCTGCCCGCAGGTGTAGCCGGTTCGGAGTATAAGTTCGTCATTTTAGATGCCGCGACACACTCGTTGAAGTGCTTTGAGGGAGGTACAAACCGTATCATTCCGCACTCTGGCGCGAAACTTACTGTTATCCGCGACCTCCGTTTGAGAGATAACCGTCGTCGTTGGAAGGGTGCCGGAGTAGCAATACCCGTATTCTCGTTGCGCAGCGAGGACGATTGGGGCTGTGGTGAATTTACCGACCTGAAAATGATGGCCGATTGGGCCGCCTCGACTGGTATGTCGGTAATACAACTCCTGCCCGTCAATGATACCAACTCGACAGGCACTTGGAAGGACTCCTATCCCTATAATGCTGTGTCGTCATTCGCCCTGCATCTGCTCTACATCAACCCCGCAGAGGTCGTAGAGGCTTGTGCCAAGGTTGCAGATGCCGCCACAAAACGCAAGTTGCGCTCGACGCTTAAACGATATGCCGCCGAGGGTGCTGTGCTCAATAAATTGGAGGTTGTGGATTACGAGGCTGTAATGACGTTGAAGAGCGATTTCTTGCGCGAGGTATATGCCTTGTGCGGTACCGAAGTATTGGCCACCAAGGAGTACAAAACATTCTACAAAGAGAGTGAGGATTGGCTCTTGCCATATATGGTCTTCTGCGTTCAGCGCGACAAGTACCACACCTGCCGTTTCTCGGAGTGGAAGGAGTTATCGACTTTCGACAAGAAGAAGGTTGCAGCCTTTGCCAAGAAAAATGCCGACAAGGTCGGTTTCTACGGCTTTGTGCAGTACCTCTTGGATATGCAGTTGGTGGGCGTTCGCAACTACCTGCACTCGAAGGGCGTGGCGTTGAAGGGTGATATACCTATCGGTGTGTCGCCTATCAGTGTCGATGTGTGGTGCGCTCCCGAACTCTACAATACGACTATGTCGGCAGGTGCTCCACCCGATGCCTTCGCCGAAGATGGTCAGAATTGGGGCTTCCCGACCTATAATTGGGACCGTATGGCCGAGGACGGTTATGCGTGGTGGTGCTCACGCTTGGGCAAGATGGCGCGATATTTCGACGCTTATCGCATCGACCACATCTTGGGCTTCTTCCGTATCTGGGAGGTACCCCTCGATGCTGTGAGTGCTATTTTGGGCCACTTCAACCCCTCGATGCCCTACTCTGCCGACGAAATTTACTCGTTCAATCCGGGCTGGGGCTTTAACATCGAGGAGCACGTGTCGCACGATATGTCGTCGGCAAACGCTCTCTTCTTGGAGTCTCCCTACGAGCCGGGCCGCTACTTCCCTCGCATCGAGGGCTATAAGACCGACCATTTCAAGTGGCTCAGCGACCAAGCGAAAGATGCCTTCCTGCGCATACACGACGACTTCTACTACCGTCGCCACAACGATTTCTGGCGCGAGTGTGCAATGAAGCGTCTGCCTGCATTGATGGCCTCGTCGTCGATGCTCACCTGCGGTGAGGACTTGGGTATGATTCCCGCGTGCGTGCCCGATGTGATGTCGTCACAGCGTATCCTCTCGTTGGAGATTCAGCGTATGCCGAAGGATACAGGCGTAGATTTCGCCTACACGTGGGATTACCCCTATCTGTCGGTTGCAGCGACCTCGACACACGATATGGCTACAATTCGCGGCTGGTGGCGTGAGGAGATGGAGTTGCGTCAGCGTTATTGGAACAATATTTTGGGCTTTGACGGGGGTGCCGAGTGGGATATGTCGGGATATACGGCTCGCCGCATCTTGGAGATGCATATGACCTCTGGCTCGATGCTGGCTATTCTGCCGTTGCAGGATTGGCTCTCGATTGATGAGGGCCTGCGTCGTGAGAATCCCGACGATGAGCGCATCAATGTACCGGCTAATCCCAACCACTATTGGCGTTACCGTATGCACCTGTCATTGGAGGCTCTGAACAACGCCGACGAGTTCAATCAGAATGTAAAGTCACTTGTCGATTTGAGATAATATACAATAGTATATATAAGTTAGGTTTTAATGAGAACTGCTGCACTTCATTCGAGGTGCAGCAGTTTTTTTTAGTATATGTCAGAAATTAGGTTGTTACGCCTTCTCGAATTGGGTTTTGTCAGCGCCACACAGGGGGCAAGCCCAATCTTCGGGAAGGTCCTCAAATGCTGTGCCGGCTGCTATACCATTCTCGGGGTCGCCCTTCACGGGGTCATATACCCAACCACAGGGAATACAAGTGTACTTATCCATAGTCTTAAAAGTTTTATTGGTTTTTAATTGTTCATCTTTCTCTACTGCAAAAGTAGTACATCATTTCTCGCCCCGACCAGAAAAACGATAAAAAGATTTTAACCGACTATAAGACTCGCTTATCGTACAAAAAATTGGGTAACCCCAGTGAGGGGCTACCCAATCTCAAAATATTCAAATCGCCTTGTCTGGCGGCCTTGATTATACCAAACCAGAGAAGCCCATAAAGGCCATAGCCAAAATGGCTGCGGTGATAAGTGCGATGGGCACACCCTTCAAAGCCGCAGGCACACCGTCCAACTCCATACGCTCACGAATACCGGCAAACAACACCAAAGCCAAGGCAAAGCCCAAAGCAGTAGATACCGAGTAAGCGAAACTCTGCAAGAGGTCGAACTCCTTCTGAATCATCAAAATAGCCACACCCAACACTGCGCAGTTAGTGGTAATCAAAGGTAGGAAGATACCCAACGCCTGATAAAGCGAAGGCGACACCTTCTTCAAGATAATCTCAACCATCTGCACCAAAGCGGCGATTACGAGGATAAAGACGATGGTCTGCATATACTCGATGCCGAGCGACACCAAGATATACTCCTGAATGAGCCAACATACAATAGCCGACAAGCCCATAACGAAAGTTACGGCAGCACCCATACCCATTGCGGTATCAACCTTCGACGAAACGCCCAAGAAGGGACAGATACCCAAGAACTGTGCAAAGACAACGTTATTGACGAAGATTGCACCAATGATTATCGCAAAATATGAAAGTTCCATAACTATCTCTTAGCAATTTTGTTAAACAACACCATCAAATATCCCAACACGAGGAAACCGCCCGGGGCCAATACAAATACCAAAGGCATATAGTCGGCAACGCCAAACGAGTGGCCGAAAACAGCGCCGCTACCCAACAACTCGCGAATAGTACCGATAACGGTCAGCGACAGGGTAAAACCAAGACCTGTACCCAGGCCATCGAGAGCCGATGCCAAAGCACCATTCTTCGAAGCGAAAGCCTCGGCACGTCCCAAGATGATACAGTTCACCACGATAAGCGGAATAAACACACCAAGTGCGGCATAGAGTGAAGGCACATAGGCCTGCATCAACATCTCGATAATGGTCACGAACGATGCAATAACGACGATGAAGGCCGGAATACGCACCTTATCGGGGATAAAATCCTTGATAAGCGAGATAACGAGGTTTGACATAATCAAAACGGCCATCGTCGCTACACCCATACCCATACCGTTCATAGCCGAAGTGGTCGTACCCAGCGTAGGACACATACCCAGCACCAACACGAAGGTAGGGTTATTTTTAAGAATACCGTCGGTAATAATCTTAAACTTATTCATTTTCGCCTCCTTTCTGGGTATCATCACCCTCTACATTCTCACTATCTGTGGCACCCTCTGTCGCAGTTGCGCCCGAAACGCCATCTGCCTCCGTCTTGGCACCACTTGCCACCAAGAATACCTCGTGGGCACGCTTAACGGCCTCATAATATGCGCGTGACGAGATGGTTGCAGCAGTCAAAGCGTCCAACTCACCACCATCTTTCTTTACAGAGAACTGCATCTGGGCAGGGTTCTTATCCTTGATGCTCGACAAAAGGACATTGCCCTCATCGCACATCTTTGTACCCAGACCGGGGGTCTCTTTCTGCTCCAAAACATTCACATTGAGAATCTTACCCTCCGCAGAGAAACCAACCATCAGGCGAATCACGCCACCAAAGCCATTCTTCGTCATAGCCTCGACAGCATAACCCACAACAGCATCGCCCGACAAAGCCTTATAAATCTTCACAGGCATATCATCTGCTGTCTGCTCCCAACTCTCGACATTCTCAAAGGCGGGCAAGACATTCTTCACCGCCTCGGTTGTTGCCAAAGCCTTAGCCTCGGCAATGGCATCGGCTGTAAGCATATTCACAGCACCTACACCTGCCGAAGCGATGAGGGTAACGGCAAACAGCACAGCAACCATATTAAAAAGTGTACTCTTCATATTCGATGCCTCCTATTTTTTAGAAATTATACCAAAACGCTTGGGCTTCACATACTTATCGATAAGCGGCGTAACCGAGTTCATAAGCAGGATTGCAAACGACATACCCTCGGGATAAGCACCCCACAAACGGATAATCATCGTAATAGCACCGATACCGATACCATAGATAATCATACCCTTACCGGTCATAGGCGAAGTCACATAATCCGTAGCCATAAAGATAGCACCCAACATAGCACCACCTGCAACCAAATGGAATACCGGCAACTCATACAACAGAGCCGTATCACCACCCTGAATCAATGCCACAACAAAAGCAAACAAAGCCATTGTCGAGAGGATAGAAACGGGGATATGCCAAGTGATAACCTTGCGCCACAAGAGGAAGATACCTCCCACCAACAATGCCATAGCGGCAATCTCACCCATCGAACCGGGCATAGCACCGCTGAACATATTGAGCAAATCGACATTTGCCAGCGAGATAGCACCGTCGGCCTTTGCCGCAGCAGCCTTAACAGCCGCCAAGGGAGTAGCACCCGACAAAGCATCGACATAACCATTCATCGTAGGCTGGGGGAACGATGTCATCTGCACAGGATAGGCAATCAACAGGAACACACGGCCCACCAATGCGGGATTGAACGGATTGCGGCCCAGACCGCCAAAGGTCATCTTACCGATACCGATAGCCACAACAGCACCGATAACGATAATCCACCAAGGAATGTTCGAAGGCAGGTTAAATGCCAACAAAACACCTGTAACTACTGCCGAGAGGTTGCAAATGGTATTCTTACCTCCAAGCAGGAACTTTTGAATAAGGTACTCGACAAGAATACAACTGATAACGGCGACAGCCGTCACTTTCAGCGCATCTAGACCATACACCATCGTAGATACCGCCAATGCAGGTATCAGAGCCACAAGCACATCACGCATCAACGACTGTGTCGATTGCGCGCTATGCACATGGGGTGCTGGAGCAACTACAAATTTATTTGCCATAATTATCTAATTCTTTTATTTTCTACTTCTGAGGTGCATTAGCCGCAGCACGCGCACGAATTATACCCATAACAGTCTGCTTGCTCAAACGGACAAAGTCCAGCAAAGGCAAGCCGGCAGGACAAGAGAACTGGCAGCAACCACACTCTATACAGTTGGTAATCTGCTCCTCCTCTACTCTATCCCACATCTGCTTATTAGCAAGACGATAAAGCAGATAAGGCTCCAAGCCCATAGGACACGCCGATACACACTTTGCACACTTGATACAATTATCGGCCTCAACACGATGTGCCGCCTTACCGGCAAATACCGTCACACCCGAGCAGCCCTTTGTTACGGGAGAGTCAAGATTTACCATCGCACGGCCCATCATAGGTCCGCCATTGACAACCTTAACATCGCCCTCGGGAAGACCGCCGGCCTTCTCGACCAAAGTGGCGATAGGCGTACCCATACGGGTCAAAAGGTTACGAGGCTCCTTCAACTGCTGGCCTGTGATAGTCACAACACGCTCAATCAAGGGCTTGTTCTTCTGCACAGCCTCATAGATTGCTACCGTAGTCGAAGCGTTGCATACAACCGCGCCAACGTGGATAGGAAGGCCCGGAGGAGGTGGCACCTGACGACCTGTGATGGCGGCAATCAACTGTTTCTCGCCACCCTGCGGATACTGAACCTTCAAAGGCTCAATCTTCACAGCAAACTTCTTCGCCTTGGCCAAACTCTTCAAGTGCTCGATAACATCGGGTTTATTATTCTCGATACCGATAATAGCCTTATCGACATTCAAAGCCTTCTTCAAAATCTCGACACCGATGAGCAACTCCTCGCCACGCTCCAACATCGTGCGGTGGTCCGAAGTAAGATAAGGCTCACACTCCACACCGTTGATGATGAGGTACTCGGCCTTACAGCCATTGGGTATCGACAACTTAACGTGTGTGGGGAATGTAGCACCACCCATACCTACGATACCGGCATCCTTAATCTTTGCAATAATCTCGGCGCTCTCCAACTGACACTCACGCTTAATCTCGGCCGAGCGGTCGATTTCAGGAGCCCACTCGTCGCCCTCACGCTTGATGGTAATCATCATCTGACGCAAGCCCTGACCATTAGGCTGCATATCAACCGATGCGACTGTACCGGAGATGGGTGAATGTATATTTGCCGACATAAAGCCCGTAGCCTCGGCTATGAGTTGGCCTGTCAGCACCTTATCGCCTTTGGCAACTACGGACGTAGCGGGCGCACCGATATGTTGTCCGAGCGGAATCGAGACCACATCGGGGAGTTCCAACACCTCAATCTGCTTGGTGTTGCTCCAATGTTTATTATCCGACGGATGTACTCCGCCAATAGGAAATGTCTTCATAATCAATACTATTTCTGCTCGTTATCACTCTCTTTCTTTGGCTCCGCAGCCGCAGGCTTTGCAGCAGGTGCCTTGGGCTCCTTGGGCAGTGGCTCCATACCACGCAACACAATCGCTCCCGTAGGGCACTCATTAACGCACTTGCGGCACAACTTACACTTCTGCGAATCGATATATGCCACGCCATTCTCTACGGTGATAGCATCGAAAGCACACACCTTCACGCACTTACCGCAAGCGATACAGCCGGCCTTACAAGCCTTCATTGTAACTGCGCCCTTATCCTTCGACACACAACTTACAAATACTGCACGATTCTTCGGCCACTTCTTTCTGAGTTCGATAATGCCCTTCGGACAAGCCTTCACACAAGCACCGCAAGCCGTACACTTATCGGCATCAACCTCGGCGATACCCGTCTCGGGATTAACCTTGATAGCATCAAAGGCACACGCCTCAACGCAATCGCCATAGCCCAAGCAACCAAAAGCACAAGCCGTCTCGCCCACATAAAGCGACGAAGCGACAGCACAACTCTTGGCTCCGTTGTACTCATTTGTACGGGGGCGCTTTGCACATACACCACCGCAACGTACCGTAGCGACAGTAGGCTCCTTCTCGGGAGCAACCTTACCGAGGTACGAAGCAACCTGCTTCATACAATCGCCACCACCAACCGGACAATAGAGCGACGAAATATCGTCCTCACGCACCATAGCCTCGGCCATAGCACGACAACCGGCAAAACCGCAGCCACCACAATTGGCTCCGGGCAACATCTTCTCGACATCGTCAATGCGAGGGTCCTCCTCCACCTTGAACTTCTGTGCAACGAAGTACAAGATGACAGCAGACAAGATACCCAACACACTGAGTGTCAAAATTGTAAATAATAATACCGTCATTTTGTTTATTTTGTTATTATGAATTTTATACTATTTCCAACTCTATCGCGTAGCAAATACAACACGCCGTAATATATGGCGACACCGGCCAAAGCAATCAAGGCCGACAAACCCTCGCCAAGACCTATGGCAATACCGCCCAAAAGCACACCGCACAACACGATTAAGGGTATCACGTAGGCCATAACGACCGACTTGACACCCATAGAGCGGCTCAACAGAGCCACCTGAACAATATCTCCAACGGCATAATCCGATGCCGACGGTGTAACGACCTCGACGACCTTCTCGCTCATCTCGCTCATCTCGCTCGCGCCACATACCGCACGAGCCTGACACGAGCCACAAGCGCTACCCACAATCATCTTGACATAGACCGTAGAGCCCTCGATACGAATAACCTCGCCAGAATGTTTTATCGCCCCTGCGCCACTCATCTCCTTACGCCTTCAAAAAAGAATTAGTATCCATACTTATTGACCAACGGGAACAAAATCTCGTGGCGGAACGAACTTGTCGAAAGACGCAACACAGGCGGATACTGATAACGCTTCTTCACATTCTGCATAACCATAGTGTGAATCTTCTCCACGACATCGGAATCAAAGCCTGCGTTGATAATCTCCTCACGATGCTCACCCTTCTCTATCATACGATACAAAATCGCATCTACAACCTCATACGGAGGCAACACATCGCTATCCTTATGGTTAGGACGCAACTCCGACGAAGGCTCTTTCTTTAAGATATTTTCGGGGATAACATTATCGAACGCAAGGTTGATATATCGGGCCAAATCATAAATCTCGCTCTTATACAAATCGCCCGTAGGACTGAACGCACCCGCAGTATCGCCATACAATGTACACCAACCCAGAGCATTCTCACTCTTATTCGATGAATTCAAAAGGATATATCCATCTTTATTCTGCAAAGCCATAAGAAGCACCGTACGAATACGCGACTGTATATTTTCCTCGGTAGCATCGAACTCCGTACCACCTGTAATAGGTTTCAAGGTATCCATAATGGCAGAATATGCCTCGGTGATAGGCAACACGCTATACTCTATGCCCAGACGCTCGGCCAACTCTTTGGCATCTTCAACCGACTCGTCAGACGAGAACTGCGACGGCATCATCAAACCGCGAACATTATCCTTACCCAACGCACCCACGGCCAAGCAGGCAACAACCGAAGAGTCGATACCGCCCGACAGACCGACACACGCCTTGGTATAACCGCTCTTGTGGAAATAATCACGCAAACCCAAGCAAGCCGCCTTATAGACCATACGGGTACGGTCGTTGTACGATGTATAGGGTGCGCCCTCCAAGCCTTCGTGCTTGGCCAAGGTGTCGAATACGACGAAGTCCTCCTCAAAACTCTTCATAAAGAGTTCTATCTTGCCCTCTTTGTTCATTATACCCGAGGTGCCGTCATAGACCAAATCGCCTGCGCCACCCACTTGGTTGATAATGATGATATTACGATTTTCGGTATAGGTCAGGCGACGCAACGTCTCATAACGCGCAGTAAGCAGACCCTTACCATAACGGCGGGCATTGACACTTACCACAAAATCGGCCTCCTTATCCAACTCATACAGATGCGAGAGGTCGTCACCAACCATAATCGCGATATTACGGCCACAGACATTGATTACCTTATAACCCTCGCCTCCGACGATGAAACCCATCTCGCGGCGTGCCGTAACGTGCTGCTTCTCGACAATCTCGTCCACCCTGCCATTACGCAATACGGCGGCGGCACTTACCGCTCCACGCTCGGTCAAACAAGGCGAGCCTACGATGGCCGTCAGACGACGACACTCCTTGGCAATACGCTCCAAGGCCTCCTCGCACAAAGTTAAGAATGTAGTTTTACGGAGTAACCCATAAGAGGGTGTTCCACTGACAGCATATTCGGCAAAAAGCACCAAATCGGCACCCTCGGCCTCGGCTTTATGTATGGCATCGATAATGCGTGCTGCATTACCATCAATATCTCCAATCGAATAGTTTAATTGGGCCAGAGCAATCTTCATACTACCTAACTTGATTTATGCATAATCAATACGCCGCAAAGGTAGTCATTATTTATGAATTTTACCATCTTCGAGGCTTTTTTCTTATAATATAAGGTATGAAAGTGACAAAAAAGGAGCAGATTATAAAATCCGCTCCTTTCAAATTTACGCTATCCCGAGCCTCTCGGCCTCCGAGATATATTTACTCCTCGTTCTCGGCAACAAGAATACGACCGCAATACTCGCAGACGATAAGTTTCTTGCCCACACGAACATCAGCCTGACGCTGGGGAGGAATACGATTAAAGCAGCCACCACAAGCATCACGCTTAACCGTAACAACGGCCAAACCGTTACGAACGCTGCCACGAATACGGCCATAAGCCGAGAGCAGACGCTCGTCAATCTTAATCTTCGCCTTGTCGGCCTGCTCTGCGAGCGATGCCACTTGGTCAGCGGTCTCGGCCTCGATGCTCTCCAATTCGGCCTTCTTGGCTGTCAAATCGATGTTACGCTCCGCAACGATTGCCTCGGCCTCCTCCAACAGAGTCTTCTTGGCCTTCATCGCACCGGCATACTCCTTCAAACGCTTCTCGGCCAACTCAATCTCCAACTCCTGATACTCAATCTCCTTGGTGATAGCATCATACTCGCGGTTGTTGCGTACATTATTCTGCTGCTCCTTGTAGTGAGTAATCTGAATCTTCGCCTGGTCAACCTCTCTTTTGCGCTGTTTTGTAAGGTTATTCAACTCCTCAATCTCGGCATTGATATTGTCGATACGGGTTTTAAGACCTTCAACCTCGTCCTCCAAATCCTGTACTTCAAGAGGAAGTTCACCCTTTACTTTGTTGATTTCATCTATCTGAGAATCAATCTTCTGCAACTCATAGAGAGCCATAATCTTCTCCTGCATCGAATAATCGATTTCAGATGTCTTCTTTTGTGCCATATATATCAAATTTGTTTTAGACGACCTATTACAACATCAATCTTCGCGACATCACTCGCCAACCATATAATTCACGGGGTTTCGCGAGTGCACACTCTTGCGAACTGCAAAGGTAAGCATTTTTTTTGATAAAATATCAAATAAAATTTCAATTGCGCAATATTCACTCTCAAAATGGCCCATATCTGCCAAAATTATGCTCCCCTCGTGGCGCATAAAATCGTTATATTTCAAATCGGCCGTAAGATAGATATCGGCTCCCGACGCACGAGCCTCATCGATGAGTGAGCCTCCTGCGCCTGTACAAATCGCCACCTTATGAACGAGCGATTTAACAATCGCACTATGACGCAATGCCCCAACATTAAATCGGCGCATAACATCGCGCATAAACACCTCACTATCAACCACCTGTGGCAAAACACCCACCACGCCGAAACCTGCGCCCTCCTCGTTCGTAGGTTGCAGAACCTCGACCTCTTCGAGGCCCAACATCTCGGCAACACGCCAACTCATACCCTGCGGCGCACTATCGAGATTGGTATGGGCGGCATACAAGACAATGCCTCGACGAATAGCCTCCTCGACGCATCGCTCAGTGACACTCGCCGAATTAAAACGCTTCAAGGCGTGAAAAATTATCGGATGATGCGTAATAATCATATCACACCCCTCCGCAACAGCCTCGGCAACCACCTCCTCGGTGACATCGACAGCCAACAGAGCCTTATGTACTTCGTCATCGGGACGCCCCACAATGAGGCCGGCATTATCGTACGACTCCTGCAACGACAGCGGCGCAAAAGCCTCAATCGCGGCGGTTATATCTCTAACTTTCATCGTGGCGAGGGATTAAAACAACGACTGCTCATAGAAGGGGAACAACTCCTTCTCCTCATCACTCTTCTTGCGGCGTGGAGCGCGACGCTTGGGCTTCTCCTTGGATTCGGATTCGACATCGTCACCCGCCTCGATAACGGTAACGGCCTTGCCTTGACGCATAGCACGAGGTGCCTCCTCGCCCTGCTCGGGCTCGGCCCAAGCCGGAGCCGACGCCTCGACAACCTGCTCACCATCACCCGCCTTCAACTCCTCACGCACCTCTACCAAAGCCGAGCGGATACGCTGCAAGCGCTCCAACAACTCCGCATCACGCGAAAGGCCCTTTGTCGCCGGGCTTTTCATAGCCTTACGAGCACCCTCCAATGTCATTCCCAGCTCCTTAACCAGATGATATATCTGTTTAAGTTTCTCGATATCGGCGGGGGTGAACATTCGATTACCCTTCTGATTTTTATGCGGACGCAAGCAGTCGAATTTCGACTCCCAGTGGCGAATAAGAGAACGATTAACATCGAACATCTCGGCCACCTCTCCCATCGAGTAATAGAGTTTTTTTACAGCCATAATATTTTGTGTTTTATTTATTTCAATATCCTTAAAGCGTTGGGATACAGGTTATTAACCCTATGCCCAATACGCTTGACGAAGCCCAGCGGAAGGCCCTTACACTCGACCAGATTTACACCCTCGTCGAAGAGCGAGGCATCGATATCCTGCTTACGCAAAAATTGCAGTGCAACCTCCTCCTCAACCTCCCGACAAGCCACCGCATCACGTCGCATATCGACAAACAGCGCAAGTGCCGCATCGGGTTTCAATCTACCCTTAAAAATCTGCCCCATAGCCACTCCCGAATATATCACCGAGAGCAGGCCCGAGAGCATCTCTATATCTTCAAAATGGCTCTTATAACAGCCATAAAGCATCTCTCCCGCCTGAAAAAATCGCATCATATCGGGCCTTTCCACCCAACGACGCAACTCCTCCTCCGCACGACGCTCAACCTTCACAATATTTTTGCCTCGGCTCTTTGGCGGCATCGACGACGGAGCATCATCTCGCTTCACAGCCACAGCCATAAACATACCCTCGCCGGCCACTTTATGAGGGAAAAATCGGAATGTCTGGAACACTCCTTCGCGCCCCACGACAACGCCCCACGACTCCTCGGTGTGAATCTCGGGAGCCTCCTGCAACTCATCACCATAGGCCTCCATCAAACGCCTCACGACACACTCATCTTCCGTACGATTGAATGTACAGGTGCTATAAATAAGCACTCCCCCCGGTCGTAACGCTTGGAAAGCACTTTCCAAAATCTCCCACTGTCGCTCGGCACACATCGCCACATTGGCCTCACTCCACTGCTCTACGGCCTCGTCCGACTTGCGGAACATACCCTCGCCCGAGCAGGGCGCATCGACAGCGACAACATCAAACCAGCATCTCACCTGCGCCACGCGTGACGAATCGTTGCACGACACCACCATATTACCCAAGCCCCACTTACGGGCATTATCGGCCAACACAGCGGCACGCTGACGGTTTATCTCATTAGCGACAACCAATCCCTGCTCGCCCACCAACGAAGCGTAATGGGTACTCTTGCCTCCCGGTGCCGCGCACATATCCAACACACGCAACCCTCGGCAGGCCTCCTTACCGCCCACAGCACTCGCTAAAATATAGCCAGCGAACTGCGAACTCGCCTCCTGAACATAATATGCTCCGGCATGGAAATCCGAATCGAGTGTAAAACTCGGTCGCTCCGAGAGAGCATATCCGTACTCGCTCCACGCTATACGCTCCGACGACCATCTTGGCGAGAGCATCTTGCGAGGATTGAGTCGCACCGAAGTCGAAGGCTCTCTTTCAAGAGCGTGGCACAACTGCTCGGCCTGCTCGGCACCCAACTCCGCGCGCATACGCTCAACAAACGACTCCGGCAACAACATATCTTCGGCTTTCTACTTGGCTTCAATCATTGCGTCCAACTGCTCACAGATACGGTCGATAATCTCGGGATTCTCCACAAAATCATCTACATCTTTATCGATTATGAGCAACTTACCACGATAGATATTGTTAATCCAATTTTCATACTTATCATTCAGGCGCAACAGATACTCCTCGTCGATATTCATCTCATAGTCGCGACCACGACGCTTAATCTGGGCGATAAGCGTAGGGACACTTGCACGCAGATATATAAGCACATCGGGTTGCGGGATAAGATTGGTCGTAAGGTCGAAGATTTTCATATAGGTACCGAAATCGCGCGACGACATAAGGCCCATACAGTAGAGGTTGTCGGCAAAGATATGGGCATCTTCATAGATAGTTCTATCTTGAAAAATATTCTTTTCGCCGCTCGACAACATATCCATCGTCTGCTGGATACGACTACCCAAGAATGATATTTGGAGTTGAAACGCCCAACGATTCATCTCGTGATAAAAATCGCCCAAATATGGGTTGTCGGTCTCCTCATAATAGGCCTTTGCGCCATATCGGCGAGTAAGAAGTTCGGTCAAAGTAGTCTTTCCGCTACCTATGTTTCCCGCAATTGCTACATACATATCTATCTAATTTTTATATTTCTTCATCTATCACGGCATATTGCCTCGCAACCATCAAACATATCGCCCCATAATCATTGAGCCGATACCATAAGGCCGCCTAATTGAAAAACTCGCCCACCTTGGCAATCGAAGAGGGCATAGCAAACACTACCACACGGTCATAGGCCTGCATCTGGGTATCTCCCACAGCGATAAACACCCTATCACCACGCACGATACCGCCAATAATCATATCCTGCGGCAGATGCATATCCTTAATCATCGACTTGGTAGCCGGAGAGTTAGGCTTAACGATAAACTCCAAGACCTCGGCCTCACTACCCGTCAGGCAACGTATAGCCTGCACATCGGTTGACATCGTAAAGCGAAAGATATTCGACGCCGTAACTCGTTTTTTATTGATGATGGTATCAATACCCACGCTCTCGGCCAGACGCACATAATTGAGGTTTTCAACCTCGGCGATAACCTTCTTCACACCCATACGCTTGGCCTGCATAGCCGCCAAGATATTGGTCTCGCTACGCCCCGTAACCGCCAAGAATGCGTCCATATTGGGAAGGCCCTCCTCCAACATAGCATCGAGATTACGGCCATCTTCGTGGATTATGAGTGTTTTGTCCAACATCTCGGCCAGACGATAAGCCTTCTCGCCATTATAATCGACCATCTTGATATTGATGTCGTCCTGCAACTCCAACGCCACACGAATACCTATGCGTGAGCCGCCCAAAATCATCAGATTCTTAACCTCGACACTCTTTTGGCCCGACAATTCGGCAACCATCTTGGCCGAGTCGTGACGGGCGATGATATAGACCACATCACCCTCCAAAAACTCATCTTGGCCACGAGGAATAATGGTCTGACTGCCACGCGAGATGGCCACAGCGCGGAACTCCGTAAGTGAGCCATCGGCCGCCAACTCCATAAGTTTGCGCCCGAGCAACGGAGAGGTAGGCTCCAAGCGAAATACCACCAGCGAAAGCAATCCTCCCGAAAAATCAACATAGTCCGACGTAGAGGTATGACCCAGCAGGTTTATAACCTCACGCGCAGCATCTCGCTCGGGATAGAAGAGGTAATCGATACCCATATCGATAAACATCTCCTTATTGTTGGGCTCCAAATACTCGCTACTGTCGATACGCGCGATTGACTTTTTGGCACCCATCTGCTTGGCCATAATGGCCGCAAGGATATTCTGATTCTCATCGTGATTTACTGCGATGAATAGGTCACAGCGACGCACACCGGCACGACGCAACACCGAGAATGAGGTGGTATCACCCTCCACGGTGATAAGGTCTGCACCGTTATCCGCCTCGTCCAAAGCCCTGCTATCGCTGTCGATAATGGTAATATCGTGGCCATTACCACTCAACATACGCGCCAAGTGGCTACCCATCTCGCCTACACCCGAAATAACAATCTTCATATCTAATGGTATCTTATGCAAGAAACAGGCCCTCGGCGGCCTTATAGGCACGATGTGTGCACAATCTTGCAAAATAGCACACAAATATATAAATTTGTAGCCGTATTTTCAACAAAAAGTGAAAATTTAATATTTTACGGATTATGTCAGCAGGATTTTCTACTATATTGATAGTGATATTGATATCTATCGGTTTTGTCGGCTTGTTCTTTTTGGGAATGTCGCTGACGCAGATTTTCAAGGGACACGACATCGACTCCGAGATTGCCACCAACAAAAATATGCAGCGTCTGGGTATCAAGTGCGCCGTTCAGGAGTCGCGCGAGGATACGGGAACGGATTGTGCCGACATAGGTTGTCGCGGCAACTGCTCGTCGTGCGATATCGACCACTCGAAAGAAGAGCAAAGATAAAAGATGAAAGATGAAGAGTAAATATAATGTCATTGCGAGGAATGGCATCTTGTGGGCTTGAAGGTGAGTAATTGGACCCAATGCCATTCTGTGGCAATCTACCTTTGGGAACTACTACCTCACAGATACGAAATTGATAGCGAGGTATTGATAAGCGGCGGATTAAACCGACACAAGGTCGGCTTTTTCTCTTTCGCACCTCGGCAATTCAAACGAGTTTGATTGCGCTCGGTTTGGCGTCGGTTGCTCTTTCATCTTTGCTCTTTCATCTTTTATCTTCCTTACCAGCCCATTTCGCGGGCGTACTCTATTGCTCGGTTGAGAGTGTCGTTAAATGGCTTGGTACGACGCAAATCCTCCGTCACCCTCTCGAAATAGCCGTCTGCGGTGAAATACTCCTCATCGACCATCTTCACCACCAGATAGTTACGCAGGCGATAATACTCCGCATACTCATCTTCGGCCGACCAACCACGCGGCACTCGCTTATAAGCCTCCGACCAATCCAACTCGAAACCTTCGGCTGCCCGTATGGCCTCAACGAAGGCTTCACCCTCGGTCATAAACTCCTCACGCACACTCTTCTGCTCGCCCGCCGTAGGGCAATAGGCTCCCGTACAAATCATATAGTGATTTTCGGCCGGCTCGATGTGCATATAATAACCCGAAAACCCCGACCTCTTACCTCGTGGGCAGACATATACGCCAAACCAAGTTTTATATGGAGACTTATCCTTCGTAAAGCGGGTATCACGATATATGCGGTAGGTACAATCCTGCACACGCAACCCCTCGACCGATGAATCAAACGACGACATCGCCTCGATAAATCGTGCCGCCACATCGTCCATCTTTGCCTTCACAGCCTTATAACGCGGGCGATTAGCCTCGAACCACTCACGATTATTATTATCGTGCAACTCTTGTAAAAAATCTATAATCTCCTTCATAGTCCAAAAAATCCGCTTTGCCTTACAAATTTAGCAAAAACATTGCAACAAACAGCAAAAGAGGAGCGACAATCAAACAAAAAAAAGCGGAACCCTCGAAGGATTCCGCCTAATCGTTTAACCCGTAAAGCCTTACTCGGCCAGAGGAGTTACACTTACATAAGATTTGCCAGACGACTTCTTGCAGAACTCAACTGTACCGTCAACCAATGCAAAAAGAGTGTGGTCCTTACCCATACCCACGTTGTTACCGGGGTTGTGTACTGTACCTCTCTGACGAACGATGATGTTGCCAGCCTTAGCGAACTGACCACCGAAAAGCTTTACACCGAGTCGCTTGCTCTCTGACTCACGGCCGTTCTTTGAACTACCTACTCCTTTTTTGTGTGCCATTTTCTACTAATTTTTAAGGTTATGCAACAATATCCTCCACGAGAATCTGGCTGAGGTACTGACGGTGACCGTTGCACTTCTGATAACCAGTTCTACGTTTCTTCTTGAAGACAAGGACCTTATCGTCCTTCAAGTGCTTCAAGATTTTACACTTTACCGAGGCGCCTTCTACAACAGGTGCACCTACCTTAACCTGACCGTCGTTGTCTACAAGCAGGACTTTGTCGAAACTCACTGACGACTCTACGTCGCCTTGAAGACGGTGAACATAGAGTTTGCGACCCTTTTCAGCCTTAAACTGCTGACCTGCAATTTCTACTATAACGTACATTCTATAAGTAAATTATAAATTTTGCCGTAATTCGGCCTGCAAATATACAAAAAATTTTCTCGCCACAACTATTTCGGCAATATTTTTTTCATCATTTATCGTTTGGCACATTTTTCGCCCATTCACAACGGCTAAAAGTCGCACTTATGGAACAACGCCGAAGCATAATTATTTTTTCGCAGCATAGCGACCTGACAACACTCTTTGCACAGGTCATCGACCGTCGTCGTGAGCGCATTATCCACTGCTCGACGAAGGCACAAATCATCGAGGCGTGCCAACGAGAGATGCCCGCGCTGGTCATCATCTTGGGCATAACACCCTTTATCGACGGCTCACATCTCATACGACATATTCGCCCCGAAGGCAGTCGTCTGCCACTGATTTACGTGGTGTCGTGGCAACACTCCGAGCACGCCATATTGAGTCTGTTGGAGAGTGGTGTAAATCAATATATGACATTCCCGATATGTATGGCTCGGCTGAAAAGCAAGATATCGGCCATCGACGAGCAAATATAATACCCGAAAATCTCTCTTCTACGAAATTATGCTGTACGACCTTATCACATATCTCTGCCTATGGTTTTTCATAGCCATTGCTCTATGCTTTGAGGTCGCCATAATCCGGCACAAGGCAGCATCGGCCACAAGACACCGACACAACCTGTTACGCAGCAACTATGTGGAGCAGGTTACGAAGATGAGTCTTGACGAGGAGTTTCACGCCCCATACCCCGCAGTCACCTCACGCGAAAAGCAGATGGCGCTGGCCGAAGCGATATATCTGGTATTAAGCCACACTTACGGCATCAATCCCAACCCGATAAAAGATTTGGTGGCACACGCCAACCTCGATACATTTTTACTCAAACGCATATCTCGCCGCAAAGGGCCGCATCGCACTCATCTGCTGACGATTATGAATGCCATACCTTCGCACAGACCTATCGCATCACACCTGCAACCTCTGCTCCGCTCCCGTCATCACGACACTCGTCTGGCAGCGCTGCTTGCAATACTCGCCGCCAAGCCGACGATGGCCATCGAGACAATAGCCTCGCTGCAATACAACTTGCGCCCTTTCGATATCGCACGCATAATCCTGCTCCTGCGACGTGGAATAGTGCCGATAGCATACGAACCTCTGCTTGGCAGCAACAACCGCAACCTGAAAATGCTGGGCCTTGCCATCGTGCGCACCTTCGGCATAGAGATTGCCGACAAGCAGTTACAGCACATAGTCGCCACCTCGGCCGATGCCGGTGTAGTCAGAGAGGCTATCTACACTCTTTCGTCTTTGGGGCGTTCGCTCGGGCGTGTAAAAATACGCTCCCGATTAGCCACGATGTCGCCGCCTCACCGCAAGGAGTTATGTCGCCATCTGGCGCGCGAAGGGTACTCTCTGAATGCCCTGAAAAGCATATTCACGCCCGACGAAACCGAAGACTCCGAAATATTGATTAACTCATATAAACGCTCGTTAGAATGTCCCAACTGATTCAAGGTGCGATATTGTTTTGCGCCACCATAATCGTCATCGTCGCCACACTCCGCACGCTTCTCATGGCGCGTGCCATACGACATCAAAAAGAGATAGAATCCGATATCATCGGTTGCGGCTCACTGGGGTTTGCCGGCTGCTCGATAATATGCAGCAAGGTTCGGGATATCGAGCAAATCGAGGCATTGCTCTCATCGGAACACGACCATTACGAAGTGATTATCACATTAGACGGCTTCACGGCGGCCGAGGCCTTTGATGCCATCGTACGGCATTTTAGGTTAATACGGGTAAATACCCCAACCTCGAATGTACTGCACACGACACCCATCAGAGCATTGTATCGTTCACGCTACCGATGCTTTCGTCGCTTGGTCCTTATCGACAAGCAGCACGGCTCGCCGCAAGACGATTTCAATACAGCCGCCACCATCGCCGCCTTTGATTATCTGCTGCCCATAAGGTCGAAGGCCCGACTGCGAAAATATGCCATCGAGAGCATAAACATCGCACTTACAAGTCTCTCCGGCACAACAACAAACCTCCTGCGCTCGGCGGCCGACGACACCTGTATATTTCGACGTGAATATATCATCGAGGTCGGAGGTTTTAGGCGAAACATCTTAAAAAAGATACCGTTCAAAACACGACGCACAACATTTCTTCCATTACAACACATCGACACGGCACGACTTCGTGCAGGCATATTCTGCGGAGCGGCGATAATCGGCCTGTTGCTACTCGCGGCCATACTGACAAGCCACGCCGCAATGAAAGTTGCGCTCATCGCATCTGTCGTGGCAATGGTCTGCATAGCACGCTATTTGGTGCTAATAATAGACGATAAGGACTCTGTCAAGCATACCATATATAATATTGGTCATTCGACCTCGTTATTTTATCGTATAAACTTCTTCTTTTAAGATTTTTTTATTATCTTTACTCAAAGAATTAAAACTATGCGGAAATGATGAGCACAACAGAATTTGACACACATATCAAAGAGCAACTTCTGCCTCAATGCGTGAATGCTGCGGTAAAGGCGGGGGCTGCCATAATGAAGATTTACAAGCACCAAGACGACTACGACATATCGCTCAAAAGCGACAAGACACCCATAACCGTTGCCGATAGAGTATCGCACACCACCATAAAGGAGCATTTGGGTACAAGCCGTATTCCCGTTTTGAGTGAGGAGGGGCGCGAGATGCTCTACGAGGAGCGTCGTAATTGGGATTTATTCCTGCTGGTGGACCCGCTTGACGGCACCGTGGAGTTCATCAAAGGCAACAACGAATTTACGGTAAATATCGCTCTGCTTTACAACAACGAGTGTGTTGCGTCGGTGCTTTATGTGCCTTATCACCACAAACTATACGTCGCACAAAAGGGCCACGGCTCTTATCTTATTCGTGATGTAGAGCCCTCCGAAAACCCCACCTTCGACAATACAGAGATTAACACCCGCATAGAGCGTCTGCCTTTGGCCGCATCTCGCCACGAAGGATTTCGTGTAGCCGTCTCTCGTTCGCACCAGACACCCGAGACACATAGCCGCATCGAGGAGTTACGCCATACACACCACGATTTGGAGGTTATCGAGCAGGGAAGTTCCTATAAATTCTGCTTGCTGGCCGAAGGTAGTATCGACCACTATGTGCGTACCACCAACACCTACGAGTGGGATACTGCGGCAGGCGAATTGATTCTCTCCGAGGCCGGTGGCGTGACACTCTCCTACCCCGAAGGCAAGCCTTTGGCCTACAACAAAGAGGATTTGCGAAATCCGTGGTTTGAGGCCACAAGCGCACGATACAGCAGGTAAATTTCACTCTATCACATCAATTCAGCAGAGTGGGGAACGACGAATTCTCCACTCTCTTTTTTTGAATTGGACATTTTTCCCTATCTTTGACACCGATTATTCACTGTTAAACCTAAACAGATATGAGAAACGTATGCTCAATCTTAATCGCAACGATTATGACTATTCAACTATTCACATCTACATCTTGTAGCAATACAACACCCCAGAGCGAAGAGCAGACCTCAATGCCTTGGATTATCGACCGTTTTGACGATATCAAGGTTTTGCGTTACGAGGTACCGAAATTCGAGACACTTCCCCTGCAACAGAAAATCCTCATCTATTACCTGTCGGAGGCAGCAAAGTGCGGTCGTGATATATTGTTCGACCAGAACTTCAAATACAACCTCGCCATTCGTCGCACATTGGAGCAGATTTACACCTCTTACAAGGGCGACAAGACGGCAGCGGATTTTGTGGCTATGGAGAAGTACCTCAAAAAAGTATGGTTTGCAAACGGTATCCACCACCACTACTCAAACGACAAGTTCCGTGCAGAGTTTTCGCGCGAGTGGTTTGAGCAGACTTTGGATAAGTATGTAAAAGAACTCCCCATCGAGAAGGAGTTGTTGTGCGAGATTATCTTCAACCCCGAATTATACGCCTCACGCCTCAACCAGACCGACGGCGTGGATATGGTCGTGGAGTCAGCCTGCAACTACTATGAGGGCGTTACGATGAAGGAGGTCGAGGAGTTCTATGCGGCGATGGTCGATGCTTCGGACCCTCAACCTATCTCTTACGGACTGAACTCAAAACTCGTAAAAGATGCCGACGGCAAACTCGTGGAGAAGGTTTGGCACTTGGGCGGTATGTATTCTGATGCCATTCAACAGATTGTCTTCTGGTTGGAGAAGGCCCGCTCGGTTGCCGAGGAGCCTCAAAAGAGCATCATCGACGCCCTGATTAACTACTACCGCACGGGCGACTTGCGAGAGTTCGACCGCTACAACGTATTGTGGGTGGGTGACAATTCGTCGAATGTCGATTTTGTAAATGGTTTTATCGAGAACTATGGCGACCCTATGGGCTTTAAGTCGTCGTGGGAGAGCAGCGTGAATTTCGTCGATAGCGCAGCGTGCCACCGCACAAAGATTATCTCGGAGAATGCTCAATGGTTTGAGGATAACTCACCCATCAACCCTGCCTTCCGCAAAAAAGAGGTCAAGGGCGTATCGGCAAAGGTTATCACCGTCGCGACGATAGGTGGCGACTGTTTCCCCGCAACACCCATCGGCATCAACCTGCCCAACGCCGACTGGATTCGCAAGGAGTATGGCTCGAAGTCGGTGACTATCGACAACATCACTTACGCCTACGACAAAGCAGCACAGGGCAACGGTTTTAACGAGGAGTTTATGCTCCGCGAAGAAGACCGCCAGCGCATCAAAGAGTATGGCAAGTTGGGTGATGACCTGCACACCGACCTGCACGAATGCTTGGGCCACGGTTCAGGACAGTTGGCCGAGGGTGTGACAGGTGGCGAACTGAAATCCTACTCTTCGACATTGGAGGAGGCTCGTGCCGACCTATTTGCGCTCTATTATTTAGGTGACGAGAAGTTGGTGGAGTTGGGACTCATTCCCTCGCTCGACGTGGCCAAATCGCAATATGCCACATATATTATGAACGGTATGATGACACAACTCTCACGCATCGAGCCGGGCAAGAATGTCGAGGAGTCACATATGCGTAATCGCAAACTCATTGCCGAATGGTGCTACGAGCAGGGCAAGGAGGCGAATGTCATAGAGTGGGTTACGGAGAACGGCAAACGCTACATCGTAGTAAATGACTTCGAGGCTTTGCGTGAGTTGTTCGGCAAACTGCTCTACGAAGTGCAACGCATAAAGTCGGAGGGTGACTATGAGGCCGGCCGCAAGTTGGTCGAAGATTATGCCGTAAAGGTTGAGCCGGAACTCCACAAAGAGGTTTTGAAGCGTTACGCCGCACTCGGCATTGAGCCTTACAGCGGTTTTGTCAATCCGACCTATAAGTTGGTAGAGAAAGATGGCGAGATTGTAGATGTGGAGTTGCACTACAACCACAACTACATCAAGCAGATGCTCCACTACTCGAAGGATTACTCGTTCCTGCCTACGCTGAACTAAAAGTTGGACTAAAATATTATACAAAGCATAGAAAAATGGCCGTTACAAAATATGTAACGGTTTTTTTTGCGACTTCTCGGCACATAGATTCTTTGATTTTGTTTTGAATTCAAATATTATTCATACCTTTGCCTCGACTTTCATAGTGTACTACCAACTTTATAGTGTGTTACAAATAGATGAAGACATTTGACAAAGTAATCGACCTGCAAGCCGCATTGGCCGAGGTTGAGCCTCAAAGCATAGGTTTTGTACCCACGATGGGCGCACTGCACGAGGGACACCGCTCATTGGTGGAGTTGGCTCGCAAGGAGTGCAAGACGGTGGTGGTGAGCGTATTTGTAAATCCCACGCAATTTAACGACAAGAACGACTTGCGTAATTATCCTCGCACACCCGAGGCTGACGCCGCCGTATTGGAGGCCGCAGGTGCTGATTATGTATTGATGCCTTCGGTCGAGGAGATTTACCCCGAGCCTGATACTCGTCTGTTTGATTTCGGACAGATAGACAAGGTTATGGAGGGTGCCACTCGCCCGGGCCACTTCAACGGCGTAGCACAGGTTGTGAGCCGATTGTTCGACATCGTGAAGCCCGCCAAAGCCTACTTCGGCGAGAAGGATTTTCAGCAGATTGCCGTCATCAAGGCGATGGTCGAGCAACTAAAAATGGAGGTCGAGATTGTCGAGTGCCCCATCATTCGTGCTGACGACGGCCTCGCCCTCTCATCGCGTAATACCCTGCTGGACGAGCCTCATCGCAAGGCCGCACCCGAGATTTATGCCACACTGCGTCAATGTGCCGACAAGGCCAAGACTCTCTCACCCGCAGCCCTCACCGAATGGGTTATAACCGAGGTTGAGCGTAGCGGACTGCTGAAAGTCATCTATTTCCAGGCTGTTGATGCTCTGACGATGCAGGAGGTAAAATCGTGGGACGAGAGCCCTCGCATACAGGGTTGTATAGCGGTACAGGCCGGTCAGATACGCCTCATTGACAATGTAAAAATCAAATAACGATAGAGATAAGATGTACATCGAAGTACTTAAATCGAAGATTCATCGCGTAAGAATTACGCAGGCTAACCTCAACTACGTGGGCAGTATCACCATCGACGAGGATTTGATGGACGCCGCAGGTATGATTGAGGGCGAGAAGGTGCAAGTTCTCGACATCAACAATGGCGAGAGATTAGAGACCTACATCATCAAGGGTGAGCGTGGCAGTGGTTGCATCTGCCTCAACGGTGCCGCAGCACGCAAGGTTGCGGTCGATGATTTGGTTATCATCGTCTCGTATGCCTATATGGATTTCGACGAGGCAAAGACCTTTAAGCCGAAGGTCATCTTCCCTGACTCGACAACAAACCATATCGTAAAATAGCGATGGATATATTCTTGTCGATAGTTGCCATTCTGTGTGGCATCATAGGCATCATAGGCTCGGTTATTCCCGTAATTCCGGGGCCTATGCTCGCATTCTTCGGAATGTTATGCTGCTCGTGGGCAGATTTCTCCACCCTCTCTTCGGGCATGCTTTGGACGTGGGGTATCATTGCTGTCGTGGTCGGCATCTTGGATTACTTCCTGCCCGGATATTTCAGCAAGGTACTGGGTGGCACACGCGCAGGCGTCATCGGTGCTACGATAGGAGTTTTTGTGGGATTGTTTATGGGCCCCATCGGTATTATCGCCGGACCATTTGCGGGTGCTGTTGTCGGCGAGTTGATAAACAACCGTGACAACACTGAAAAAGCAATCAAGGTAGGACTTGGCTCACTACTGTCGTTTATAGCCGGCTCGGGTGTAAAAATCATCGTCTCGGCATTTATGCTCTACTACATCTGGCGCGATGTGTGGAATGCTGTGTGGGCGTAATGTAGTTATGTCGCAAAATAAAATGAGCCTGTCCAACAAGTCGTGGACAGGCTCATTTTATTCGGGTAGTTATCTGATAACTTTTTCAAATATGCAATTCTCAGAGGGTTAAAAAAACTTGTTAGACAGGCTCATTTTTATGTCTAAAAAAACTATTGCGAAATCTTCACCAGCGCCTCACGATAAGCATTCAAGATGCGTGACTTGGCGATAAAGCCCAGATAGTGATTCTCTTTATCGACCACAGGCAACATCCACGTATGATTCTCCTCGAAACGCGGCAGAATACTCTGTATCATCTCGTTTTGCAACACCTTATAGGGTGGTTGCACCATATAGTGCATTATAGAACGATTCCAATTCTCGGAGTTAAACATATCCTCACGCAGGTCGTCCAACTGCACCACGCCCAACAGATGCTCCTCGTCGTCGATAACAGGAAAGATATTACGCCTTGCCGTAGAGATAATCTTCACTATATCGCCCAACGTAACGCCGTTTTTAATAGAGATAAAGTCGGTCTCCATCAAATCCGACAGACGCAGGAATACAAACGCCGACTGGTCCTTGTCGTGTGTCAGGAGCGCACCCTGCTGACGCAACTGCTTGGTATAGATGGAGTCGCTATCCAACATATAATCGACAGCAAACGAGGTAGCCGCCACAATCATCAACGGGATAAACAGACCGTAGCCATTCGAGAGTTCGGCGATAAGGAATATCGAGGTCAGCGGAGCCTTCATCACACCGGCCATAACGCCGGCCATACCTACCAGCGTGAATGACACAACCGACACATTCCAATCGAAGCAGATATTGCAAGTCAGGGCTACAATGGCACCCATAAATGCTCCGACGAACAACGACGGCGCAAATGTTCCGCC
This sequence comes from uncultured Alistipes sp., assembly GCA_964594305.1. Classification (GTDB taxonomy): domain Bacteria; phylum Bacteroidota; class Bacteroidia; order Bacteroidales; family Rikenellaceae; genus Alistipes. Next base: position 36,473 of record CAZQMC010000002.1, on the reverse strand, counting down.
CACACCTCCTGCGGCATTGGTTGTAGCCATAGCGATAACCTTGAAGAACATAATCGCCGTCACATACAGCAACGCCAACCACTCTACGCTACTAAATTTGAAGAACAACGAATTGTTGAACAACTCCGACACCCTGCCGTGCATCAAGGCTGTCATACCCTCGTAACCCTCACCATACAGCGGCGGGAAGATAAATATCAGCACACCCAATATCACACCTGCTACTGCCCAGCGTTTATATTGCGATTGGATATTTTTAATACGAAGGCCCACCTTCGAATTTATCGAGGTGAAGTAATATGACATAAGGCCACAACAAACGCCCAACAACACATAAAGCGGTATCTGACCAATAATAAAGGCATCGGCCTCACTCAATGTGACGGCGATGATAGGGTCAAAACCACGAAATACCAGAGCGGTAGTTGTAGCAGACACCGAAGCCAGCAAGAGCGGGAAGATAGAGCCTGCGGTGATGTCGAGCATCAGAATCTCCAACACAAAGACCACGCCCGTAATGGGTGCCTTAAAGATAGCCGCCACGGCAGCACCTGCACCACAACAGAGCAGCAGAGTGAGTTCCTTGTAGTTGAGTTTTGCCAATTTACCCACATTCGAGCCTATGGCAGCACCCGTCAAGACGATAGGGGCCTCGGGACCTACCGAACCACCAAATCCGATAGTCGTAGCACCTCCAATGATTGACGACCAGCAGTTATGGCGTTTGATGCGCGAATCGGTGCGTGACATAGCGTATAATACGCGTGTCACACCCTCCGAGATTTGGTCTTTGACGATATACTTCACAAAGAGTGTCGCCAAGACAATACCTATGGCCGGATAAATCAAATAGAGAAATTGCGCCCTATCGACCGGAAACCACGTCACCAATGCCGAGCGAATACCATACAGCAACATCTCGAAAAGGCAGGTGCCCAAACCTGCCAACAGACCGACAGCAACAGCCAATACGGCCATCATTTGCTGATTGCTCAATCCCTTGACGCGACCAAGCAACCATTGCGAAACACGCTCTTTGGTAATCTTTATCATCTTTCAAATGGCCAAAAAGCCACTAATCTTTATTGCAAAAAAACTATTTGCCGGCCTTATACATCTCCGACTGCTGACGAATCAGGTCGGCATCATCGAAATAGTTGATTTTCATAGCACTACGCACCATATTGAGAGTCTCGGCAGCCTCGGCACGAGCAACCTCACAACCCTTTTTCAATATCTCGTAAACACCCTCGATATCCTGCTCATACTCCTTGCGACGCGCACGGATAGGCTCCAACATCTCCTGCAATACGGCATAGAGGAATTTCTTAACCTTCACATCGCCCAAGCCACCACGCTGATAGTGAGCCTTCAACTCATCGAGCGACGCATAATCGGGCAAATATGCCGCGAAATGCTCCGGACGAGAGAATGCGTCGAGGTAGGTGAAGACGCAGTTACCCTCAATCTGGCCCGGGTCCTCGATACGGATATGATTCGGGTCGGTGTACATACTCATCACCTTCTTACGCAAATCCTCTGCCGTATCCGACAAATAGATGCAGTTTCCGAGCGACTTCGACATCTTGGCCTTGCCGTCTGTTCCGGGCAAACGCATACAAGCGCTATTGGTAGGGAGCAAAATCTCCGGCTCAATCAAAGTCTCGCCATAAACCGAGTTGAACTTATGTACAATCTCGCGAGTCTGCTCAACCATAGGCTCTTGGTCGGCTCCCGCCGGCACGGTTGTAGCACGAAAGGCCGTAATATCCGAAGCCTGCGAAATGGGATATGTATAAAATCCTACGGGAATCGACTTACCGAACTCACGCATCACAATCTCACTCTTAACCGTCGGGTTACGCTCCAAACGAGCCACCGTCACAAGGTTCATATAGTAGAATGCCAACTCGGTGAGTTCCGGCACCATACTCTGAATGAAGATTGTCGATTTTGTCGGGTCTATACCACACGACAGATAATCCAATGCCACCTCGATAATGTTCTGACGCACCTTCTCGGGATTGTCGGCATTATCGGTCAAGGCCTGCGCATCGGCAACCATAATAAAAATCTTCTCGAACTCGCCCGAGTTCTGCAACTCCACACGCTGACGCAACGAGCCTACATAGTGGCCCAAATGGAGTTTTCCGGTAGGACGGTCACCCGTCAAAATTACTTTTCCCATATTTCGATTTTCTTGTTATTTTCGTAGCAATTATTCTCTGCAAATGTCGGCCCTGCATACAGGTTCAAGGCACACCACTTCACGCAAAATAAATACAAATGTAAGAAATTAAAGCCGCACCGCCAAAAAAGTTTGATGCTATAATTTTTTTTTATACATTTGCAAAGTGCATTAAGCCAAAAACTATTAGCAAAAGAGCAAGAAACCATCAATAAACCTATATGACAATCATTCAACTACAATACCTTATCGAGGTCGCCAACTGTGGCAGTTTTTCGGCCGCTTCGGAGCATTGCTTCGTCACACAGCCCTCGCTTTCGATGCAGATAAAGGCTCTGGAAGATGAGTTGGGAGTGGTGCTTTTAGACCGCTCGAAAAAACCCGTCATACCGACCGAGGCGGGCGCCGTAGTAATAGCCCAAGCACAGGAGACTCTGAAAGCCTATAACACTATACGTGAGTCGGTTGCGGAATTAAAGGGCGAGACTGCGGGCAAGTTGCGTCTGGGTGTTATCCCGACCATCGCCCCCTACCTTTTGCATAAGTTTATCCCCGACTTCGTAAAGCGTTATCCTCGTGTCGAGTTGGAGATTCGCGAGATGGTAACGGCCGATATCATCGAGGCTTTGAAGCGTGATAAAATCGACGCAGCACTTGTGGCGAGTGGTACTTGCGGTGAGGGCATTTTGGAGCGCGACCTTTTCAGCGACCACTTCTACGCCTATGTGTCGCCATCAAACCCTCTCTACGAACGTTCCAATATCCGTATCGAGGACATTGACTTAAAGGATTTGATTCTGTTGAGCCGAGGAAACTGTATGCGTGACCAGATTATCGAGTTGTGTCAGGCCCGTCGTGACCTCCCCACGCACTACTATTTCGAGTCGGGCTCGTTGGATACACTTATGCGAATAGTCAACTGCACCTCGTGTATGACGATTATCCCCGAAATGGCGTTGGAGTATGTCCCCAAGGAGCGCAAGTCGCAAATCAAGACGCTGGCAAAGGGGGCCACATCACGACGCATCGCCATAGCCGTCAGACGCACTTACGTCAAAAACTCAATCATCAACGCCTTGGAGCAGACCATTCTCGACAAGGTCGGCAATTTGCAGAAATTTATGCATTAGCATATCTTTTTTCGAGCCATTCGAGGCCCGAAACCACAAACTTAAAATTACGAATTTCACACCGTTGGAGTTCGTAATTTTGCTTTTTATGGAGCATATGGCCACGATAAAGTATCGTGCGGCCATTTTTATTTCGTTTTCTTCAAAAAAAACACTATATTTGCGAGGTTATATATATACAGACAGAATTATGGAAAAATTGATTGAAACGATAGTGACTGCAATTCAGGACAAAAAGGGTAAAGATATCGTCACGATGGACCTCTCGGGCTTCGACGGCGCGATATGTTCGCATTTTGTTGTGTGCAACGCCGACTCTACGGCACAGGTGGCCGCCATTGCCGATGGCATCGAGCAGGAGGTATTGGAGAAGTTGGGCGAGAAAGTGTGGCGCATCGAGGGCCAGCAGAACGCCTTTTGGATTGCAATGGACTATCTCGATGTAGTGGTTCATATCTTCCAAACCGAACTGCGAGAATTCTATCGTTTGGAGGAGTTGTGGGCCGATGCTCCTATGCAGAAGCACGACTACGAATTATAATAATCCGAGCGACATTGTCGCCGAAATCATAACTTTTTTACACCGCAGAGGCGATATGGCTCTGCACCGATTATGGCTAAAAACAAAAACAGAAATAACAAACGACCGAAGGTCACCGTTATCCGACTCAACTTTATGTGGTTTTGGTCGGCTATCATCATTGCCATCATAGGCTACTCCCTCTTCGGTCACAAAACCGCTCAACCTGTCAAAAGCAATACCAACGAAGTTATCGCGATGGTTAAGCAGGGCGAGGTGGAGCGCATCGTCGTTACCAACAAGAGCGCCAAGGTATATCTCACCGACGAGGCTATCGAGAAGTATCACAACGGCGAGGATAGTTCCAAACTAAAAAATATCCCCCAAGAGGGCGAGCAACTGTTCTTCACCATCGGCTCGGTAGATATCTTGGACCGCGACATCAAGGAGGCCAAAGCCGCTTCGGAGGTCGAGAACAACCCCGTCAGCGTGGAGTATATCGAGGAGAGACGCGGCTGGGGCGATATGCTCCTCAATGTACTGCCGTGGCTTTTCATCATCGGTATATGGATTTTTCTCATACGCAGTATGTCGCGTGGCGGCGGTGGCGGCGGCAACATTATGAATGTCGGCAAGGCCCGCGCACAAATTTACGACAAGGACAATCCCAACAAACGTGTCACATTCAAAGATGTGGCAGGTTTGGAGGAGGCCAAGGTCGAAATTATGGAGATTGTCGATTTTCTGCGTAAGGCCGACAAGTATCGCGAGTTGGGAGCAAAGATTCCCAAAGGCGCACTGTTGGTAGGCCCTCCGGGTACAGGTAAGACACTCTTGGCCAAGGCTGTTGCAGGCGAGGCCAATGTGCCATTCCTCTCGATTTCGGGCTCTGACTTTGTCGAGATGTTTGTCGGTGTGGGTGCTTCGCGTGTGCGTGACCTCTTCGACCAAGCCAAAGAAAAAGCCCCCTGTATAGTCTTTATCGACGAGATTGACGCCATAGGTCGTGCCAGAGGCAAGAATGCCGGTTTCTCGGGCAATGACGAGCGAGAGAATACCCTCAACCAACTCCTTACCGAGATGGACGGCTTCCAAACAAATACAGGCGTGATAGTTCTGGCAGCGACAAACCGTGTCGATATATTGGACAAGGCATTGATGCGTGCCGGACGTTTCGACCGTCAGATTGATGTCGGTCTGCCCGATGTCAAGGAGCGTGAAGATATATTCAACGTACATCTCCGTAACATCAAGTTAGACTCCGCTATCGACCGCACATTCTTGGCCAAACAGACTCCCGGCTTCTCGGGTGCCGATATCGCCAATGTCTGCAACGAGGCGGCACTCATTGCAGCCCGTAACGACAAGAAAGCCGTCACAAAGGAGGATTTCATAGCGGCCATTGACCGTATAATCGGTGGCTTGGAGAAACGCAACAAGTCGATTTCGCCGGCCGAGCGACGTGCTACGGCCATTCACGAGGCAGGACACGCTACCGTTATGTGGCGTTTGAAGGAGTGTGACCCTGTATTGAAGGTTACAATCATACCCCGAGGCAAGAGCCTCGGAGCAACGTGGTCAGTACCCGACGAGGAGCGTGTACACGTAACGAACAACACACTTTCGGAGCAGTTGTCGGGAATGTTGGGAGGCCGTATTGCCGAGGAGGTCAACTACGGCACTTTGGGCGCCGGCGCATTGAGCGACTTGGAGCGTGCAACCAAGATGACCTATGCTATGGTAGCCTACTACGGTATGAGCAAGAAAATTGGCCCGATAAGTTACTACGACTCTACCGGCACTCGCGACACTTTCACCAAGCCATTCAGTGAGCAGACCGCCAACGAGATAGACTCGGAGGTACGTCGCATCTTGGACGAGGCATACAAGCGCGCCCACGATATCATCGAGGCCGAGAACGACAAGATTAACGCAATGGCCGATTTATTGTTGGAGCGAGAGACCATCTATGCCGAAGATATTGAGTCGATACTCGGCCCTGCGGCACAGCCAAAGAAGGAGGAGGCAGAGAAGGCTGCGGAGGAGAAGAGCAACGCCGCCATCACGATTGAGCCCGAGCCCGAACCGGCAATCATCGAGCCCGATGATTTTGAGGAGCCGAAGGCCAAACGAGATATTAGAGAGGAGTAATAACCCTGAACAAAACCCAAAACAAATAAAGCCCAAACAGGAGAGCAGATATGAGCGAAAAATTGAAGAATTTTTTAATCCGTACGGCAAGTGGAGCGGTTTTGCTTGCTGTGGTTTTGGGAGCAATCCTATGGTCGAAATGGAGTTTCGGTCTGTTGTTACTCGCAATCATCATAGGCGGCGAGCGTGAGTTCTATCGCCTTGCATCGAAGGCGGGTTATCAACCACAGAAGTTCCTCGGATATCTGGCCGGAGCGGTCATATTTATCATCGCTTTTGCCTGTATGCTGTTCCTGATAAGTGACGAGAGCATATTTAGGGTAGAACGCTTGTTAGGATTGGCTGTGGTGCTTATTCTCTACATCATACTGCTTGTGCCTATGATGTTTATAAACGAACTATTCCGCAAGAGTGCCACACCCATCGCCAACATAGGCTCTACGCTTATGGGTATCGTCTATGTCGCTATGCCTATGTCGCTTCTGCTCGTTATCCCTGTGCTGATGGGCGAGGGTGAGTGGAAACCGCTGACAGTACTCTTCTACATCTTTATCATCTGGGCCAACGATGTCTTTGCTTATCTGTTTGGCATCACGCTGGGTAAACACCGATTGTTTGAGCGCGTATCGCCCAAGAAATCGTGGGAGGGCTTTATCGGAGGATTGTTGGGAGCAATGGCTATGGGATATATTGCGGCCGTAGTTACCGACAGCAACCACATCGAATGGATAGGTATGGCATTGATTGCCGCTATCTCGGGTGTCTTTGGCGATTTGGTAGAGTCGCTATTCAAGCGCTCGGTCGATGTCAAAGACTCGGGGCATATTCTCCCCGGACACGGAGGTTGGTTAGACCGTTTCGACGCTCTGATACTCTCGGTGCCGTTTGTCTTCCTGTACCTGATATTTTGTGCTATCATATAGTGCCACTGTTATCGTATTTTGAAAACCTAAACATTTACAGATATGAAAATCAACAAAGAGGGATATAAAATAATCGCCATATCGGGCTTGATATGTTTGATTTTGTGGGCTTTGATGTACCACTTGATGCAACATCACATCAACGGAGCATTGATGGTTGTGAGCACCATCATACTCATCGCTTTCTGGTTCTTCATCGTGGCTTTTTTCCGCGAGCCTCGTCGTGTGAAGATTCACGATAACGACCTTATCTTCTCGCCCTGCGACGGACGTGTCGTGGTGACAGAGGTGGTCTATGAAGATGAGTATTTGAAGAAAGAGATGTTGCAGATATCTATCTTTATGTCGATTACCAATATCCATATGAATTGGTTGCCCGTAGGAGGTGAGGTGGAGTACTATAAATACCACCCCGGACGTTTCCTCATTGCCTGGCACCCCAAGTCATCGACCGAGAACGAGCGCACGACGACTGTGGTGAAGATGAACAATGGCGAACACGTATTGTTCCGTCAAGTGGCAGGTCTTATTGCCCGCCGCATAGTGTCGTATATCAAAATTGGTGATAAAGTAGGACAAAATGATGTATTCGGATTTATCAAATTTGGCTCACGCATTGATGTACTTATCCCCAAGGATAGCGAGTTACTCATCGAGATTGGCGACCCTGTAATAGGTTCGCAAACCCCTATCGCACGATTACATAACAACAAATAATTAGTCGAGATGGTTATCACGCCGCAAAATACACTACGCTTTATAGTGGGTGCTGCCATTGCTGCCGTAATACTCTTTCTGGTATGGTATTTCAGCGCAGTGCTTATCTATATCCTTGTGGCGGCTGTACTGGCCATCATTGGCCGACCTTTGGTTGGCAGGCTCCTGCGCTTGCAGATAAAAGGACATCATCTGCCACGCTGGGCCGCCGCCGCTATGACGCTCATCGTTATATTGGTGGCCTTTTCGGCTATATTTTCGCTGTTTATTCCGCTTATTTTCAATAAGATTAACGAGTTCGCGCAACTCGACTTCGCCACAGTTCTATCCTCTATTCAGGAGCCTTTGGCGCACGCACAAACCTATCTGCAACGTATGTTTGCCCTGCCCGAGACCGAGTTCTCGCTGCGTGAAACATTGGTATCTACGCTCAAAGAGTTTGTCAATTACAGCACCATTAACAGCACATTTACATCTATCGTAAATATCGCTTTATCGACGATTATTGCCGTTTTCTCCATATCGTTCATCACCTTCTTCTTCCTCAAAGAGGACGGGTTGTTCTACTCGATGATTACGGCAATGTTCCCCGACCGTTTGCAGAAAAATGTGACGCACGCGCTGGATTCTATAACGGTGCTTTTATCACGCTATTTCACAGGCCTTTTGACCGAGAGCCTTATACTTATGGTCGTTATCTCGACGATAATGATACTATTCGGTATGAAGACCGACAACGCTCTGTTCATTGGTCTTATTATGGGTGTTATGAATGTCATACCCTATGCCGGCCCGCTTATCGGAGGTGTGATATCGGTGTTCATAGGCGTTGTAGCCCCTATCGATGGCTATACCGTCGCACATACAGCGATAATCATCGTTTGTACGCTCTTCTGCATAAAGGGTTTCGATGACTTCGTTTTACAGCCCACGATTTATTCCGAGCGAGTGAAGGCTCACCCGTTGGAGATTTTCTTGGTAATTCTCGTTGCGGGATATATGGCAGGTATTATAGGTATGCTTTTGGCCATACCATCTTATACGGTATTGCGCGTGCTGGCCAAGGAGTTCTTCTCGGAGTTCTCGCTCGTCAAGAAACTCACACAAAACATCTAACCACATTATAATATATTTAAGGTATAATGGTAATCAGAGGCGAGGTTATTCGTGGTGCGCAGTTAGGCCGCAAGATGGGTTTCCCCACAGCAAATATCGACGCAAAAGAATTGACAGATATCGAGAACGGAGTCTATGCCTCATTGGTGGAGTACGACGGACGCCGTTACGCGGCAATGTCGAATATAGGCTTACGCCCCTCGGTTGATGGCACTACCCGACTCTTGGAGACGCATCTTTTTGATTTCTGTGGCGACCTCTACGGCCAAGAGATTGAGGTGAGGTTATTACGCAAGATACGCGACGAAAAGCGATTCTCCTCTATTGATGAGTTACGCGAGCAGTTGGAACGCGACGCCCAAGAGTGCAGATAGGGAGAGAGAATTCAAAATTCAAAATTCAAAATTCAAAATTGGGACTGTCTAACAAGTCTGATTTTTACGATTTCACCCCCGCCAGAAGTGTGTCTGACGGGGGCGATTTTTATTTTTTAGGACTTGTTAGACAGGCCCTTTTCATTTATACTCCTCCGAAAAAGCGTTTATCTCTTCTTCGCCTTTGCCTGCTGACGCTGCAACTCCTCCTGCTGACGCATCAACTCCTCATAACGAAGTTGGAACTTCGACTTCTTCTTATCCTTATGTTTCGAGGCGTTACGGTCCATAATGGCTCGAATCTTCTTATCATCGACAAAGCGACGCATCGAGAACATAATAATCATCGTAAGAATCTGCGACAAGAGATAGTAATAGCACAATCCCGACGCAAAGTCGTTAAACCAGAAGAGCATCATCAATGGCATAAGATATACCATCATAAACTTCATACCTGCCATACCGGGCTGATTGGCCGTACCCTGCTGCTGATATGTGAAGTACGAGAATCCCATCATCGACACACACATCAACAGACAGAACAGACTCACGTGGTCACCATACCAAGGTATAGTAAACGGCAAGTTCAAAATGCTATCATACGACGACAAATCATCGGCCCACAGGAACGACTGACCACGCAACTCGATGCTCGACGGGAAGAAACGGAACAGAGCCCACAACAGCGGCAACTGAATAAGCATAGGCAAGCAACCACCCATAGGGTTAATTCCGGCCTTCTTATATATGTTCATCATCTCCTGCTGCTTCTTCATAGCGTCCTCCTGACGGGGATACTTCTCATTCAGGGCGTCCATCTCGGGCTTAATGACACGCATCTTGGCCGTCGAAAGATAACTCTTATAGGTAAGTGGCAGAATCAACAACTTGACCATAATAGTCAAGATAAGGATAATCAAACCGAAACTACCAATATACTTATGCAAGAAATCCATCACGGGGATTACGATGTAACGGTTGAACCAACCCACGAGCCAGCCGCCCAATGGAATCAAACGCTCCATAGCAATCTTCTCGCCCTCGTTATCACGCACCTTCGACAATACGGCATACTTGTTAGGGCCGCAATAGATTGAGAAGGCATAGTCGGTAACTTGCGGATTATACGCCACACCCACACTCGCTGTATAGGTCTTGATAAAACCGGAGCCCGCAGGAGCCGTCACAAAGCCCACATCGGCATAGGTGAAATTGTCGTGAGCGACAAACACCTCCGAGAAGAACTGCTGCTTGAAGGCAATCCAATTAACCTCACTCTGTATCTCTTTTGACTTATTCTCCTCGCTCATACCCAAATCCTCAACATCGTCCTCGTCGGGGAAACGATACGACAGCGTTGTATAGGTATTCTCGTTCTTGAAGCCTCGCTCGTTCTGGTAGGTCTTGGTAATCCACTCCATACCCAATGCAGCCTGCTTGGCCATAATCGGGGCCATATTCTCCAATCTAACGTTGAAATCGAGCATATAATCCCTCGCCGGACTCTTCTCGTCATAGAGCACATACTCATAATGCACGAAAGCACCCTCTGCAACCTCCAAACTCATTGTCAATCGCTGGAAGCCCTCGCCACGCTCTACGCCATTAGATGTAAAGATATACTCCGAAGTATTTACAGGCACATTCTTCAACTCCTTCTTCACATAGAACTCCATATCGAACAGTGCTGTCTCGGGGTCATACAACACGACCTTCTCGTCGCGCTCACCCTTGGGTGCATACTTGGTGTACTCCTCCAACGTAACCTTCGACATCATACCTCCACGAGTGGTAAAATCCACCGTCAAGAAGTCGTTCTGCATGGTAAAGTTCTTAACCTCGCCATTGCGTGCCGCAACCAACTGCTCGCCAAAAAGTTCTGTCTGGCGTTGTGCCTCGGCCTCGGCAATCTCCTCCTCGGTCATCTGGGCCTTCTGCTCGGCCTCCTGTGCCGCAGCCGCAGCCTCGATGGCCTCCTGTGCCGCCTGCTCGGCCTGCACCTGCTCTAAATACTCTTGATATTCTGCTTGTTGTTTGGAGTTATACATCACATAGCCAATAAAAATGGCCGCCATAAGTACAACTCCGATAATCGTTTTTTTATCCATTACGTAGTCCTAAAATTTATTACTATGCTCTATTTCTCGGCCTTACGCGACTGCTGATACTTCAATGCAGCAGCCACAAAAGCCACAAACAACGGTGCCGGAGTGGCTACCGTACTCTTATACTCGGGGTTGTACTGAACGCACACATACCACGGTTGCGAGTTGAGTTCCAACACCTCGGCAAGGCCTGTCTCGGGATTTACACCCGTCACAACCATACCCGCAGCCTCATACTGCGCCTGATAAGACGAATTAAACTCGTAGCGATGACGATGACGCTCGACGATTGACTCACGACCATAAGCCTCATAAGCCTTCGAGCCTTTGGTCAAATTACAAGCATAACCGCCCAAACGCATCGTGCCTCCCTTCTGTGAAACCTTCTTCTGCTCCTCCATCAAATCGATTACGGGATTCTTGGCCTTGGCGTCCAAATCCTTCGAGTGGGCATCTTTCATACCCAGCACATTGCGGGCAAACTCCACAACAGCGGCCTGCAAGCCCAAGCCCACACCGAACATAGGAATATTATGCTCACGAGCAAAACGTGCCGCCGTCATCTTACCGTCGAAGCCTCGTGTACCGGCACCCGGAGCGATGAAGATACCCGACACACCGCCCAACTTCTCCTCGACACTCTCGGCTGTAACCTCCTCGGCAGCGACATAGGTCACCTTAACCTTGCTGTGGTTCATAGCGCCGGCGTGAATGAACGACTCGTTGATAGACTTATAGGCATCGGGCAACTCGGTATATTTACCCACCAACGCCACCTCAACCTTATGCTTGGGATTCTTAATCTTATCGACAAACTCACTCCACGACTTCAAATTAGGCTCCTCTGTATTCTCGATGCCCAACTTACGCAAGATAACCTCGTCCAACTTCTGCTCGTGCATACGCAACGGCACCTCATAGATGGTCGGGACATCGATAGACTCCACAACAGCATCGGGAGTGACGTTACAGAACAGCGCAACCTTACGACGCACCTCCTCGGCCAGACTCTGCTCGGCACGCAACACCAATACATCGGGCTGCACACCCTCCGACTGCAACTCCTTCACAGAGTGCTGTGTAGGTTTAGTCTTCATCTCGCACGCGGCAGCCATATAAGGCACCCACGCCAAGTGAATAAGCAACGAACTCTGGTAGCCCAACTCGTTACGCAACTGACGCACCGACTCGATATATGGCAACGACTCGATATCGCCCACCGTACCACCAATCTCCGAGATAATCACATCATATTGCTTGGTGGCTCCCAACAACTGCACACGACGCTTAATCTCGTCGGTAATGTGAGGGATAACCTGAACGGTCTTACCCAGATAGTCGCCACGACGCTCCTTCTCCAAGACCTCTTTATAAATCTTACCTGTCGTCACCGTATTGTTGGTAGAGGTCGTGATTGAGGTAAAACGCTCATAGTGGCCCAAGTCGAGGTCACACTCCGTACCGTCCTCGGTAACGTAACTCTCGCCGTGCTCGTATGGGTTCAAGCGACCGGGGTCGGCATTGATATAAGGGTCAAACTTCTGCACCGTAACCGAATAGCCACGAGCCTGCAACAGGCGCGCTACCGTAGCCGAAATAATTCCCTTACCTAATGATGATGCTACACCTCCCGTAACGAAGATGTATTTGGGTTTATCAAGTTTCATACTACAACAAATATTACTATTACAAATTCTCTTAACCTTAACTCTGTGCGATAGCCTCGCAGTGCTTATACGCTACTCGCTCTGGCTATCAATCAGGCGTACCTTCTCGATGGTATCCTGTAAATCACGCTTTGCCTTGGCGATTTTCTCACGAATATCGGCAATCATAGCCTCGGCATTCTTCGACTTCGAGAAGAAACCGATATTATTCTCCAACAAAGCGATATCCTGCTCCATCTGGCGAACCTTATTGTAAAGACGCTCACGCTCCGAGCGCAGACGCTTATCGCCACTGCCCTTCATACTCTGCAAACGCTCCTTAAAGCGGCTCATCGAACGGTCACGCTCCGAGCCTCGCAACGTAGAGAACATCACATCGACAGCCTCTTTATACTTTTTCTGCACCGCATCTTTCTGCTTGATAGGCACATAACCTATCTCGCTCCAACGACGCTGGAAATCCTTAATCATATCGTAGCCACCCGTCTTGATGTCGGCAGCCTTCATCTCCTCGATAAGAGCCAACTTACGCTCCAAATTGGCTGCGTGCTCACTCTCGATGCCGGCAAAATGCTGGGCCTTACGCTCAAAGAAGGTGTCACACGCCGAACGGAAACGCTTCCACACCTGCTCCGAATGACGACGTGACGTAGCACCGATACTCTTCCACTTGGCCTGCAAAGCGATAAGTTCATCGGTGGCTCGCTTCCAATCCTCGCTCGACTGCAACGACTCGGCAGCCTCACAAATCTCCTGTTTGAGTTGCAAGTTATGCTCCATTTCGGTCTTCACACCGGCATAGAACTCACGCTTTGCCTCAAAGAAACTGTCACACGCCGAACGGAAACGCTCGTAAATATGGGTATTATCCTTCTTGGGAGCGAAACCTATTGTACGCCAAATCTTCTGTATCTCTAACAGGCTCTCGCTCGCCTTATTCCACTCCTTATGTGAAGTATAGGGCTGCTCTACCAATGCCTCGGTCTTCTCGCACAACTCGGTTTTGAGTTGCAGGTTCTTGGTCTGCTCGGCCTTGATAGACTCAAAATAATCCTGGTGCTGTTTGTTTATACGACTCGATGCCGCCTTAAAACGCTCCCACAAAGACTCCTTATACTCATTGGCCACAGGACCCGTCTCGCGCCACTCATCGTGCAGTTTCTGCAACTTATGGAACGCATCGATAATCGAAGGCTCCAAAACCAATGACTCGGCCTGCTCACAGAGTGCAACCTTCTGCTCGTAGTTCTTTTTCAGGTCGAGGTCACGCAACTCCTTGTTTATCTTGATGAAATTATAGAAATTCTCGATATGGAGGTTATATGTCTCCCACAAATCCTTGACCTTGGTCTGCGGAACAACGCCTGTATCCTTCCAGCGTTGCTGCAACTCGCGGAACTTGGCGAAGGTATTGTTGAGTGTTTCGTCGGAATTAACCAACTCCTTCAACTCCTCGATGATACCCAACTTGATGCCGAGATTCTCCTCCTTAATCTTGTCCAGACCGGCGATATACTCATCGCGGCGGCGACGATACTCCTTGAACAAATCCTTCAAGCGTACCTCCAATGCATCTACCGCAGGAACAAACTCCTCGCCCTCGGCAGCCTCGGCCTCGAACGCCTTGCGTGCGGCATCTACCTCGGCGCGATGCAGTTTATAGAAGGCAATCTTAATAGCCTCGACACTCTTGCGCAGGGTATGCACAGGCTCACTCTCCAACTGCGTGGCAAACATCTCCACCAATTGTTCTTTATTCAGCGAACCTAACTCCTGACGATTTACATCCTCTGCCTCCTGCTCCTCGGCAATCTCCTCGCCAAGCGAAAGGCCCGCCTTCTGGGCATCAAGGGCAGCATCTTCTTCGGCGAAATCAACCTGCTCGTCACTTTCAGGCTGCGCCATCTCTACCAGATTTTCCTGCTGGGCATTCTCCTCTGCCACAACACTCTCTACGGAAGTTACATTTTGCACATCTTCGGCATTGCCGACAGACTCCACGGGAGTCGTAAGGTTAGTTTTTTCAGTAGCCATCACTTTTTGTTTTAGTGGTTGTTGTTCGCGTGCGAACACTTAATGTGCAAAGATAAACATTTTATCGTGTCGTTATCCGCTTTTTTGTGCGGTTTTTTATATATTTGTGAAAAAATTACGCAAAATCTTCGAGTATGAGTTATCGCATATTACTTATCGACGACGAGATTGACATTTTGGAGTTTGTCGGATACAATCTGGAACGTGACGGATACGAAGTCTTCACAGCGCAGAATGGTGCCCTCGGAATAAAGAGAGCCTTGGAGGTGCGACCTCACCTTATCCTGTTGGATATGATGATGCCCGTAATGGACGGCATAGAGACCTGTCGCACCATACGTGCCACGCCGGAATTAGCCTCTACGATGGTGGTGTTTCTCTCGGCCGTAGGCAACGAAGATACGCAGTTGCAGGGTTATGGAGCGGGTGCCGACGACTACATCAGCAAGCCAATCAAAATGAACATTTTGCGTAGTCGTGTAAAGGCCATATTAAACCGTATATCTCTCCCCGCGAAGAGCGACAAACTCACAATCGATACCGAGCATTATAAGGTCTTTCGCGGAGAGGAGACCCTGGTCTTGCCGCGCAAGGAGTTCTTGTTGCTAAATCTCCTCTACTCACACCCTGGAAGACTGTTTAGCCGCGAAGAGATATATCGTGAAGTATGGGGCGAGAAGGTCATTGTAGGCGACCGCACCATAGATGTTCATATACGCAAACTGCGTCAAAAGATAGGCGAAAACCACATCGTCACAATCAAGGGTATGGGCTATAAATATGAGCCTCTCAAATCCGACAACGAGCAAGCATAACAAAATCAAAATATGAAGTATTTTTTCGCATCTCTCATCGCACTGATGGCAACATTGTTTGCCTCGGCGCAGACGTTTGACACCCATTTCACCGACAACACTCTGCGTCTGGACTACACCTTCATAGGCAATGCCGAGAGCAGTGCCATCGCACTCGACGAACTCATCGCCACAGAGGGGTGGGCCGGCCGTCGCGTAAATCTCGACAGCGCACCCGTAAAGGGCAATGGCGAGATATGCCTCATCGAGAGCCAGAGCGAGAAAATCATCTATCGCAACACCTTTTCGAGTCTTTTTCAGGAGTGGATTGTAACCGACGAGGCACAAAATCTCACAAAGAGTTTCGAGGCTACTTTTCTTGCTCCTATGCCAAAAACGGAGTGCCTCGCACGTATAACGCTCTTCGACAACGAAGGTAGTGTTATGGCGCAGTTACAACACACGATAAACCCCGCCGACAAACTCATTCGCCACACGAAGGCGGAGCCTGCACCACACACCTATCTGTGGCAGAGCGGCAGCGACGAGGAGTGTATCGATGTGGCCATCGTAGCCGAAGGCTACACCGCCGAGGAGATGGTGCGATTTCTTGAAGATGCCCGCACGACTTGTGACGAAATTTTGCGATATGAGCCTTTTGCCTCGTTCAAGGAGCGTTTTAATTTTGTAGCCGTAATGCTTCCCTCGGCCGATAGCGGAGTGAGCGTTCCGCAAGATGATATCTGGTATGATACGGCTCTCGGCTCGCACTTTATGACATTTTATTCGCCACGCTACCTCACCACCGGCCGTATCCACACGATGCACGACCTGCTCTCGGGCATACCGTACGAGCATCTGATAATCCTCGCCAACACCGACACCTACGGCGGTGGCGGCATCTATAACTCCTACACTCTTACTACGGCTCACAATCCTATGTTCAAGCCTGTTGTGGTACACGAGTTCGGCCACTCGTTTGGTGCGTTGGCCGACGAGTATTTCTATGAGCACGCCGACCACACCGAAGGCACATACAAACTTGGCTACGAGCCGTGGGAGCAGAACATCACCTCGCTTGTCGATTTCGAGTCGAAATGGAAGGATATGCTCGACAAGGATATGGAGATCCCCTCGGAGCCGACCGATAAGCGCAAACGCAAATATACGGTAGGAGTATATGAGGGTGGCGGCTATATGACCAAAGGAATGTATCGTCCGGCGGTAATATGCCGTATGCGCGACAACGAGGCGACACAATTCTGCCCCGTATGCCAGCGCGCCATCGAGCGCATCATACGCTTCAATACCGAGGAATAGCCGTCGCTCACAAGCCTTTTTGTGCAAGATATTACCATATCGAGCGAAATCATTGCTAATTTTTTAAATTAGGGGAACAATTTCTAACTTTATTTCGTATCTTTGTTAGTGCAAACGATGTTCCCTCCAAAAGATACACTTGGTGCGCCGGCAACGGCTTGCCAAGTTGTGTTATGGCATATTGCTTGGAGAGGTTGCCAGCATAGGCTGCGCCATCGAAAAATTACGAGAAGCAAAACTTAAAAATATAAAATTTGACAAAACTATGATTGTACTTGTTCTAAACTGCGGTTCGTCGTCAATCAAATATCAGGTGATTGACATCAACGACAAAGACAACGCCCTATTGGCCAAAGGTTTGGTAGATAGAATTGGTCTTCCCGAGGGAAGCCTTACTCACAAGCCCACGGGCAAGGATAAGTTCGAGGTTGTAAAGCCTATTGCTGACCACACCACAGGTATCAGTATGGTATTGGAGGCTTTGACCGATGCCCAGCACGGCGTTATTGCCAACCTCGCGGAGGTTAAGGCCGTAGGTCATCGTGTGGCACACGGTGGCGAGTTTTTCAAGCAGAGTGTCGTTGTCGATGATGAGGCAAAGGCCAACATTCGCTCACTCTTTGAGATTGCTCCGCTGCACAACCCCGCCAACTTGGAGGGTATCCTCTCTATCGAGAAGGTATTGCCCGGCGTTGCGCAGGTAGCGGTGTTCGACACCTCGTTCCACCAGACCATTCCTGCCATCAACTATCTCTATGCCCTGCCTACGGAGTATTATGACAAATATCGCGTTCGTAAGTACGGTTTCCACGGCACAAGCCACAAATATGTAGCAAAGGTCGGTGCCGAGTTGGTAGGTTTGGATATCAACAACTCAAAGATTATCACCTGCCACGTCGGTAATGGTGGTTCGGTGACGGCTATTTTGAATGGCGAGTCATTCGATACCTCTATGGGCTTCTCGCCTCTCGATGGTTTGGTGATGGGTACTCGTTGCGGTCAGGTAGATGCCAGTGCAATAACCTTTATTGGCGAACACGAGGGAATGAGTTATGCCGAACTAAACTCTATGATGAACAAGAAATCGGGCGTTTATGGTCTGACAGGTCTTTCAAGCGATATGCGCGACATTGACGCTGCATACGAAGCCGGCAATGAGAAGGCTATTGTGGCTCGCGATATGTACTACAACCGCGTCAAGAAGTTCGTCGGCGAGTACGCTGCCGAGATGGGTGGAGTCGATTTAGTCATCTTCACAGGCGGTGTCGGCGAGAACTCTTACGACCTGCGCGAGTATGTATGCCGCAATATGGAGTTTATGGGCATCAAGGTTGATGATGCGCTGAACAAGGTCACTCGTGGCACCAACACCGTACTCTCTACCGCCGATTCAAAGGTAAAGGTAGCCGTTATTGCGACAAACGAGGAGTTGGTCATCGCTACCGATACCTACAATTTGACTAAAAACTTGTAAATCAAAACAATACAAAAAGATACGATTATGATTACTCATTTGACAGAGATTGTTGAGGCGGCTGTGGCACGTGGCAAGAAGCGCCTCGCAGTAGCATACGGACAAGATTCTCACACCCTCGAAGCCGTTTATGATGCTTATAAGGAGGGTTTGGTTGAGCCTACCATCTATGGTGACAAGGAGGTTATCGAGAAGGTTTGTGCCGAGAGTGGCATAGATGTAAATGCCTTCCGTATCATCGACGAAAAGAGCGATGTGAATTGTGTTCGTCTGGCCGTAGCATCGGTTACCGCCGGTGATGCCGACGTATTGATGAAGGGTTTGGTCTCTACCGACAAATATATGCGTGGCATCTTGAACAAAGAGGCCGGTTTGGTACCTCCCAAGGGTATCTTGACTCACGTCTCAATTGTCGAGTTGCCAAGTTACCACAAGTTGCTCGCCATCTCTGACGTTGCGATTATCCCTGCTCCCGACTTCAAGCAGAAGCAGCAGCAGATTAAGTTCTTGGCCGAGACTGCCAACCTGCTCGGTATTGCCAATCCGAAGATTGCCTGCATCTCGGCTTCGGAGCAGGTGCTTCCGACCGTTCCTTCGAACCTCGATGCCGCCATCTTGGCAAAGATGGGCGACCGCGGTCAGTTGGGTAAGGTGACAGTTGATGGTCCGCTCTCACTCGACGTGGCTCTGTATAAAGAGGTTGCCGAGCATAAGAAGGTTACAGGCTCATCTGTTGCGGGCGATGCCGACTGCTTGCTCTTCCCCAACATCGAGTCGGGTAACGTATTCTTCAAGGCCGCCACACATATCGGCGGCGGCGAGTTGGCCGCTATCGTGAAGGGTGCGAAAGTTCCTTGCGTCTTGACATCACGCGGCGACTCTGCCTTGACGAAGAAGTACTCTATCGCTTTGGCTTGTCTGGCGGCACGCTAACCTGAAACATACGAAAAACAACCTTAATTTAATTACCGATGGGTATTAACCTTACACTGACAACCAAACCGGCAAACGAGAAGGAGGCTTTGGTGTTCGACACCGGCCTTACGCATCGTTTTACTATTTTGGCTATAAATACCGGCTCCACATCTACCAAAGCAGCCGTATATTATGACGACGAGCTCGCTTTGGAGTTGTCGTTGTCGCATACGACCGAGGAGTTGGCATGTTTCGGTTCCATCGCGGAGCAGACCGAATGGCGTAAGAGGTTAATCCTCGAAGCACTCGACGAGAAGGGCATTGCATTGGACTCGCTCTCGGCTGTAATTGGCCGAGGCGGGTTTTTGCGTCCCATCGAGAGCGGAGTTTATCTGGTGACCGAGCAGATGGTCGAAGAGTTGCGTACCACGCCTCGCCAACACGCCTCGAATTTGAGTGCGCCCATTGCACTGCATATCGCCGAGATGTGTGGCATCAAGGCCTATACGGCCGACCCTGTGGTGGTAGATGAGTTTATGGAGTTGGCCCGCCATAGCGGCATAAAGCAGATTCCACGACGCTCAATCTTCCACGCACTAAACCAGAAGGCCACAGCACGACTCTATGCCGAGCAGATTGGCACGCCATACGAGGAGTTGAACCTCGTCGTAGCGCATCTGGGCGGTGGCATATCGGTCGCGGCTCACTGCAAGGGCCGAGCCATTGATTGCAACAACGCACTCGACGGCGAGGGCCCCATTGCTCCCGAGCGTGCCGGCACAATCCCCGCCGGCGACTTGATAGACCTCTGTTATTCGGGCCAATACTCAAAAAAGGAGGCTCACGCTCTGTTGGTCGGCAAGGGTGGTCTGGTATCGCTGATGGGCAGCAACTCGGTCAAGGATATTGTCCGACGTGCCGACGAAGGTGATGTCGAAGCAAAGTTGGCCATCGACGCAATGGTATATACCGTAGCCAAACAGATAGGCCAGATGGCTGTCGCATTGAAGGGTGATATTGATGCCATACTCCTGACGGGAGGCATTGCCCACAGCAAGGCCATCACCGAAGCCATAAGCGGCTACTGTCGTTTTCTCGCACCCATCGAGGTCTATCCGGGTGAGAACGAATTGCAGTCGTTGGCGATGAATACACTGCGTGTATTACGCGGAGATATGGAGGCTAAAATCTATTAAATATGAAGAAGATTCTTATCCTTAACGGGCCCAACCTCAATTTGCAGGGCACACGCGATGTAGAGGTTTATGGCACCATTACATTTGAGGAGTATATCAAAACGCTTTCGGCTCATTTTGCCGGCCGTGCCGAGTTTGACTATTTCCAGTCAAATATCGAGGGTGAATTGATAAACGCCATACACAAAAGCGTAGGTCATTACGATGGCATAGTCCTTAATGCGGGTGGTTATACTCACACGTCGGTAGCGTTGCGCGATGCCATATCGGCTGTTGCAACACCCGTTGTCGAGGTACATATATCGTCGATTTTGGCGCGCGAGGAGTTCCGCCATATATCAATGATAGCCCCCGTTGCCAAAGGCTCGATTATGGGCTTTGGCCTAGACTCTTATCGTTTGGGAGTGGAGGCTCTGTTGGGATAGATTTGCAATGTAATACTTTAAGAGCCAAGCATTTCAGGTGCTTGGCTCTTTTTTGCTCTACTTCATAAGGCTCTGCTCGGCAGCAAGGGCTTTGTCGTAGTCAAATTTATGACGCTCGAACTTCGCCGCAATCTGCTCCAAGCACAAGTTGCCTATACTACCCTCGTGGGTATGATTTAGTTCGCGACCATCGTGTTCGTAGGTGCCATTCTGCACACGCATACCCACCTCACGATAGGCATCACGGAACGGCACACCCTGTGCAACGGCATCATTCACATCCTCGACCGTAAAGAGATATTTATACTTCTCATCGGCCAAAATATCGCGATTTATCCACATCTGGGAGATACCCGCCTCGGCCATACGAAGCACATCGGCAATCTCCTTAAATGCAGGCACATAAATCTCTTTCGTGAGTTGCATATCGCGGAAATATCCCGACGGGAGATTTGTCATTATCAGCGTCACCTCCATCGGCTGTGCTTGCAGACGGTTACACTTGGCACGAATCAACTCAAAGATATCGGGATTCTTCTTGTGAGGCATAATGCTCGACCCCGTAGTAAAGGCATCGGGCAACTTTACAAAGCCGAAGTTCGCACACGAGTAGAGGCATACATCTTGCGCCAAACGGCCCACAGTGGCCGCTACGGCAGCAATAGCGGTCAATACCGTTCGCTCGGTCTTACCACGCTGCATCTGGGCATACATCGAGTTATAGGCCAAATCCTCAAAGCCCAGCAACTCGGTAGTCATCTTACGGTTAAGCGGCACCGACGAGCCATAACCGGCACCCGAACCCAAAGGATTGGTATTTACCAAATCGTAGGCCGCACGCAACATCAGCAAATCGTCGGCCAGAGCCTCGGCATAGGCACTGAGCCACATACCGAATGACGAGGGCATAGCCACCTGCTGATGGGTATAGCCCGGCATCAGCACATCTTTATACTCCTCGGCTTTGGCCATCAAAACCTTGAACAGCGACTCCACACCCTCTTGCAGGGCAATAATTGCGCTACGCGAGAAGAGTTTCAAATCGACCATCACCTGGTCGTTGCGTGAGCGGCCCGTATGTATGCGCTTGCCTGCATCGCCACACTTTGCAGTGAGCAAAAATTCCACCTGCGAATGGACATCTTCGACACCCTCCTCGATTGTAAATTCGCCGGCCTGCACCTGCTGAAAAATCTCCTTCAAGCCCTGCTCCAACGCCGCAGCGTCCTCGGCCGAGAGAAGCCCTATCGAGTACAGCATCTTCATATGTGCCATATTACCCAGCACATCGGCCTCGGCCAGATACAAATCCAATTCGCGGTCACGCCCTACGGTAAACTCCTCAACAAACGAGTCAGTCGAAAAACCCTTATCCCAAAGTTTCATATCGTGTAAATTATTCTATTCCAAATCCAAATCCAAATTCAATCCATCGAGCAGAGCCCAATAGACCTCTATCGCCTCCTCTATCTCCGAGCGGAGGATATATTCATCGGCCGTATGTGAGCGAGTACTATCGCCGGGGCCGATTTTCAGCGTCTGAAACGGCATAACCGCCTGATTTGACAGCGTGGGCGAACCAAATGGCACACGCCCCATCGTCACAAGTCGTTTTACGGCCGGGTGTTCAAGCGATATGGCCGACGAACAAAGATGTGTCGAACGGGGTGTCACATTGCACTCCACTCCACTCGTAATCTCCTCCAAAACCTCCCGATTCGAGTAGCACTCATTAACTCTGACATCGACCACAAAACGGCACTCGGCCGGCACAACATTATGTTGCGTACCTGCCTCGATGAGGGTTACCGACATCTTCACCTCGCCAAGCAATGACGAAGATTTGGCAAACTTATGCGTGCGAAACCACTCAATATCGCACAAAGCCTTATAAATAGCGTTCTCACCCTCGTTGCGTGCTGCATGCCCTGCCTTGCCATAAGCCACGCAATCCAGCACCAAAAGGCCTCGTTCCGCAACTGCGGGTTGCATCGATGTAGGCTCACCGACAATAGCGAAATCGACCCTGCCTAACTCGGGCAATACGGCTCTGATACCCCCAACACCCGTAACCTCCTCCTCTGCCGAGGCAAGGAAGATAAGGTTGTAGGGCTGCTCGGTGGTGGCAAGACGAGAAAAAACCGCAAGCAACGACACCACACTACCACCATCGTCATTACTACCCAAACCATATAGTTTATCATTATCTATCTGAGGCTCAAAGGGATTACGCTTCCACGACGGATTAGGCTTTACGGTGTCGATATGGGCATCGAGCAGAATTGTAGGCTTCTCGACATCGTGCGCCCACGCTTCGGCCCAGATATTATTACCCTTGCGCTTGGGCGAAAATCCCAACGCACGCAACTCGGCCTCGATAATATCGGCGACACCGTTCTCCTCGCGCGACGGCGAAGGGGTGGCAATCATCTGCTGCAACAGCGATATGGCTCTCTCAATACTCATATTCTCAAACCTCGATTACTCCTTTACCACAAGCGTTCCTCCCGCAAGGTTATCGGGCGAAGTGATACGCACCGACTTAACTCCCGCCTCAATGGTCTTGTAGGCGTTATCTATCTTGGGAATCATTCCCGAATGAATCTTCTCCTCGGCCTTCAACTCGGCATAGAGCGCGGGAGTGATTCTGGCGATAAGCGACGAGGCATCATCGACATCGAGCAGCACGCCCGCCTTATCAAGCGTAAAGACCAACTCCACATCGGCAAAATCCGACAAACCCACAGCCACAGCCGAAGCAACACTATCGGCATTGGTATTGAGCAGTTCGCCCTCCGCCGAGAAGGTTACGGGTGATACCACAGGCGTAATACCCTTTTCGATGAGCATCGCCAGCACCTCGCCATTCGCCTTATCGACATCGCCGACAAAGCCCCAATCGATATCCTTCACCGCGCGACGAACAGACTTTACAATAGCCATATCGCAACCCGACAGACCGCACGCATTCACACCTCGCGCCTGCAAAGCCGCCACGACACGCTTATTTGCCAAACCGGCATAGGCCATAACGGCAATATCGAGTGTCGCTGCGTCGGTTATGCGGCGACCTTCGTGCATCTTAACCTCAACACCGAGTTGTGTGGCAAGTTGTGAGCCCATAACACCTCCCCCGTGCACCAACACAAACCTCTCGTCAAGCGACGCAAGGCTGTCGCAGAGCGACGAAAGCACCTCGCCATTCTCGATAAGTTTACCGCCTATTTTTATAACTCGAACCTTCATAATCATCACATTCCCAACTCCTTGGCCACAGACTTAAACGCCTCGACAAATCGTGCGACCTCCTCGTCGCTAATCATCAGCGGCGGCAACAATCGCAAGGTATATTTACCACTCAACCCCGTCATTATATGATGTTTCTCGCGCAACACCTTACGGAAATCGGCTTGTGGAACACTCAAATCGATGCCAATCATAAGGCCACGACCTCGCACATCCTCCACGCCACTGACATCTTTGATGCCCTCGACAATCTTCTCGCCCATCTTACGGGCATTTTCGACCAAGCCCTCCTCCTTGACAACCTCCGCCACAGCGAGGGCCGCAGCACACGCCAGATGACTACCGCCAAATGTCGTTCCGAGCATACCTTTCTTGGCAGGGATTTCGGGCGAGATGATAATTGCACCTACGGGAAAACCATTGGCGATACCCTTGGCCATCGACACGATATCGGCCCTAACACCCGACCATTGATGAGCGAAGAATTGTCCGCTACGACCATAACCCGACTGCACCTCGTCCATAATGAGCAGTGTTCCGGTGGAGTCACACACCTCGCGTGCCACACGCAGAAACTCATCACTCGCCACCTGAATACCGCCCACGCCCTGAATAGGCTCGATTATTACGGCGGCATACTCACCCTTCTGCAACTCTGCACGCAGAGCCTCGCAGTCGTTCAATGCGACAAACGACACCTTGTCGCTCTTATTCACAGGTGCCTGAATTGCGGGATTATCCGTCACTGCCACAGCCATACTTGTACGACCGTGGAAGGCCCCCTTCATAGCCAGCACACGCTCGCGGCCCGTAGTAAATGAGGCTAACTTCAATGCATTCTCATTTGCTTCGGCACCGCTGTTACAAAGAAACAGAGCATAATCCTCGTAGCCATTTGTCAACGAGCCAATCTTCTCGGCCAACTCCGCCTGCAAAGAGTTTATGACGGCGTTTGAGTAAAAACCTATCTTCGATAGTTGCTCGGTGATACGCTTCACATAGTGGGGGTGTGAGTGTCCTATCGAGATGACAGCGTGACCACCATAAAAATCGAGGTACTCCACGCCATCTTTATCCCACAGATAAGCCCCCGAAGCCTTCACAGGCTCCATATCGAGCAACGAATATACATCAAAGAGTTTCATAACTTACGAATTTTAGAAATACGAAGCCTTCAAACGAAGGCCCCCCATTTCGTCGAGTCCGAACATCAGGTTCATATTCTGCACCGCCTGACCCGAAGCACCCTTCAACAGATTATCCACTACCGACGTGATAAGCAACTTACGCCCCTGCTTTTGCAACGACAGGAAGCAATAGTTGGTATTCACCACCTGCTTCATATACACAGGTTTATCGCTCACGCATACAAACGGATGCGAAGCGTAATACGACTTAAACACCTCTGTTATCTGCTCCAAATCTGCATCTAAACGCACCACAACATCACTCATAATGCCGCGCGTATGGCAGCCACGAACAGGCACAAAAGCGATATCCGTCGTCGCAGAGCCTCCTGCCGCCACCACCGTTTCGCCAATCTCGCCCAGATGTTGATGGGTGAAAACCTTATAGTTTGATAAGTTGGCCGAGCGATTGCTGAAATGGGTGTCCTGCGTAGGCTTTTGTCCTGCGCCCGTAGAGCCGGTAATACCTGTAACGGTAACCTCCTCGGGCAACAAGCCTGCGGCCGCCAACGGCAACAGAGCCAGATTTATCGAGGTGGCAAAGCAACCCGGGTTAGCCACACAACGTGCCTTGCAAATCTTCTCGCGGTTAATCTCCGGCGCACCATAGACAAACTCGCCGGCATCGGCCTTCAAGCGGAAATCGTTGCTCAAATCTATAATCTTCACACTCTCGGGGACGGGATTCTCGGCCAGAAACTTCGCCGAATTACCGTGTCCCAAGCAGAGAAACAGCACATCGATATCCTCAAAGTCAATGTCGCCAAACGACAACGGCAAGTAGAGCAAATCGCTATGTACCGACGAGATAGCCTCGCCCTTGTGTGACTCACTCTGGATATATCGCAACTCCACTGCCGCGTGATTTGTCAGCAAGCGAATAAGTTCACCGGCTGTATAACCTGCACCTCCTGCAATGCCTACTCTAATCATTATTTTTGAATTACTTTGATTAAATTTTCTTATCAGAGTTTGTAAAAACGAGGAATTTCAAGGTTTGTGAAACCCGAGAAACCACAGTTACTTGGCGTAAATGAGGATTTCGAGGGTGAACATAACGCCGAAATTACTGTTTTAGGCAAACTCTACTCCTCATCGTTTATGGCGTGATAAATCTTCAACGGCATCGATGCAATCTTCGTAAAGCCCTTCACATCGTCGGCCGTCCAAGCATTATTCATCTCGCCATACTCGGCAAACTTGGCATTCATCAAATCGTGCTCCGACTCGATGCCGACCAAAGTAAATGTATAGGGGCGCAGAGTAATGAACACCTTACCCGACACATTACGCTGCGTGCTGGTGAGCATAGCCTCGATATCACGCATAACAGGCTCCGAATACATCGCCTCGTGCATAAACATACCATACCAAGTACCCACTTGGTCTTTCCAATACTGCTGCCACTTGGTCAGGGTGTGCTTCTCCAACAACTCGTGAGCCTTGATGATGAGCATAGGTGCCGCCGCCTCGAAGCCTACGCGGCCCTTAATGCCGACGATGGTGTCGCCCACGTGTGTATCGCGACCGATGGCCCACTGCGAGCCGATAGCCTCCAACTTGTTAATTGCGGCAATCCCGCTCACCTTCTCGCCATTTACACCTACAACCTCGCCCTTCTCAAACTCAATCTCCAACGATTCGGTGCCCTCCTTCTGCAACTGCGAGGGATAAGCCTTCTCGGGCAGATTGGTAGCCGAGCAGAGCGTCTCCTTACCGCCTACCGAAGTACCCCAAACGCCCTTGTTGATAGAGTACTCCATCTTGGTAAAGTCGGCCTCGAAACCATTCTCTTTGAGGTAGTTAATCTCGTACTCGCGCGAGAGTTTCATATCGCGTGTGGGGGTGATAATCTCCACCTGCGGAGCAAACACCTCAAATGTAAGGTCGAAACGCACTTGGTCGTTACCGGCACCCGTCGAGCCGTGAGCAATAGCATCGGCACCAATCTCGTTGGCATAGTTCACAATGGCCAACGCCTGGAAAGTACGCTCCGAACTAACCGAAATGGGATAGGTCTTGTTACGCAACACATTGCCAAAAACCATAAACTTGATGCACTTGGCGTAGTAATCCCCCGTCACATCGAGATTGACGTGGCTCTTTGCACCCAACTGATAGGCACGCTCCTCAACCGTCTTCAACTCCTCGGGCGAAAATCCGCCTGTGTTTGCCAATGCCGTATGAACCTCATAGCCCAACTCTTTGGAGAGGTACTTCACGCAGAACGAGGTGTCCAAACCTCCACTATATGCCAATACAACCTTTTTCATATCTTGTCTATATTTATTTTCTTATTCCGAATAACTTTTTCCACCACGCACGCTTCGCCGCTTTGGCACGCTTCATCTCCATTTCACGGCGGCGGGCAATCTTCTCGGGGTCGTAAATCATACCCGTACAGAGGCACTTGGTCATATTTGTTCGCTGCAACACATCGTAATTGACACACGATTGGCAACCGGCCCAAAACTGCTCGTCGTCGGTGAGTTTGGCAAAGGTAACAGGCTCGTAGCCGAGTTCGGTGTTGATACGCATCACAGCCTCGCCCGTCGTCAGACCAAACAACTTCGCCTCGGGGAAACGCTTGCGCGAGAGGTCGAAGGCAGCCTTCTTGATACGCTTCGCCACACCCATACCGCGATACTGCGGACGAACGATAAGACCAGAGTTGGCGACAAACTCGCCGTGCCCCCACGTCTCGATGTAGCAGAAACCCACAAACTCCTCACGATTTACGGCTATTATGGCCTTGCCTGAATTTATTTTGTCGGCGATATATTCGTCGGTACGGCGTGCGATACCCGTTCCACGACTTTTGGCAGCCTCGTCGATAGAGTCGTTAATCTGCGTCACATAACGCAGATGCTCGCTGGTGGCTACCATTACATCAATCTTCATTGTCGGTAAAAAATTATCTGTTTTTGTTATTATCTTTTTCGCGACTGCAAAGATTGCATATAAATTCCCGATATGCAAATCTTCGGCATATCTTCTTTATATATAAAGTAAAATACCCGCATAAACGCATATCTTTTGCGTAAATATGCAATCCAACATCGAACCCTACCACAAAAAAATCCCCGCCGCAGCGGGGAAGGGGATTATGGAATTTCTATATCTGGCATTTTGGCATTCTTGATTTTAGAATTGCAGGTGTATTTAATAAATGATTCTAATTCTTCAAGGGCAATTATTTTGTCATACCTTGCTTGCTCCATCATGGGATCTAATTCGCAGACCCAACATCCAAAATCTTTCGGATTTTTATAGCAGCGCACAGAACGACCATTAACAATTTTTATATACATATTATCCTCTTGCGAGAACTGAAATCCCGCGGCCACTATTTGCTTTTCTGTCAACATAATTTTGCTTAATAATAGTATTCTTGTAATTGAGAACTATATTCTTCCCAAGATGAATTTTTATAAGTATAGAGCAACCCCGATGGAACATAAATTTTAACAGCATCGTCAAATGCGTTATATCCGACCTGAGGCGGAGTTGTAGATTTGCAATATATCTCTTTAAGGGCATCGCAATTTTGAAAAGCACCTCCACCAATTGATGTAACACTTGCTGGAATAGTTACACTTGTCAAAGCATCGCAATTTTGAAAAGCACCTTCACCAATTATAGAAACACCGTAAGGTATATATATATTCTGCAATTGTATACAGTTATTAAATACAGAACCTTCAATCCATGTCACCGTTTTAGGTATGGTTATATTGGTTATACCACACGACTGAAATGCAGCTCTTCCGATTTTTGTAATTTCAGATGGTAGGGATATATATTTAAGATTCTCACATATAGAAAATGCACCAAACCCTATTTCTGTTACACTGTTTGGTATATTTATATGGGATAACGATGAACAATACCAAAATGCTTCGTCCCCAACTTTTTTAAGTCCGTGAGTTAAATTTACTTCTGTTAATGATTCGCACCCCCAAAAAATGCCTCGTCCCCAATCGACTACCGAAGATGGCATGGTTATACTTTTAAGACTTAAACATCTACAAAAAGCAAAATCCCCTATTTCCGTTATATGCGTACCAATACCAAGATTTGATAATGAAGAGCATTCGTAAAAGGCCTCCTTTTCAATTATATTTACATTAGTCAGCACTGCGCTTGTTAAGTTTTCACATCCATAAAAAGCTCTTTCGTTAATTATTGTAACACCCGAATCAACATAAACCCTCGTAAGCCAGGAGCAGTCCAAAAAGGCGTTGGTTGGAATTTCCGTATAACCATTTTTAAGTTGAATAACAAATTCTCCTTTCGACTGTTCATAAATCGTTGCATTCTTCTTAAAATGATCCACAACTCGTTTTGTTAAAACATCTTTCTCACAAGTTACCGACACAACAATCTCTGATGTAGTGTAATTATACCCGTCATCTTCATTAGAGCAAGCGCATATTGCTATGGTGGCCAACAATAATAAAGTTTTATTAAAAATTTTTTTCATAGACACTTGTGTTTTTTTATAGAATACTCCTCTCGGTATCAATACAATACCGAGAGGATATTCAATCTCATAAATTAGATTACCACTCAATGATTTGCTTGCCGTTCACATCCTTGTTCAAAGAAGATGTTTCCACAAGTTTAACATTGTATTCATATCTCAATTTATGACTCCTGCTTTTATATACTCGTTTTACACAATATTCATAAGTATAAAAACAGATTGTAATAAGCAGTGAGCACAACGATACAATCGACAATGTCAAACAAATATGGCATAGGCAACAATATCCCTCTTTACAAGCAAAATAAACGCCTATATATGCAATTATCAGACATATCAGATTCTGATTAAAATACTTGCCGCTGAATATTGAAAATATAGAATTACTCATATTGGATAGATGTTAATTTGTAATTACATTCTCTCATAACAACTATGCTCTTCTTCATAATAATCATCATCTGGCTCGCCGTACACATCCAACAAAATTAACTCTTTGGCCGTTAATTTTTCTATGGTATATTCGTATACATCGCCATAGTCATCTGTCATACTTAATATATTACCTTTCACCTCGTAAGTGAAATTATAGAAATCTCCAAAGTTATCATTCTTCTTACCTGTACCATCTGCTCTAAATAAGATAACATAATCGTCATTTCTATAATCTTCGTCAAATGGGTCCTTGATCCCATCAATAATTTCGTAACCTACTATTCTCACCAATTTCCATTGCCCGACAATATCTGCCGTCGAGAAATTGTTGTCATCATCTTTTGAACATCCGCAAAAGAGAGTTGCCGCAACGAACAATGCTGCGCTCAATAAAAATAATTTTTTCATTTTAATAAAGTTTTTTGGTTGCTCGCGGACTCCTGACGGGCTATTAAAAAAAAGAAAGTGTGGAGTCGTTCGTTTATCTGGCAATAGGCATTTGGCGTGGCCCCGAGTACAAATAAACAATACCCCACACTTGTATAGTATGAGGCAGCACGAACAGTGCCGACATAGCATACCAATACAAGCAATGAGTGTTACTGCTCCTTGTACCGTAACAAAATCGCCAAATTTTATTGCCAAGGATTAGCGAAACACTTTCACTAAAATATGTCGTCAAATGATTGACACTACAAAGTTAGGAAATGTTTTGCAAAATGCAACACTCTTTTTGGGGTATTGTATCTATTATGAATATCTACGACAAAGATCAGCAAAACAAACTATTTATGCAAGACGCCACAATAGATATATAAAAGTTTATTATTTGTAATTTGAGGCGATATTTTGTAGCCTCAAATAGCATTTTTTTTGCAACTTTATTTGCATAAATGAAAATTATGCGTAAATTTGCATAAATATGTGTGAAAACCCAACAAAAGTAAATTAACCTAACCTTAAACCAATAAAACTAAATTCTATACATGAACCAGAAAGCGCAACGTTTTGCCACCATTCGCAAGATTATACGCAGCGAGCAGATTAGTTCGCAAGAGGAGTTGATTGCCCGCCTAAACGAATGTGGCATAGAGATTACGCAGAGCACCTTGTCGCGTGACCTCAAATATATGAATGTGGCGAAAGTACCCCACAAGAGCAAGGGGTATGTATATGTACTGCCAAATGCGGTGCATCACGACATAAACGTATCGTCGAACATATCGGATAACATTATCGGGTTATCGTTCTCGGGTAACTTGGGTGTATTGAAGACCAAGTCGGGATATGCAAGTGCCATATCGGTACCCATCGACAACTTGGAGTGTCCCGCGATACTTGGCACAATAGCCGGCGACAACACTATCCTGCTTATCTTGAAAGAGGACGCCAATCGCAATCAGGTGATAGAGTCATTGATGCGCATCTTCCCGATGCTCAACAATGTATTATAAAAGAGTGACTTACAAGAAAGCAAAAGCGACTTTCCTCGTTGGGAAGTCGCTTTTATTATGACGCTCGGTGTAGTATTTTGCCCGCCTCGCCTGCACCGCTTTATTTTGCTCTACTCGACTATATAGATATATTCGTCGGGGCGTTGCATATGATACCGCTCACGAGCATACTGTTCGAGGTATTCGTCATACTTCAACCTCTCCAACATAGTACTATCTTCACGTATGCGATTGCGGTAGTGGTCGCGCTGGGCTTCGAGGCGTGAGATGCGATGCTCGGTTTTGAAAAAGGCGACGAGATTTCGCACGGTAAGCACCGCCGTATATATAAATATTACGGCTGTGATACAAAACCACACCTTACGACTCCACCCCTTTGACATACTACTATGGTATTTTCATAAATTTATGCGTCTGCACCGAGATACTCCACCGAGGATTAGCCTTGGCATACTCCACAATCTCGGGCATAATCTTATCGAACACGCTCCACTCGGGTTGCAGATACAGACGGCAATAACGCCCAACCCTTCGGGCATTCTCCTCGGCCCACGCGAAGTCATCGACAGTCTGTATAATTACCTTTAACTCGTGCGCACGCCCAAAAGCCTCGGCCAAAGGAGGCATCTGACGCTTCGGAGAGAGGCACACCCAATCAAACTCGCCACTAAACGGATGAGTACCCGACGTTTCGAGAAATATCTCCAAGCCTCGCTCGCGCAAACGGCTTGTAAGAATCTCCAACGGATACAACAGCGGCTCCCCACCCGTAATGACAATGGCCTGTGCGGCACACCCAACGGCACGCTCTATAATCACATCGACATCGACAGGAGGGAAAACCTTGGGATTCCAAGTATATTTGGCATCACACCAACGACACCCCACATCACACCCGCCCAAGCGAATGAAATATGCCGGCTTACCGGCGTGAAAGCCCTCACCCTGAATGGTATAGAAATCCTCGACCAAAGGCAAAAGACGGCCTCCGTCGAGTAATTCATTATTCGTCAATGACATAGATATCCTTCAAATTACGGCCCAACTGGTTATAATCCAAGCCATACCCCACGATAAACTCATTACCGAT
Source organism: uncultured Alistipes sp. (assembly GCA_964594305.1). Taxonomy (GTDB): domain Bacteria; phylum Bacteroidota; class Bacteroidia; order Bacteroidales; family Rikenellaceae; genus Alistipes. The sequence goes on along the minus strand of CAZQMC010000002.1, from coordinate 3,526 downwards.
GCTGAATACCTTATAATCTATCGGGAAATCATAAAGGAACTTCTCGGGCTTGAAGAAAAGGGTACAGATAGCAATGCTGGCAGGCTTCTTCGCGCGCAAATAATTCAACAGATGGTTCATACTGTGGCCTGTTTCCACGATATCCTCAACGATAATAATATCCTGACCTTCGATATCGAAATCGACGCCCAACTCCTGTTTAACCACGCCGGTAGATTGGGTACCCTCGTAAGATGACAACTTAACAAACGCCAAACGATTGTCAAAATCAATCTTACGAACCAAGTCACTCAAAAATAGAAATGAGCCACTCAACACACCCAAAAATACGGGTGTGCGACCGGCATAACGCCCATTCAACTCTTGGGCAACACGCTCTATCGCACTATCAATCTCGCCAGCGGGAATCATCACCTTAAAGGTCTTATCCTGCAATTTTACCTTATCTGCCATAGGATTATGTAATAGGTATTAAAGTATTCGGGGAAATATATTTTCAAACGAGCGGGCCACAATAACCCGCTCGCACACTTTTACTTGTTAAGCATCGCCTTAACCTCCTCATAGACGGTCTGACCGTTATAGCCGAACTTCTCGTCCAAAACCTTAAACGGTGCCGAATAACCAAAATGGTCGCAGCCGTGAATAACGCCGTTATCGCCAACCAAGCCTCTCAGGTTAATCGACAGACCAGAGGTCATACCGTAACGAGCAACATCTTGCGGAAGTACGCTCTCCTGATATGATTTAGGCTGGTCTCGGAACAATCCCTCACTCGGCACGCTCACAACACGCACAGGGATACCCTCCTTCTGCAAGAGTTCCGCACCCTCGACAAGTGTTGATACCTCGGAACCCGAAGCGACCATCACCACCTGCGCCTTGGCCGAATCCAAGACGATGTAGGCACCCTTTGTTGCCTGCTTGGCCTCCTCGCGGCGATTATCATTCAACGCCGGAAGGGACTTGATATTCTGGCGTGAGAAGATGAGTGCCACAGGGCGTTTCTCCGACATAGCATATTGCCAAGCCACAACGCTCTCCTCGGCATCGGCCGGACGAAGGACAACCATCGAACGCTCGCCCTGATGATTATGCAGATGCTCCATCAAACGAATCTGCATCTCGTGCTCGATAGGCTGATGTGTCGGGCCGTCCTCGCCCACACGGAACGAGTCGTGCGACCACACATAGATAACCTTCAAACGCATCAGAGCCGACATACGAATAGCCGGTTTCATATAATCCGAGAATACGAAGAATGTACCGCAAGCAGGAATCACGCCTCCGTGCAAAGCCATACCGTTCATCACGCAAGCCATAGTAAGTTCGGCAACACCCGCCTGGAAGAACTGACCGGTGAAATCACCCTTCTCGAAGGCCTTGGTCTTCTTCAAGAAGCCGTCGGTCTTGTCCGAGTTACTCAAATCGGCCGAAGCAACAATCATATTCTCAACCTTCTCGGCATATACACCCAACATTGTAGCCGATGCAGCACGAGTAGCCGTATCGGGCTTTATGTCAATCTTATTATAATCTATCTCCGGAATCTCGCCCGAGAGGAACAGATTAAGTTTGCGTGACAACTCACGATTCTCGGCACGCCAATCAGCCTCAACCTGCTTGCGCTCCTCAACCCACGCCTTCAACTCCTCACGACGTGCGGCATATACCTCCTCGGTCTCGGCAAACAGTTGGAACGGATTTTCTGCATCGCCACCTAAATTACGCACCGTAGCCGCCAAATCGGCTCCGGCACCCGACAGTGGCTGGCCGTGTGTCGATACCTTACCCTCGAAACTCTCGCCATCGGCACCCACAGCACCCTTGGCCATAACAGAGTGACCGATGATAAGCGTAGGCTTCTCGGTCTGGGCATTTGCCTGCTTCAACGCCTCACGCAACTGCTCGACATCGTGGCCATCAGCCTCAACAACAAACCAACCCCACGCACGATACTTCGCCGCTACGTCCTCGGTATCAATCTCATCAACCTTGGTCGAGAGTTGGACATTATTGGCATCGTAGTACATAATGAGGTTCGACAATCCCAAATGACCTGCCACACGGCCGACACCTTGTGAAATCTCCTCCTGCACGGCACCGTCCGAGATAAAAGCATAGGTCTTATGAGCCATCCACTCACCAAAACGAGCCACCATAAAGCGCTCGGCAATGGCAGCACCCAACGCCATAGCGTGGCCCTGACCAAGAGGTCCCGAGGTATTCTCCACACCGTGCATAACATCAGCCTCGGGGTGACCGGGAGTGATGCTACCCCACTGACGGAACTGCTGCAAATCCTCCATCTTATAATATCCCGAGAGCATCAGCACCGAATACAACATCGGTGACATATGGCCCGGGTCGAGGAACATACGGTCACGGAAAGGATAGGCGGGATTCTCGGGGTCATAACGAAGAAATTCGGTATAGAGGAGGTTGATGAAATCTGCTCCACCCATAGCGCCTCCGGGGTGACCTGACTTTGCCTTTTCAACCATAGCGGCAGCCAAAATACGAATGTTATCGGCTGCTTTGTTGAGTTTAGAGTTTGCGAACATATCTATATTGTTGTTGATTACTGACTTACCTAATGAATCCCCCATTATGGACTCTCTTAATTATACAAATATACGAAAAAATTCATACTATTATCTATTTTCGGACAAAAAAAATTTACGGTTTGCAACTCTTTCAAATTGCAAACCGTTTTTTGGATTTATACCACCTGTTTAAGCATCACCAAATTTGACTTTTCCAGACGTCGCTTGGCGTAATCTATCGTCACCGTAAATTCTGTCTGTCCCGAAGATGGTACATCATACATAGCGTCCATCATAATAGCCTCGCATATCGAGCGCAAGCCTCGGGCTCCCAACTTATACTCATCGGCCTTCGACACGATATAATCCAGCACCTCGTCTTCAAATGTCAGCGTCACACCGTCCATCGCAAGCAACTGCTCATACTGCTTTACAATAGCATTTTTCGGCTCGGTGAGAATCTTGCGCAGAGCCTCTCGTCCCAACGGCTGCATATAGGTCAGCACCGGAAGACGGCCCACCAACTCGGGAATAAGGCCAAACGACTTCAAATCCTGCGGCATAATATACTTCATCAGGTTATCCCTATCAACCTGCGAGGCCGACTGTGTGCCATATCCTATGGCACGAGTATTCAATCGCTGGGCAATCTTCTTCTCGATGCCATCGAAGGCTCCGCCACAGATAAACAGGATATCCTTGGTATTTACCTGAATAAACTTCTGGTCGGGGTGCTTACGACCGCCCTGCGGTGGCACATTGACTGTCGTACCCTCCAAAATCTTCAACAGAGCCTGCTGCACACCCTCGCCCGATACATCGCGTGTGATACTCGGATTATCGCTCTTGCGCGCTATCTTATCTATCTCGTCGATAAAGACAATGCCTCGCTCGGCGGCATCAACATCGTAATCTGCCACCTGCAACAATGTATATACCCGTTGGCAAAAACGCCAACGCCCCGAGAAATTTAAGACAAT
>CAZQMC010000001.1:0-83194 GCA_964594305.1 uncultured Alistipes sp. | reverse complement strand
CTTTCCGCATAAACTTTTTATTCTTAGCGGATTATGAGATTATTCCAAAAATATGAATTAATTAGTAGTTTTCCCCCATCTGTTGTCGAAATTTTACCTTCGGCCTTCAATTTGTCGATAGTCTGTGCTATTCTGTCCGGCTCGGCCTTCACTATGCGTGCTATCTCGCGAGACGAGAGAGGAGCATTGCGCAATATCTCTAAAATCTTATCCGACAGTGAGTTCTGTGGATTTTCCGACGTGCGTTTGGCTCGGCGTGCAGCAAGACATATATCGCATATTCCGCAAGGCGTAGCCTCTTTATCGCCGAAGTAACGCTGTATAACGACACTGCGGCACTCGCTTTGGTTGGTGGCATAACCTACCACATTGTTAAGACGCTCCAAACCGAGGTTTTTGCGATGCAGGTAGGTGTCGGGGGCGATGAATACATCTTTGGTCGGCAGTCGCTCCTCGTCCATAAAAATCATCGGTGAGGAGTTCGATGGGATATATCGTATGATGCGCATCTGCCACATTCGCTTCAATAGTTCTTTGACGTGCTCGACGGTGTAGCCGCTGACGGTGGCAATCTCACGCTCATCGATGGCCTTGAACTCGGTGAAAACACCATTATACATACGCAGAATGGTGCGTATCGTGTGGTCGAGGTCGTGACGCTCGATGCGTATTTTGTAGAGGTCGTCGCGGGTGACACAAAACATTATACGGGCGGGATTTTCCATCTCCTCGGTGAGCGTCATATAGCCGTTCTGTTGCAATATTTTCAGGGCGGCACGCACCTTGCCGCCATAGATGCGGTAGGTGGAACAAAATTCGTGAATGTTAAAGACGAAAGAGGAGTATAATCCGTCACCGATGGCGATTTGCAGGTGGCAGCAAATCTTTTCATATATATCCTTGATATCCTCCAATGGCGGGAAGTCGCTGTCAAAATGCTTCTCGATGTTATGGCTGTCGTTGGAGGCTACCAACAAAACGACATAACTGCGTCGCCCGTCACGACCGGCACGCCCTGCCTCCTGATAGTAATTCTCCATCGATTCGCACATCGAGTAGTGAATGACAAAGCGTACATCGGCCTTGTCGATACCCATACCAAAGGCATTGGTGGCAACCATAATGCGCACCTTTCCCGAAGTCCACTCCTCTTGGCGCAGGGTGCGTTCAAGGTGGGGTAGTCCGGCGTGATAAAATGCCGCCGAGTGCCCATTCTCGCACAGTTTTGAGGCTATCTGCTCACAACCCTCTCGTGTGCGGGCATAGACAATGCCCGAGCCTTCGACACTCTCCACGATGCGTAACAATTGTTCGTCTTTGTCGTCGGTGTGTCGCACGACATATGACAGATTGGGACGGGCAAACGATGAACGAATGATATGTCGCTCGGAGAACTGCAACTGTCGCATAATATCCTCTGCGACCAACTCTGTGGCCGAGGCTGTGAGTGCCAGGATAGGTACATCGTGGAGTTTTCGCCTAATCTCGGCTATGCGCAAATAAGAGGGGCGAAAATCGTAACCCCATTGTGATATGCAGTGCGCTTCGTCGATAGCCAGCAGGCAGACCGGCATACGCTCCACGCGCAGACGAAAAGCCTCGGTAGATAATCGTTCGGGCGATATGTAGAGGAATTTCGTATCACCATAAACGCAGTTGTCGAGTGCGATATCTATCTGGCGATACGACATACCCGAGTGTATGGCCGCGGCCGAGATACCTCGACGACGCAGGTGGTCCACTTGGTCTTTCATCAGCGATATGAGCGGTGTGACGACGATACACAAACCCTCACTCATAAGGGTCGGCAGTTGGTATGTTATCGACTTACCTCCACCTGTCGGCATCAGCGCCAGCGTGTCACGCCTATCGATTACCGAGCGGATAATAGCCTCCTGTCCGGGGCGAAATTCTTCGTAGCCCCAGTGGCGTTTGAGCATCGTGCGCATCTGCTCGGATATGTTGGCCAAATGTGTCATCGAGTGCAAAAATACTAAAAAAACAACGTAGTTGTTAAAATTTTCACTATATTTGTGGCGTAAAAATGTCTTATCTATGGCAAATAGATGCTTCAAAATATTGTCGGCCGTGTGTCTGCTGTCGCTCTACCTATGGGTGGTAGTGACAGGCAATGTGGCACTTATTTTATGCGATTGCCATAGCCATCATCACACCTCTCACTCTCATCATTCCACCGTCGCAGAGCATCATTGCTCGTGCGGAGAGTGTCATCACGACACTTTTGGTGGTGTGTCGGTAGAGCCAAAATGTAATTGCCTGCACGACCACTCTGCCGATGTGGAACTCTACACCTTCTCGCGTGGCGACAATGGTGAAGATGCCGAGCGAGTTGTGTTATTGCCGCAGTTCGCCGTCGAGTGTTTGTCGGAGATGGAGGCGTCTGACGAGGGTTGTGATGTCGAATATGGAGAGTATCTCCTGCCGCCACTATCTGCGGTGGTAAAGGGGTGTGCTACGTTGCGTGCCCCGCCTGCTCTGGTTTAATTGATGACGACGGGACGAGAGATTCTCGCTCCCTATTGTACAGTTAAATCATTAGCAGTAATATTCTATGAAAATCAAAACAATTTTATCTGCTCTGTTGCTTTTGGCCTCTGTTGTTAATGCCGCGGCACAGAATGTTTCGGGTATAGTCAAGGACGCTCAAACCGATGAGCCTTTGGTGGGTGCTACCGTCTATTGGGAGGGTACTACCGTAGGTGTGACGTGTGACCTCAATGGCGAGTTCAAGTTACACAGGGTAAAGGGCTACAATAAGTTGGCGGCAAGTTATGTGGGTTATCGCAACGAGGTTGTCGAGGTAGCCGAAGGCGTGAGCGATGTGGATTTTTCGCTTTCGAGCGACACCACAATCGAGGAGGTCGTTGTCGAGGGCACGTTGGGTAATTACGTCAATCGTGAAGGCGTGTTGAAGGGTGAGACCATCTCGTTTGCCGGTTTGTGTAAGATGGCGTGCTGTAATTTGGCCGAGAGTTTCGAGAATTCGGCATCGGTGACGGTGGGTTATAGCGATGCTATCTCGGGTGCACGCCAGATTAAGATGCTCGGTCTTACGGGTACTTATACCCAGATTCTTGACGAGAACCGCCCCATTATGCGAGGCCTGAGTGCGCCTTATGGCCTTAATTATACTCCCGGTATGTGGCTCAATTCTATTCAGGTGTCGAAGGGCGTATCGTCGGTTACGGCGGGCCACGAGGCTATTACCGGCCAGATAAATATGGAACATCGCAAGCCGACGGACGATGAGCGTCTGTTCCTTAATCTCTATTTCGACAGCGAGTTACGTCCCGAGATAAACATCTCGTCGGCGATACCTCTTACCGAGGATAAGAGTCTTTCGACCGTGATTTTGGCGCACGGCTCAATGGATACCAAGTCGCACGATATGAACAACGACGGTTTCCGTGATTTGCCCAAGACCAACCAGATAAACATCGCCAATAAATGGTTGTGGCAGGCCAAGAACGGTATGCAGGTGCGTTGGGGCTGGAAGGTTGTCGATGAGAACCGTTTGGGTGGCGAGATGAAGTATAAAAAGTCGCTGCGTGACGAGATGGAGCAGAGTCTTTCGCTCTATGGCTCGCATATGGATAATACGGGTGTGAATGCCTATTTGAAGGTGGGTATGCCTGTCGGTAAGGCTGTCTATGATGCCGAGGCTGACGAGGAGTTGCGCTCGAATATCGCTTTTGTGGCCGATTATAACTATTTCAAGGAAGATGCCTATTTCGGTCTTAATTGCTACGATGCCCACGACCACGCCGGGTGGTTTAATCTTATGTATGCGCACTATTTCTCATCTCGTTCGTCGATGATTTTTGGTGCTTCGGCGCAGGTGACCGATAGTTGTGAGGATATCGATAACAGGGTAAGAGAGGCAGCCCCAGACCATAGCGATATTTTTACGGTTAAAAATTACGCGACTCGTAACAATATGCGTTATGTTGAGCCGGGTGTCTATGCCGAATATACTTATAATGTCAAAGAGAAATTCTCGTTGGTATTGGGCTTGCGTGGCGACTATATGGGTGCGAAAAATGTGGCAGAGCAGCCCGTCTTGGCCGACGAAGCCCTCTCGGCTTATTACAAGCCGAAGAGTTACTTTGCGCTGACGCCTCGTTCGCATATAAAGTGGAATATCACTCCCTCGACAGTTTTGCGTGCTTCGGCAGGTATGGGTTATCGTCGTGCGAGCATCTTTACCGACAATATCTGGATGCTGGCGACGGGCCGTAAGATAAATGTAAATGGCCTCAACGACGATATCGAGAAGGCACTTACCGCCGGCGGTAGCCTTACGCAATATATCAAGTTGGGCGGTTTCAGCGATGCTACGCTCAGTTTCGACTATTTCCGTACGCAGTTCTTCAATACCGTGTTGGCTGACCAAGAGTTGGGTGCTGCGGGTGGTAATCCCGACGATGAGATTTGGATTTATAACACCAATAAGCGTTCATTTACCGACACCTATCAGGTTGATTTCCAATGGACTCCGTTGCGCGGTTTCGATGTGTTCGCCACTTTCCGCTACACCAATAGCCTTGTGACATTGATGCGAGACGGCAAGACCGTAGAGGTTGAACGACCGCTGACAAGTCGATATAAGACGCTTATAAACTTGCAGTATGCTACCAACCACCGTAAGTGGGTGTTCGATGCTACGGCGCAGTATAACGGCCCTATGCGTCGTCCGTCGCTCGATGGCGATTTGGGCCGCAAGGAGATGTCGCCCGCCTATCCGATGTTCTATTTGCAGGTGAGCCATCGCATCAGAGCCGTTGAGTTGTATGTGGGTTGCGAGAATATCGCCAACTATATGCAGAAAGACCCGATTTTGAACTCCGAGGACCCCTTCTCGCCGGCATTTAACTCATCGAGCGTGTGGGGACCGCTTATGGGCCGCAAGTTCTATATCGGTATGCGATTTAACCTCTATTAAAATGAATATAAACCAATAAAACCAGATGAATATGAAAAAGTTAATTATTATGTGCCTTATGGCATTTATCGGTTTTGGTGTTGCCGAGGCTTCGGCTCAAAACCAGAAGAAGAACGACGCGGCTCTCAAAACAACCGTTTTCGTAACCGATATCGATTGCGAGCATTGTGCCAAGAAGATTACCAACACAATTCCCTATGTTAAGGGTGTTAAGGATGTTCAGGTAGATGTCCCGACAAAGAAAGTTACAGTGACCTACGATGCTACCAAGTGCGGCGAAGAGTCATTGATTAAGGCTTTCACAAAGATTAAGGTCAAGGCCGAAGCAGAAAAGGAGCAGAAATAAAGGCCGACCCTGTATTGAAGAAAAAGAGAGCAAAGGCGAAAAACCTTTGCTCTTTTTTTCGTTTTCGGTGTTTTGAATTTTGAATTTTGAATTTTGAATTTTGAATTCTCTTCCCTTATTCCATCGGGAATACTCTTACTTCGCAAATGTCGGCAAGTTCGTTTTGCAGACGTTCGATATCGGTTTTCTCCTCAACCTCGCCGTAGTGGTAGGGGTAGAAAACGCAGGGACGAATAGCCTTTACAGCCTCAACGGCTTGTTCGACTGTCATCGTATATGGCTGGTTTACCGGTAAAAAGGCAACATCAATATCCTTTAATGCAAGCATCTCGGGTGTAGGCTCGCTATCGCCCGCGATATAGATGCGCAAGTCGTCGTCTATGGTCAGAATATAGCCGCAGTCCTCGCGTGCCTGTGGGTGAAAATCGGTGTGGCCCTCGGTGGTGTTGTATGCCGCAACGGCCTCTACCACAACATTGGGCAGCGGCTGGGCCTTCATTCCGGGCGTCATCACAACAGCCTCGCCGTCAAATGTTTCGGCCGAGGTCTTGTCGCAGATAATCACGCTTTGGCGCGTGGTGACGTCGTCAATCGCGGCGCGGTCCAGATGGTCGTAATGAGAGTGGGTTACAAGTACCACATCAGCCTTTGGTAGTTGCGCATACTTGGCATATTCCGAAACAGGGTCGTTGTAGATATGCTTATCGCCAATCGTAATGGCAAATGATGCGTGCTTGAAGAATGTGAATTTTATCTCGCCCTCCTCGCCGTATTTCAATGTGTTGGTGGGGTATTCGGGTTTGTTTGCTTTGCCGCCAAAAATCGAAAATAGTGACATAGATTTCAAATTGTTTATGTGGTTGTAAATTATATGCTTCAAATGCAAATATAATACTCTGAATCCAAATTTTCAAATATTTTGTTGTGCGTTAAACCATATCTTCGGCCGAGGGTGGTTGTTGTTGAAAAATCGTTGAAAAAAGGGGCTTAAAAATTTGTGTCACTTGCCAAAAATGAGTAAATTTGCAAGATGAATGTCCCTGTGGTAGAGGACTGACTGTAACCTAAATTTAGTATTATGTTGAGTATTTTATATTACCTTTTCACGCTTTTGCAGGTAACGTTTTGGTTTGTGGTGTCGATTATTGTTTTGATAGTAACCTATCCTTTTGATAAGAGTCGCTATTGGGTGCATTGGTGCTCGCGCTGTATATGTGCAACGCTGTTTGGCGTGCCGCCTCGTATGCGTCGTACTATCGAGGGTGTGGAGCATATCGATAAAAATAAGTCGTATGTGATAGTTATCAACCATAACTCGGGCTTCGATATTTTCGCCGCCTACAAGATTCCTTTGAACTTCCGCTGGGTATCGAAGAAGGAGGTATTCTGGGTGCCTTTTATGGGCCCGTTGTTGTATGTTCACGGCGATATACCTATCAATCGTGGTAATGCTGCGGCGGCTATGGCGAAGGTTATCGAAGATGGTAAGTTGTGGCTTGGTCGCGGTGCGAGTGTGGCTATCTTCCCCGAGGGCACACGTTCGAAGGATGGCGTGATTCACCGCTTCAAGGCAGGTGCGTTTAATCTGGCAAAGGAGGCCGGTGTGGAGATTTTGCCTATTGTGATGACCGGCACGAACAATATGTTCCGCAAGAAGTGGTTGATTAACTGGACCAACCACATTGCCATAAAGGTCCTGAAGCCCGTATCGGTGGAGGAGGTTGCCGCTACCGAGTCAAAGGACCTGGCACAGCAGACGCAGCAGCGTATGACCGAGGCGTTGGCCGAGTTGCGTGAGCAGGTAAAAAACGAGAAAAAATAATTTGACTGTGTCATAGATTGGCACTTTGAGAATATAATTTTGCCCCGAAAAAGGATTGACGAAAATAAATTGCGAAGATGGCAAATAATATAAAAAACAACACGCCCGTAGCGGCTTATGATGACGATTCGATTATTCATCTTTCGCCTCGCGAACATTTGCGCCTGCGTCCGGGTATGTATATCGGAAAGTTGGGTGACGGTTCACAGTCGGACGACGGTATCTATGTCTTGATTAAGGAGACGGTGGATAACTCTATCGACGAGTTTATCATGGGTGCCGGCGATAAGATTGAGATTACAATCGAGGATAATGTCGTGACGGTACGCGACTATGGTCGTGGTATTCCGTTGAAGTCGCTGTCGGCGGCCGTTAGCCAGATGAATACAGGTGGTAAGTATGAGGGTGATGCCTTCAAAAAGACCGTCGGACTGAATGGTGTCGGCGTGAAGGCGGTGAATATGCTGTCGAGTGAATTTACCGCACGCTCGGTGCGTGATGGCGAGGCCCACGAAGTATCGTTTGCACAGGGCTTGGAGCAGTCGGATAGATGGGAGAGTGGAGTGCCGGAGAAGAATGGTACGATGATTCGCTTCCGCGTCGATGAGGAGATTTTCGGACAGTATAGTTACAACCTCGATTATGTCGAGCAGTTGGTGCGCAACTACACCTATCTGAACCTCGGTTTGAAGATTATCCTCAACGGCAAGGAGTATGTCTCGAAGAATGGTCTTTTGGATTTGGTGAACGATAATCTCTCGGAGGAGCCTCTGTATCCGCCCATCTATCTCTCGGGCGAGGATATTGATGTGGTGATTACTCACGGTACGGGCTATGGCGAGAGTTATTATTCGTTTGTCAATGGCCAATATACTCCGCAGGGTGGTACTCATCAGGCGGCATTCCGTGCCTTGGTGGCGAAGGTTATCAAGGAGTTTTACAAGAAGGATTACGACCCGTCAGATGTGCGAGGCTCGATTATCGCGGCTGTGTCGGTGAGAATGAACGACCCTGTATTTGAGTCGCAGACCAAAATCCGCCTCGGCTCGAAGGAGGTTGCGCCGGGAGTGTCGATGCAGCAGTTTGTCAATGACTTTTTGTCGGTCGATTTGGATAACTACCTGCATAAGCACGCCGAGACTGCACAGGTGTTGCAGAAGAAGATTGCGGAGAACGAGAAAGAGCGTAAGGCGATTTCGGGTATCCAGAAAAAGGCTCGCGAGACAGCCAAGAAGGTGGCGGTGAATAACCGTAAGTTGCGTGACTGTAAGGTGCATCTTACCGACTCGAAGAACGAGTTGGCCGAAAAGACGATGATATTCATTACCGAGGGACTCTCGGCTATGGGCCCTATCACGATGACACGCGACGCTATGACGCAGGCTGTGTTCTGTTTGCGTGGTAAGCCTCTAAACTGCTATGGCCTTACGAAGAAGGTGGTTTACGAGAACGAGGAGTTTAATCTCTTGCAGTCGGCTCTCAATATCGAGGACGGCTTGGAGAATTTGCGATTTAACAAAGTGATTATCGCGACCGATGCCGATGTCGATGGTATGCACATTCGCCTGTTGATGACCTCATTCTTTGTGCAGTTCTTCCCCGAGTTGATTCGTGCCGGACACCTTTACATCTTGCAAACACCGCTGTTCCGTGTGCAGAACAAGAAGGAAAATTTCTATTGTTACACCGACGAGGAGCGTCAGCGTGCTATTCAGAAGTGTGGCCCTACGGCAGAGATTACCCGCTTCAAAGGTCTGGGAGAGATTTCGCCCGAGGAGTTTAAGGATTTGATAGGCGAGAATATGCGTCTGGATAAGGTGCGCCTGACAAAAGATGACCCAATAGGCGATATGTTGGAGTTCTATATGGGTAAAAATACCTTCGAGCGTCAGGGCTTTATCATCGACAACCTGCGTATCGAGGAGGATATTACCGACGAGGTTGTGGCGTAGGCCGAGGGTGGCGTAAATAAAAAGTGGCGCAAGCGGAAAATGATGTGAGCGGAAGATGGCGCAAATCAAAAGTGACGCAAACGGAAAATGACGCAAGCGAAAAGTGATGTGAGCGGAAAAGCAGCGCAAGCGAAATAAATTAGGAAACGAAAGAAAAATCTACCATAAATGGCAGAAGATAAGGATATAATTCAGCAGGAGGATGTCGTAGAGTTGCAGAGTGCAGAACTTGCCGACGATGAGGTGTTGGAGGGCGAGCAGTCTCCCATTACACAGAGTAAATATGCTCGATTGTTGCGCGACGAGGGCAATATGCGCAAACTTACGGGTATGTATCAGAATTGGTTTCTGGACTATGCTTCGTATGTTATCTTGGAGCGTGCCGTGCCGCATATCGACGATGGCTTGAAGCCTGTGCAGCGTCGTATCCTGCATACGATGAAGCGTCACTGTGCCGAGGGCGTCAGGACAAAGGTGCAGAGCATCGTGGGTGATGTGATGAAATACCACCCTCACGGCGACGCCTCTATCAAAGATGCGTTGGTGCAACTCGGCCAGAAGGGCCTTTTGATTGATACGCAGGGTAACTGGGGTAATATCCTCACGGGTGACGAGGCTGCTGCGGGCCGATATATCGAGGCGCGCTTGTCGAAGTTTGCGCTCGACGTGGTCTATAATAACAAGACCACCGAGTGGATGCGCTCGTATGACGGTCGTAACGAGGAGCCTGTTACACTCCCCGTGAAATTCCCGTTGCTGTTGGCACAGGGTACCGAAGGTATCGCCGTAGGTTTGGCTTCGAAGATTCTGCCACACAACTTCAATGAGTTGATTTCGGCTTGTATTGCTCACCTGCGCGGCGAGGATTTCCAACTTCTGCCCGACTTCCCGACGGGAGGTCTTATGGACGCAAGCCGTTATAACGACGGTCTTCGTGGTGGTGCTGTGAAGGTGCGTGCGCGTATCTCGAAGGTTGATAAACGTACTTTGGTTATCACCGAGATTCCATTCTCGACCACTTCGGAGTCGATTAAAGAGTCGATTATCAAGGCCAACGAAAAGGGTAAGATTAAGATTAAGAAGGTCGATGACTTGACAGCCGACAAGGTTGAGATAGTTATCCACGTGGCAAATGACGAGTCGTCGGATAAGACTATCGATGCACTCTATGCCTTTACAGCGTGTGAGGTCTCTATCTCGCCCAATGCCTGCGTTATCTGTGACGATAAACCCCATTTTATGGGTGTGAAGGATATTCTGCGTCGCTCGGCCGAGCATACAAAGGCTCTGCTTGGCAAGGAGTTGGAGATTCGTCTGTTTGAACTCAATGAGGCTTGGCACGCCGCATCGTTGGAGCGTATTTTTATCGAGAATAAACTCTATCAACTTATCGAGGGTTGTCGCTCGCACGAAGAGGCCTATGCTGCGGTGGATAAGGGCTTGGAGCCCTTCAAAAAGCAGTTGCGCCGAGAGGTTACCGAAGATGATGTGAAGCGTCTGACGGAGTTGAAGTTCATTCGTATCTCGAAGTTCGATTCCGAGAAGGCCGACAACGAGATAAAGAAGATAGAGGCCGATATCAAGCAGACGAAGTATGATTTGGCCCACTTGACCGACTATGCTGTGGCCTATTACGAGCGTATTGGCGAGAAGTATGGCAAGGGTCGTGAGCGTAAGACCGAGATTCGTGAGTTCGATACCATCGAGGCTACAAAGGTGGCCGTTACCAATGCCAAACTCTATGTCGATAGAGCCGAGGGTTTCTTCGGTATTGGTAAGGGTATGAAGGACGCCGAGTTTGTCTGCGATTGTAGCGATATTGACGATGTGATAGTGATTTTGAAGGACGGTCGCTATACGATTACCAAGGTTAGCGACAAAGCCTTCTTCGATAAGAATATCTATTACATAGGTGTCTTTAAGCGTAACGACGAGCGCACGATTTACAATGTCTTGTATCGTGACGGCCGAGGTGGTGCTATTATGATGAAACGATGCGCCATTAAGAGCATCACGCGCGACAAGGAGTACGATTTGACGAAGGGTACGCCCAAGAGCGAGATTCTCTATATGTCGGTCAATCCCAATGGCGAGGCCGAGGTGCTGAAAATCTATTTCCGCCCACGCCCACGCTTAAAGAAGGTGATTGTCGATTTGGACTTCTCTACGGTCGCAATCAAGGGCCGTCAGAGTCAGGGTAACTTGTTCTCGCGCTATGGTATTCACAAGATTGTTTTGAAGGAGCGTGGTACTTCGACTTTGGGTGGCCAGAATATCTGGTACGACGAGGATGTGCGTCGCCTGAATACCGACGGCCGAGGTGTGTTGCTCGGTGAGTTCAAGGGCGAAGATAAGATTGTGGTCTGGACCTCGAAATACCAATATTATATCACGGGCTTTGGTGTGGACCAGCACTTCCCCGATGAGACGGTGCGTGTCGAGCGATATGTCGCAGGCAAGGTGTATAGCCTGTGTTATTTCGACAAGGAGCAGGGCTACTACTATATGAAACGCTTCCAGTTGGAGGCCAGCGAGCGTATGCAGTCATTCTTGGACGATGAGGCGACGATGGAGTTTGTCGCTATTACAGGTTGTGAGGGCGCTACATTGGTGGTGACCTATAAGGGCGCACACGCTGCACGTCCTGCCGACGAGGTCGATGTCGATTCATTTATCGGTGTGAAGAGTCATCGTGCCAAGGGTAAGCGTATCACGACTTACGATGTCGATACATTGCATTTTATCGAGCCGGAGCCACAAGAACAACCGGAGTCGGAGTCTCAACCGCAGATGGAGTCGGAGGAGATGCCCGAGGATAGCGTGGCGGGCGATGCCGATGCTGTTGTTGATGCCGGCGACGATAATATTGTCGATTTGGAGAGCGTTATGAACGTTGAGCCGAATGTCGTTACGGAGTATGACCCCGAGCCTGTGACAAAGGAAGATGAGGAGCGGGCCGTTGTGCTTAATCCTGAGCAACTCAACCTGTTCTAAATATATTTTTGTGGCTATGAAACTCTTTTTGGTGGGATATATGGGCTGTGGTAAGAGCACGCTGGGGCGTAAGATTGCCAAGGCTGCGGGCTACACCTTTGTCGATATGGATTCCACGATAGAGAGTCGCGAAGGTGCTTCGGTAGCCGATATCTTTCACTACGAGGGTGAGGAGTATTTCCGCAAGGCCGAGCGTGCACTCTTGGAGGAGTTGGCGTTGCGAGATGAGTGTTTGATTATCTCGACGGGAGGCGGAACGCCTGTGTGGGGTGACAATATGGCGTTTATGAATGTTGCGGGGCAGACATTTTATCTGCGTCGCAGAGCCGAGCAGATAGCCTCGCGCCTCAGTCCTCACGGTCGGCAGAAACGCCCCAAGTTACGAGGCCTCAGCGACGAGGAGTTGGTGGCGTTTATGCGTGAGAATATGGCCGAGCGTGAGCCGTATTATGCCAAGGCGACGACGATTATCGAGTGTGAGAGGTATAGCGACGTCGAGATTATTGAATTGATTTTGCAGCAAATTAAGGAGTGATGAGTAATAATCCCATAGGTATTTACGATTCGGGTTTTGGAGGCCTTTCGGTGTGGCGGGAGTTGTATCGCGCTCTGCCCGAGGAGTCGTTGATATATTTGGGAGATGGAGCAAATTGCCCTTATGGCTCGTTACCCGAGGCGGAGATACGTTCCTTGGCCGAGAAATCGGTGCGGGTGCTGCTTGATAGGGGTTGCAAACTTATAGTTGTGGCGTGCAATACTGCTACGGCAGCAGCCATAGAGTATCTGCGAGAGCAATTTCCGAATGTGCCGTTTGTGGGCTTGGAGCCGGCAGTGAAGCCCGCCTGCCTGACGACAAAGAGTGGTGTCGTGGGTGTGGTTGCTACCGAGCGTAGTCTGTCGGGCGGTAAGTTTTTGAATACTTTGGCACGCTATGGCGAGGGTGTCGAGGTTTTGAAGTCGGTGGGCGAAGGTTTTGTCGAGGCTGTCGAGCGCGACGAGGAACATACCGAGCATACCGAGAGACTTGTGCGACGAGTTGTCGAGCCTATCATCGAGGCGGGAGCCGATGTGATTGTGCTGGGTTGTACGCACTATCCCTTCCTGCGTGATGTGATTGAGCGGGTTGTCGGTGAGCGAGATGTGCGCATTATCGATTCGGGCGAGGCGGTCGAAAATCGCGTCGAGAGTCTGCTCGATGAGTATGATTTAAGGGCCGGAGTGGGGCATAAGCCGACCTTTGAGTTTATAACCTTTGCCGACGAGGCCTATCGCCGTCGTTTGGAACGCAAGGCGTTTGATATTGAGTAGTTTAGTAGTAATGGGGCCTATGTCCCTTATTTTGTAAGATATTATGGCACAACGAAATACAAAAAAGAAGAGCAAGGAAAAGAGTGTGGCTCCGGCGTCGAATGACAATGCGCTGTGGCTTACGGGTTTCCTGTTGCTTATACTTGGAATTTTATCGTTTTTTTCTGTTCTGTCGCACTTTTTCCATTGGTCGTCAGACCTGTCGGCTTTGCGTAATGATGAAGCCCTGACGGGTGTTGTGGTGCCGTATGAGAATATTTGCAGCAGTCTGGGTGCGAACATCGCCTATCTTGTTGTCGATTGCTCGTTTGGTGTGTTCGGTATCCTTTTGCCGATTGTTATAACACTGCTCGGCTGGCGTATATTCCGCAAAAAGAGGTTGCACTTTAATCACGTGGGGTTGAGTGCGGCTCTGCTTGTCGTGGTTGGCTCGGTGACTATGGGCTTTATCGATTTGCAGTTTGGTGTGCCTTACGATATCGGTGGTCGCTGGGGTGAGGCGTGTGCCGATGACCTTATGGGTTTGATAGGTACTTTCGGACTTGTTTTGGTGCTGATTACGGGGTGGATTTTGACGGGCGTTTATATCAATCGCAGTGTCATATCGCTTGTAAACAGAGGTGTCGATGGTGTCGTGCAAAGGGGCGAGAGCGTCGTTGGTAAGGTCAAGGAGCGTATTTCACATCGAGATAGTGAAGAGGAGACACAAGAGATTGATAATGAGGTTGATGAGCGGTTGCCCGATGTGGAGCCGTCCGGTGACGAAATGACGACAATAGCCGAACAGGAGAGTGTCGTGGCAGAGGCGCCGAGTGACGACGATTACCTCTTTATGGTCGAGCCTAATGAGGGTGCTGTACCCAATAAAATCGATGTGGATAGATTGCTGGATAGTCAACCGGTAAAGTCTGACGACGATGTGCCGTCTGACGAATATGAATTCACTGTTGAGGAGCAGGACAACACTCCACAGGAGGACGAGCAGGAGCAGGATATGCCGAGCGATGAAGATGAGGAGCCTTTGGTTATCAAGGTGCGAGAGTATAAGCCCAAGACGATGAGCGAGGAGGATATAGAGATTGAGCCTTATAATCCGTTGCTCGACTTGGAGTATTATAAAAAACCGCACGTGTCGTTGTTGGAGGATTATAAGTCGCCTCACAAGGTGAGCGATGCCGAGATAGCCGAAAACAAGCACCGTATTCAGGAGACACTCAAATATTTCGGTATTCCTATCGTGTCGATTGATGCGACCATAGGCCCTACGGTTACGCTTTACGAAATTACACAGGCACAGGGTGTTAAGATTTCGAAGATTCAGGGCTTGGAGAAGGATATTGCGCAGAGCCTTCGTGCGCAGGGTATTCGTATTATTGCGCCTATCCCGGGTAAGGGAACGATTGGTATCGAGGTGCCAAATCGCGATAAGCAGATTGTGTCGATGTACTCGTCAATCTGTTCCGAGGAGTTCCAATCGTCGAAGGCGGAGTTGCCTATTGTGATTGGCCGTACGATTCAGAATGAGAACTTTACATTTGACCTTGCCAAGTTGCCCCACTTGCTGGTGGCAGGTGCTACGGGACAGGGTAAGTCGGTCGGTTTGAATGCAATCATCACCTCGTTGCTTTACCGAAAACACCCCGCCGAGTTGAAATTTGTGATGATTGACCCCAAGATGGTGGAGTTTTCGGTATATAATAAACTCGAAAGGCACTTCTTGGCGAAGATGGAGTCGGAGGAGGAGTCTATCATTACCGAGCCAAAGAAGGCGGTGTATGTATTGAATTCGCTAGTCGAGGAGATGGGCCGCCGTTTGGAGTTGTTGAAGATGGCTACGGCGCGAAATATAGTCGAGTATGACGAGAAATTTACCTCTCGACGACTAAATCCCAATAAAGGACATCGCTTCCTGCCATATATCGTTGTGATTATTGACGAGTTCGCCGACCTTATTATGACGGCTCGCGAGGTCGAGGTGCCTGTTATGCGTCTGGCACAAAAGGCTCGTGCTGTGGGTATCCATTTGATTGTGGCTACCCAGCGACCCGATGTTAAGGTCATTACGGGAGGTATTAAGGCTAACTTCCCATCGCGTATTGCGTTCCGTGTTATCCAGACGGTCGATTCGCGTACTATTATCGACCAGCCGGGAGCGAACCAACTTATTGGTCGAGGCGATATGCTCTTCTCGAAAGATGGCGATTTGACTCGTATTCAGTGTGCTTTGGTCGAGACGAAGGAGGTGGAACGATTGGTCGATTTTATATCAAAACAACAGGGCTATACAGATGCCTATCTTTTGCCGGATTATGTGCCCGAGTCGGAGGGTGATGGAGGTGCTTCGATGTCGGATGGCGAGAGAGGCGCGGCTATAAAATACGACTCGATTTTTGCCGAGGTGGCTCGCTTTGCGGTGATGAATGGCGAACTCTCTATCTCGCTCATACAGCGTAATTTCGAGGTGGGCTTTAATCGTGCCGGCCGAATCTTTATGCAGTTGGAGCGCGTGGGAATCATAGGTGGCCCGCAAGGTGGCTCGAAGAAACAGCGTGAGGTGAAATATTACGATATGCCGTCGTTGGAGGCAAAATTGCAGGAGTTAGGCTTGTCGTAATACTTTTTTCGACGTGTTGTGCGTTTTATAAGAAAGCGAGTGCGTATGCGTAGGTTTTTTATATCTTTTGTGGCTATATTTTTCGCATCGGCTGTGTCGGCCGACGAGCCGGTGTGGCAGGTGCTGCAAAGTGTGTCAGAGTATATGAACGCTCAAAAGGGGTATGAGGTGGAGTTTACTATCTCGGCAGCTGACTATACCTCTGCCGGTCGCTATTGCGTCAAGGGCGATGCCTATTACATTGATATCTCCGATGCCGAGGTCTATTGCGACGGCGAGGCGCGTTATGAGGTGGATAATCAGCGCAAGGAGGTGACAATCGATGTTATGGATTATTCGAGCCGCAATATTTTGGACAACCCCACTCGTTGCTTCGACTTTGTCGAGGAGGATTACGAGGCGGCGATAGTGGAGCAGAGCGACGGTGAGGTTGTTGTGCGTTTGCAGGCCAAGGATCAATCGATAGAGGGCGAGATAGTGCTTGTGGTAGAGCCAAATGTGGGTCGTCCGAAGAGTGTGGAGTATAGACTTTATGGCGATAGCGTGGTTGTCGAGGTGAAGAGTATAGACCGCACATCGGGTAATGTGGTTAAACGCTTCAATCGTTCGGCCTACAAAGATTATGAGATTATAGATTTTCGATAGCGGTTATCGGCGACTGCGATTACCAAACCTTAATTTCTCTCGGCAGGGTGTCGGGAGAAATTTTTTTTGCCGTCAAAAGGGCTAAAAACGGGCAAAAACGAGGTGTTTTCAAAAATAAATCGCAAATAGTGCAAAAAAGCGGTGTGTAAAATTGTTTATTTATAAAATAAACACTACTTTTGTTTGTTAGAACTATTGCGCTTTCAGCGCTAATTTGGAAAACTTAAATTTTATGTTGACTGAAGAAGAAAAGAGCGTCGAATTGACGGGTAAAATTGTTCCCATCAATATCGAAGAACAGATGAAAACGGCCTATATCGACTACTCGATGTCGGTTATCGTGTCGCGTGCGTTGCCCGATGTGCGTGACGGCTTGAAACCGGTACATCGTCGTATCTTGTACGATATGAGTGCAGAACTTAATCTCTATTCCGATAAGCCAACTCGTAAGTCTGCCCGTATCGTCGGTGATGTACTCGGTAAGTTCCACCCACACGGCGACAGTTCGGTTTATGAGGCTATGGTGCGTATGGCGCAGGATTGGGCTATGCGTTATCCATTGGTAGAGGGCCAGGGTAACTTCGGTTCTATGGACGGTGACTCGGCTGCGGCTATGCGTTATACCGAGGCCCGTATGCAGAAGATTACCGACGAGGTTATGGCCGATATCGAGAAGGAGACAATCGATTGGACTACAAACTTTGACGATACCATCAAGGAGCCTACTGTATTGCCTACGAAGATTCCTTTGTTGTTGGTGAATGGTGCCAGCGGTATTGCCGTAGGTATGGCTACAAATATGGCTCCCCATAATTTGGGCGAGGTTGTAGATGCCTGCTGTGCCTATATCGACAATCCGGAGTGCGAGTGCGAGGAGTTGTTGCAGTATGTCAAAGGCCCCGACTTCCCCACAGGAGCGTTGATTTATGGCTACGAGGGCGTTAAGGAGGCTTTGCTTACGGGCCACGGCCGCGTTATGATGCGTGCCAAGGCCGAGATAGAGACTGCCGACAATGGTCACGAGACCATCATCATCTCGGAGATTCCCTATATGGTCAATAAGGCCGAGTTGTGTAAGCGTATCGGCGAGATGGTCAATGAGAAGAAGTTGGAGGGTATCTCGCATATCAACGACGAGAGTGACCGCAACGGAACACGTATCGCCATCGAGATTAAGCGTGACGCTTCGGTAAATGTGGTATTGAATACCTTGTTCAAAAATACCCAGTTGCAGACCTCATTTGTGGTAAATAACATCGCTTTGGTGAATGGTCGCCCGATGCTTTTGAATTTGAAGGATTTGATTAAGTACTTCGTTGAGCATCGTCACGATGTTGTGGTACGTCGTACCCGCTTTGATTTGCGTAAGGCGCAGGAGCGTATGCACATCGTTCAGGGCTTGATTATCGCACAGCAGAATATCGACGAGATAGTACAGATTATCAAGGCATCGCGCTCTACCGAGATTGCCAAGCAGTCATTGCAGGAGCGTTTCGGATTGAGCGAACTTCAATCGGCGGCTATCGTTGAGATGCGTCTGCGTCAGATTACAGGCTTGGAGGTCGAGAAGTTGGAGAACGAGCACGCCGAGTTGGAGCGTAAGATTAACTATTTCAATGAGGTGCTTGCGAGTATCGATATGCAGATGCAGATTATTAAGGACGAACTCACCGAGATTAAGGCAACTTATGGCGATGAGCGCCGTACCGAGATTGTCTATTCGTCGGAGGAGTTCAATCCCGAGGATTTCTATGCCGATGAGGATATGGTTATTACCATCTCGCATATGGGTTACATCAAGCGTACTCCTTTGGCCGAGTACCGCACACAAAATCGTGGCGGCGTAGGTGTGAAGGGTAGTGCTACGCGCGATGAGGACTTTATCGAGCATATCTACGTGGCTTCGATGCACAATACGATGATGTTCTTCACAGAGAAGGGCCGTTGCTATTGGTTGAAGGTTTATCAGATTCCCGAGGGCACACGTACTTCGAAGGGCCGTGCTATCCAGAATATCATTCAGATTGAGCCCGACGATAAGGTGCGTGCCTATATCAACACCAAGAACCTCAACGATGCGGAGTATATCAACTCGAACTATATCGTGATGTGTACTCGTGAGGGTGTTGTTAAGAAGACGAAGTTGGAGGCCTACTCGCGTCCTCGACAGAATGGTGTCAATGCTATCGTTATCCGCGAGGGTGACCGCTTGATTGAGGCGAAGATTACCAGCGGCGAGGCCGAGGTTATGATTGCGGCTCGTGGTGGTAAGGCTATCCGCTTTAACGAGCGTACGGTGCGTCCTATCGGTCGTGTGGGTGCCGGTGTTCGAGGTATCGCACTCGATGAGGGCGACGAGGTCGTAGGTATGATTTGTATTGAGCCCGATGCCAAACGCGATGTTTTGGTACTCTCGGAGAATGGTTACGGTAAGCGTACCGATTTGGACGAGTATCGTATCACCAACCGTGGCGGTAAGGGTGTCAAGACTATCAATATCACCGAGAAGACAGGCGATTTGATTTCAATTCAGGCTGTTACCGACGAGAACGATTTGATGATTATCAATAAGTCGGGTGTTACAATCCGCACCAAGGTTGAGCAGATTCGTTTGGCGGGTCGTGCTACGCAGGGTGTGAGAATCATCAACTTGCGTGAGGGCGATGCTATTGCTTCGGTTATGGCTGTTCCCGTTAGTGAAGATGAGGAGATAGCCGAAAACGGAGTCGTTGTAGAGGGTGAAGCCACAGTGGTAGAGCCTGCGCAGGAGCCTGCAACAGAACCCGTACAGACAGAAAACAAGGAATAACAACAATAAAATTAAAAACAAGACCGTTTTACATTAAAAGAAATTAATTATGAAAAGATTAATTTTCGCGGTATTCGCTGTAATGGTTATGGCGATGCCAATGGCAAATGCTCAAAAGGTAAACAAAGACGCCGTTAAGGCAAAGTTGGAGAAGGCCGACGCATCTGTTGCTGACGCAAAGAAGGGCTCGAAGGCTGCTACTTGGGTAGCACGCGGTAAGGCATATTATGATGCTGCCGTTGCTGCAACCAAGGATATCTTCGTAGGTATGTCTATCGACGATATGCAGTTGTATTTGGGTGAGCCTATCGAGGGCCACGCTGACGTTACAGTTAATGGTCAGTTGTGCAATGAGTGGGTTTATCCTTGGTTGAAGATTTATACTACCAAGGACCAGAATCGCATTTTGTGCTGGGAGGTAACACAGAAGGTTCTTGATAAGGACCTCGTTGCTGTTGCTTTGGAGTCTTACAACAAGGCTTACGAGTTGGATAACAATATCTCGAAGAAGATTGCCGGCGATATGCAGAACTTGACAAATTACTATCAGATGTGTGGTAATATTGATATGGATTTGCAGAAGTTTGCCGAGGCTGCTTATTGCTATGCAATGGGTTATGAGGTGCAGAAGAGTCCCGCTTTCACAGGCGAGAAGAACTTCCAGTTGCCTTATGTAGCCGGTTACCTCTATACTGTTGATGGTCAGCAGAATCCCGCATCATTGGAGAAGGGTGCTGCTCTGTTGAATGATGCTTTGGTAAATGGTTATGCTGACGAGGCTGGCGATATCTACTACTACCTCTATATGTGCTACTATTTGCAGTATGACTCTCCCGTACGTGCTGCAAACTTGGAGCGTGCAAAGCAGGTATTGATGGAGGGCTTGGCGAAGTTCCCCAACAACGATAATATCGTCGAGGGCCTTATCAACCTCTATACCGATTCTACTGCTAACATTGGTAACCCCGCCGACCTTATCGAGATGGTTGATAAGGCTTTGGAGCGTGACCCCCAGAACAGCGGTTTGTGGTATGGTCGTGGCCGAATTTTTTACAGTTTGAAGAACTTTGACGAGAGTATCGCATCGTTCAAGAAGGTTGTAGATATTGACCCCAGCGACGCTTATACTTGGTATTACATCGGTTACTTCTATGTAAATAAGGCTGATGCTATGAACGAGGAGTTCAACCAGAATAGCAGCAGCATTACCAGCAACAAGGAGTGGAACGAGGCATTGGATAAGATTATCGACGTTTATAAGGAGGGCTTGCCCTACATCGAGAAGGCTTACGAGATGAAGCCCGAGGAGTTTGACTTCGTTGAGACTTTGAAGGCTCTTACATTCCGCCTTCGTGATGAGGAGGGTATGATGGAGAAGTACGAGAAGTACAACGCCCTTTACAAGGAGTTGAAGGATAAGCAATAATCTCGATACGATACCAGATAAACAGGATACGGCTTCCGCAAGGAGGCCGTATCTTTTATTATGTGGCGTGTCATACCTCGCGACCTCTTTTAATTGTGCTGAATGATGTTTCTAATTAAGAAAAAAAAAGTTAACTTTGTTGCTGAAACCGTAGATAAAGAGATATGACACCTATACCTTCCTTTATATATAAGAAATCAAATCAGGTGGCGATGATAGTCTTTGTGCCTATTTTCGCATTGGTTTTTATTAACATCTATCGTCCGCTCGACTTCGATAAGATTGATGCGGACTTCCTGTCGTGGTTGAAGATTTCGCGCGAGTTGGCTGTGCAACTCATTACAATCCTTATGATTTTGGTTGGTATGGCTGTCGTGGCAATCAGCCGTAGTATTATGGGCTGGTACACCAGAGCCAAAAAGAGGACACTCTCTTATGTCACGTATATCTCTTGGGTGGCATGTGAAATTTTGATTATGGCAGGTATTTTTACTGTCGCTGCCATATTTACAGATACCGGCAAGGACGTGATTACGCTGTTTCATAACTCGTTGATGAAGACGGTGCTGATTCTGCTCATTCCGTATGTGTTGTGCTATATCTATTTCATTTGGCAGGAGCGAGTGTCGCAGTTGCGTGTTATACGCGAGCGTCTAGCCGAAAACGAGACGGTGTTACAGTCGGCTTATATGCATATATTGGACGACAAGGGCGAGATGCGCCTGTCGGTCCGTCGTGAGAATATGCTCTTTATTGAGTCGGCCGACAACTATGTGTGCGTATGGTATATGAACAATAACTCACCCAAAAAGGCGTTGATTCGCAATACTATGAAGCAGGTCGCCGAGCAGTTGAAGGATACTCGGGTAGTGCGTTGCCATCGTTCATATATGGTCAATATCGATGCTATCAAGGTTTTGCGCCGCGAGAAGGAGGGTGTATTTATCGAATTGGGTGTCGAGGGTGTTCCCGATATACCCATCTCGAAGACATACGCCGAGAGCGTGAATTCTTGGCTTTTGGGATAAAATAAAGGTGTGGGACAAAATTTTCTCACACCTTATTTTTATATATTTTACCCCTCATTATCCGATTTTATCCCCTATATGTATTTCGTCCCACATTGGGGGTGTATATCACATTTATTTTTCGGTTTTCCATTTAAGAGCGATATTCGCAGTGTGAAAACATTTAGCGAATAATTATATGGTACATTATTTAAGTATTTTGCAGAAGAATTTTCTGCGTCACTACCTGGCTATATTGCAGGACGCCATTCGTCGTAAGTGGAACGAACCGGCATTGAGTGACTACAAGGGTGATACATTTACCTTTGCCGATATCGCAACCAGAATTTCGAAATTACATTTCATATTCGACCGCTTGGGTGTTAAGCCCGGCGATAAGATTGCTTTGGCATCGAAGAATAGCGCCCGCTGGGCTACAAGTTTTATGGCTGCGGCGACTTATCGGGCTGTGGCAGTGCCTATCCTCAACGATTTTACTCCGGAGGCTATTTCGGGTTTGGTTAATCACTCGGAGAGTGTTGTACTTTTCACCGACGCTGCAACTTGGGAGGCTATGCCGAAGGAGTTGCCCAATCTGGTGGCAGTGATAGATGTGGATACATTTACCGCTCTCGATTCGAAAGATGACAAGTTGGTGGAGTTGATAGCCGAGGCCGAGACGACCATTCCGGCTGTATATCCCGAGTCGATGAAGGAGGCTATTACAAACTACACCTTTGGTGATATCGACGATTTGGCCATTATTAACTATACTTCGGGTACGACGAGTTCTCCGAAGGGCGTGATGCTTACAGCGCGCAACCTCTCGGCAAATATTGAGTTCGCATTGAGCCGTATTCCCATTCAGGACGGCGATAGAACGCTCTCGATGTTGCCTATGGCGCATATGTACGGTATGGCATTTGAGTTTATCTATCCGTTGTGTGGTGGCGGTCACATCACATTCTTGGGCAAGACGCCTACTCCTACAATCTTGATGCAGGCGTTGGCCGATGTGAAGCCCTATATATTGATTACCGTACCTCTGGTGTTGGAGAAGATTTTCAAGGGTAAGGTTATGCCTACATTGCAGAAGCCTGCATTGCGAGTTTTGACCTCTATTCCCGGTGTTCGCAACCTTATATACAAAAAGGTGCGTACGCAGTTGATGACAGTTTTTGGCGGTAAGTTGCGTTCAATTGTCTTGGGTGGTGCCGCGTTGAGCCGTCCAGTCGAGGAGGTTGTGAAGAAGATTGGTTTGCCTTACACCGTAGGTTATGGTATGACCGAGTGCGCTCCGCTTATCGGTTATTCGCCTTGGGAGTCGTTCCGTATGGGCTCTTGTGGTCGTGCTACCGATAATGTCGAGGTTCGTATCGACTCGGAAGATGCACAGCGTAAGGTGGGCGAGATTCAGGTGCGTGGCGATAATGTTATGCAGGGTTATTATAAGAATCCGGAGGCTACGGCCGCTACATTTACCGAGGACGGTTGGTTGCGTACCGGCGACTTGGGTATTATCGATAAGAAGGGCAATATCTTCATCAAGGGTCGCAGCAAGTGTATGATTCTTTCGACCAATGGTCAGAATATCTACCCCGAGGAGATTGAGAGCCTGCTGAATGCTATGCCGCACGTGGGCGAATCACTTATCGTTGATAGAGGTCACGCTTTGGTTGCGTTGGTTGCTCTTACGCCCGACGACCAGAAGGCCGACCGTGAGGAGATTAAGGCTGCGTTGGAGTTTAACCGTGTGGAGTTGAACAAGGTCTTGCCCAATTACAGCCAGATTTCGCAGATTGAGATTCAGGAGGGTGGTTTCGAGCATACTCCCAAGCAGTCGATTAAGCGATTTATGTACAAATAAGAGAGACCAGCAATCTGATATAACTTTAATGAAGGCCGTCCGACACCAAAGTTGTCGGGCGGTTTTTTTTGTGTCGGGTTGTCCTGTTACTGCGGAATGGTTTTGGCATTATTGGTATATTAAATGGCCTAAAATGAATAAAATTAACCGTATTGTTAAAAAAAATAAAGAAATGTTTGATTTTATTAAATATTGTTTTATCTTTGTGTTGAAAACCTTAAACAAAGTGATATGAATGGTGTTAAGAGATTACCAAAGATTTGTCCTGCGTGCGGGGGTGGCTTGCACGTTCAGGCTATGGGGTGTGAGAATTGCGATACCCATATTGAGGGGCATTTCCCGTTGCCTCGATTGATGCTCTTGTCGGAGGAGGAGCAGCAGTTTGTGCTGGATTTTGTGATGTGTAGCGGCTCTTTGAAGGAGATGGCCGCAAAGTTGAAGTTGAGTTATCCGACTGTGAGAAATCGCCTTGATGATATTATTGCAGTATTAAAGCAGGAGGAAAAGTAAAATTTTGTTAAAAATATATTGTAGTGCTATGAACAGAATATTGGCATTATTAGTTGTTATTATGACATCTGTTGTTTGCCATGCACAAGAGCCGACATCGCAAGAGAGTTGGTCGGGTGAAATAGATTTAGGTGCAAGAAAACTAAATATCAATTTTGTAATCAAAACCCAGCCGAATGGTAAGCAGTTATGTACTATGAATGTGCCTGATCAAGGGGCAAAGGATATCCCTGTCGATTTGCAGAAGAATGATGCAGATGGCCTGAATATATCTATTCCAATATTGAAGGCGATATACAAAGGATATAAAGTTTCAAAAGAGAGTATTGAGGGTATTTTTACGCAAAATGGGCTGTCGCTACCTCTAAATCTTAAATTGGGAGATATTGAATTAAAGCGTCCTCAAACTCCGGTGGAGCCTTTTGCATATACGACCGAAGAGGTGGTATTCGTAAATGAAGCGGAAAGAGCCAAATTGTCGGGAACTCTTACATATCCGATAAATTATGAAAGTTGTAAAAAGCGTTCAGTTCCAGTCGTCCTGATGGTTACAGGAAGCGGTGGCCAAAATCGTAACGAGGAGATTTTCGGCCATAAGCCGTTTATGGTTATAGCAGATTTTCTTGCGAGAAATGGCGTGGCGTCATTAAGATATGATGATAGAGGGGTTGGTAAGTCAGTAGGCTCTACCGAGGAGTCAACCACTGAAAATAATTTAGCTGATGCAGAGTCAGGCGTTGCATATCTACGTAGCCTTGATAAGTTCGGAAAGATTGGCGCGTTAGGACATAGTGAAGGCGGTACTGTCGCTTTTATGATGGGTGCTAACCAAAGTATAGATTTCCTTATCTCGCTGGCAGGAGGTGCTGCTGTTGGCGTGGATTTGATTGTTGGCCAGAATGAGGCAATAATGCAACAGCAAGGTGTGCCACATGAAATAATCGAAGACTATGCTACTGCTTTAAGGCTTGTTTACAAGAATCGCATCGGGGGTAAAGAAATTTCGGATAAGGCTGAATATATTGAAGAATTATGCAAGGATAATGAGTTGGTGTTGCCTGACGGTTTTAAGGCAAACCTTGTGAAATGTATCACTGCTGGTGGCGAGTGGTTGACATGGTTCTTGGGGTATAATCCGTCAGAGGCAATCGGTCGTGTGAAATGTCCTGTGATGGCAGTGAATGGAAATCTTGATTTGCAGGTGTTGAGTCGGGATAATCTGCCAATCATAGATAAAAATCTTACAAGAAATAAGAAGAATTTTATAAAGGAGTATGATGGTTTGAATCATCTGTTCCAGCACTGTACTCCTGCGACGGCTCTTAACTATGGGGCTATTGAGGAGACGATATCCGAAGAGGTGCTTAATGATATGATAAACTGGATTAATACAATAAAATAGATAAACCTTAAAACATGAAAATTATGAACGAAAAATTGATTAACCCGTTTAGGTATCTCTCTTTGCGTAAGGCTTGGTGCTGGGGTATTGCGGCTCTGATATTGGCATCGGTATTTTATTGGCTCAATGGCTTGCGTCCGACCTCGCTTACGCAGTTGGATTTTGGTGGGATACATCTATGGACTGCTGCGGCTCGTCTGACTGCGGCGTGGGCTATTTACGCTCTAATAATGTATGCCGTCGGTGCTATGGCCTCGAAATCGAAGGTGCGTTTGGGTGATGTGGTATCATTCTCGCTCTTTGCGCGTATTCCGTTCTATCTCAATGCATTGATGTTTGCAATTCCGAGCGTAAAAAGTGTCTTTGCGTTGGCTATGGACGGCAATATAAACGCTATGATGCAGCATATGGGTATCCTTACGATTGTCGGTCTTGTGTCAGTCGTGGTGTTTGTATGGTCGATTTTCTGGGAGTATAAGGCCTTCGCCGAATCGACAAATGTGAAGAACGGCAAGGGAGTAGGGTGCTTTATTCTTGTCTATATCCTGACCTATGTTGCAACGGGTTATCTGTTGCGATTTATATAGTAGAGTAGTGGAATCAGAAAACGGAGGTTCGAAAACGACCTCCGTTTTTTTTGTTGTGAGTAGTCTATCGCTTGAAATAGATGTCTAACAACTCCTTGGCGGCGATAAACGAACTCATCTTTGCATCGAGAACGCGAGCCTCGACATCCTCTATGCGCTCGGCAATTTCGGGATTTTGATAAAAACTGCTCTTCAAAGCCTCGTTTATACTCTCGTACATCCAGTACTTGTTTTGTCGGTTGCGATTGGCTTCGTAATATCCGTTGGCCTGAATGTGGTCGAGATACTCCTCAACGCCCTTCCAAACCTCCTCCAAGCCTGTCTGTGCTACCGATGAGCAGGTATAAACCTTCGGTCGCCACTGCGATTCGGGCATAGGGAAGAGGTGTAAAGCCCCCTGATACTGTACTTTCGCCAACTCGGCCTTGTGGATATTTTCGCCGTCGGCTTTGGTGATGACCATCATATCGGCCATCTCCATAATACCGCGCTTGATACCCTGCAAATCGTCACCGGCACCCGAAATCTGCAACATAAGGAACATATCGACCATCGAATGTACGGCCGTTTCGGACTGTCCGACGCCGACTGTCTCGATGAAGATAACATCAAAACCGGCAGCCTCGCACAGCACGATTGTCTCGCGAGTCTTGCGTGCTACGCCACCCAGCGAACCTGCCGAGGGCGAAGGACGAATGAAGATGTCGGGATTTGAAGAGATGCTCTCCATGCGGGTTTTGTCGCCCAAAATTGAGCCGCCACTGCGCTCCGAACTTGGGTCTATGGCCAATACGGCCAACTTGTGACGCAACGACGCAACCATACCTCCGATGGCCTCGATGAAGGTCGATTTTCCGGCTCCGGGGACTCCTGTGATACCTATGCGTACAGACTTGCCGGCGTGGGGCAGGCATCGCTCGATAATCTCCTGTGCCTGTGCATAATGCGTGGGATTGTTGCTCTCGATTAGCGTGATGGCCTGCGAGAGAATGGTGATGTCGCCACTCAAAATACCTTCGACGTATTGGTCGGTAGAGAGTGTGCGGCGACGCTTGCGCACAAAGTAGGGATTGACAATGGGCTGGTCCTCAACGCCTTCGGTGACATTGAGCGCACTGTCGTGATGAGTATCGAGATACTCTTTCTCGAAATGCTCTATTTTGGTAAAAGCCATTTTTATTTTGTTTTAGTCGTTAAAATCTTCTCTACAACTTGCTCGCCAAGTGCCGCACCGTTGCCGCACCATAACGCTCGGTTTTTGCTGTCGCTGATGATGCAGAAGGGTATGAATTTCACGCCAAAGGCACGAAACGTACGACCTCTTTCGTCGAAAGCGACACCTGTGTTATCGGCCAGATGTTCGGTTAGGGCAACGCCCGCAGCGGCATACTCCTCTTTGGTTACGATGATGAGGCGGAATTCCGATTTATGCTTGTTAATCAGTCGTTTAACGCGCTTGATAACCTTGTCGCACAAGGGACTCTCGGAGTGATGAAAAAGTATGCAGGTGTAGGGCGTGTCGTCGGGTTGCAAATCCATCAGCCACGCACTGATGCGCATATCGGGCAACTTCTCACCGAGTACTATATTTTCGGCATCGGCTTTCGTTGCAAAGCCGATGATTAAGGTCAGTAATATGATAAATTTCTTCATTTTCGGGCACCTTTTGTAAGGAGCGAAATTAGTAATTTTTGCCCAAATAAGCAAGCGTTTTGCCGGCCTATTGATGAGGGTGTGTGAAAAAAGTAACAAAAGGGTGCAAATGATGTGAAAACCACCAAATTTTAAGCGATAAATTCTTGTCAAAGAGTTTTATTATTTGTAACTTTGCAGAGTTTTGTGCCGAGAGAAGTGATTTTCTTTTAGAAAATACTTGCAGAGAACGTACGATATGTTTTTGCGAGAGATAAACCAAAATTTACATACATAAAAATTTATAACTTTTAACAATCAAAAATTATGAAAGTTTCACACATTGAGCATCTTGGTATTGCTGTAAAGAGCCTTGACGAGGCGATTCCTTATTGGGAGAACGTATTGGGCTTGAAATGTTATGCTATCGAGGAGGTTGCAGACCAGAAGGTTAAGACCGCTTTCTTCAAACTCGGTCAGACAAAGATTGAGTTGTTGGAGCCCACATCAGAGGACTCTACTATCGCAAAGTATATCGAGAATCGTGGTGTAGGTATTCACCATATGGCTCTCGCTTGCGAGAATATCGAGGAGCAGTTGGCTGATGCCGAGGAGAAGGGTATTCGTTTGATTGACAAAACTCCCCGCGCAGGTGCAGAGGGTATGACTATTGCATTCCTTCACCCAAAATCAACTCAGGGTATCTTGACAGAACTTTGTGAGGACAAGAATAAATAATTCAACAAAATAAAGCACATTTTAATTATGAGCGAAATTCAGAAAAAAGAGGTAGCCAAACTTATTGAGAATCGCGAGATTGCCCGTATGGGTGGTGGCGAGAAGGCTATCGAGAAGCAGCACGCAAAGGGAAAGTTTACTGCTCGTGAGCGTATCCATATGCTTTTGGACGAGGGTAGTTTCGAGGAGTTCGATATGTTCGTTACTCACCGTTGCTACGACTTCGGTATGGAGAAGAAGCATACATTCGGTGATGGCGTGGTTACAGGTTATGGTACCATCGCAGGCCGTTTGGTATATGTTTTTGCACAGGACTTTACCGTTACAGCAGGTTCTTTGTCAATCTCTTTGGCAGATAAGATTTGCAAGGTAATGGATATGGCTATGAATAACGGCGCACCCTGCATCGGTCTGAATGACTCGGGTGGTGCTCGTATTCAGGAGGG
This sequence comes from uncultured Alistipes sp., assembly GCA_964594305.1. Classification (GTDB taxonomy): domain Bacteria; phylum Bacteroidota; class Bacteroidia; order Bacteroidales; family Rikenellaceae; genus Alistipes. Next base: position 54,126 of record CAZQMC010000001.1, on the reverse strand, counting down.
TGTTAATGCCTTGGCCGGTTACGCTAATATCTTCCAGCGTAATGTGATGGCTTCGGGCGTTATTCCCCAGATTTCGGCTATCTTCGGTCCTTGCGCCGGTGGTGCTGTATATTCTCCCGCGCTTACCGACTTTATCATTATGCGTCGCGAGACATCTAATATGTTCTTGACAGGCCCGAAGGTTGTTAAGACCGTTACAGGTGAGGACGTTACACAGGAGCAGTTGGGTGGTGCCAATATGCACACAACAAAGAGTGGTGTGGCACAGTTCGCCGTAGATTCAGAGGAGGAGGGTATCGCTCTTATTCGCAACCTTCTCTCATATATGCCACAGAACAATATGGAGGACGCTCCGTTGGCAATCTGCAACGACAATATCGCACGCTTGGAGGATTCGTTGAACGAGATTATCCCCGACAATCCTAACCAGCCTTACGATATGTATTCGGTTATCAAGGCTATTGTCGATAATGGCGAGTATTTGGAGTCATCGGCAGGCTATGCCAAGAATATCATCACTTGCTTCGCTCGTTTCAATGGTCAGAGTGTAGGTATCATCGCCAACCAGCCAAAGTTTATGGCAGGTGTGTTGGATATCAACGCCAGCCGCAAGGCCGCTCGTTTCGTGCGTTTCTGCGACGCCTTCAACATTCCTTTGGTTACTTTGGTTGATGTTCCGGGCTTCTTGCCGGGTACAGGTCAGGAGTATGGTGGTGTGATTACCCACGGTGCGAAGTTGTTGTTCGCTTACTGCGAGGCTACTGTTCCCAAGGTTACAGTTACTTTGCGTAAGGCTTACGGTGGTGCCTATATCGTGATGTCATCGAAGCATATCCGCGGCGATATCAACTACGCTTGGCCTACTGCCGAGATTGCCGTTATGGGTGCAAGTGGTGCTGTGGAGGTTCTTCACGCCAAGGCTTTGGCCGAGTTCACCAATGCAGAGGAGAAGGCGAAGTTCGTTGCCGAGAAGGAGCAGGAGTACAAGGATAAGTTCTCTAATCCTTACAACGCTGCCCGCTATGGCTATATCGACGATGTTATCGAGCCTCGTAACACTCGTTTCCGTATTATTCGTGCTTTGCAGTCGTTGGCTACCAAGCGTATGCAGAACCCTGCCAAGAAGCACTCTAACATTCCATTGTAAAATAAGTTGTTATGGATAAATTCGCAAATGTAGGTTGGCCCGAGATGTTGTTGATGGCTCTCGTAGGTTTTGTGCTGGTCTTTGTAGTGTTGGTCCTTTTGATTTACATTATGAGGGGAATGGGTTATTTCTTTACCCGCCAGCGTAAGGCCAAGGTGGCTACTGCCGGAGGCTCTGTCGAGGATGCAGACCACGCAATCAGCGATGCCGAGATTGTTGCGGCTATTGCTGTTGCCTTGAAACTCTATAAGAGTGATTTGCACGACCGTGAGTCAGAGGTTATTACTATCAATCGTATCACAAGAGCCTACTCTCCGTGGAACTCAAAGATTCACGGCTTGACACAGCTCCCTAAACGCAAATAATTTATAAAGTAATGAAAAAGTATTCATTAAAGATAAACGGCAACCAGTACGAGGTTAAGGTTGACGAGGTTAATGAGGCTTCGACAGAGGCTCGTGTCGTTGTGAACGGCATCAAATATAATGTAGAGATTGAGGGTGCGACAGCGCGTGCGACATCAAAGCCCGCTGTTGTGGCTGCTCCTGCGGCTACCGGCTTGTCGGTTAAGCCCGTTACCCCTATCGCTTCAAAGCCGGCAGCGGCTCCTGTTTCTGCATCGGGCGTGAAGGTCACTTGTCCGTTGCCCGGTACAGTTATCTCTATCAATGTTAAAGAGGGTGAGACTGTTTCAGCCGGTCAGACTTTGGTAGTGTTGGAGGCTATGAAGATGGAGAACAATATCGACGCCGAGAAGGGTGGTGTTGTTAAGTCTATCAATGTTCAGGCCGGTGCTACCGTTATGGAGGGTGAAGTTTTACTTGTTATAGAGTAGGAGTATGGTTGCTTTACTTGAATCAGGTAATTTTATTCTGGATAGTCTTGTCAAGTTCGTCGAGACTTCTGGAGTGATGGCATTCTTTGCCGAGGGTGGCTATAAGTATATCATTATGATTGCTGTGGCCTGCCTTCTGCTCTATCTTGCCATCAAGAAGGAGTTTGAGCCGTTGCTCCTGCTCCCTATCGCTTTTGGTATGTTGCTGACTAACCTCCCGGGTGCAGGTATGTTCCATTCGGAGTTCTTTGCCGGAGGTCACGTCGATTGGGCACAGTTCCAAGCAGGTAAGTTCGGCTTGCTTGATGTGCTGTATCTGGGTGTTAAGTTGGGTGTCTATCCCTGTTTGATTTTTATCGGTGTGGGTGCTATGACCGACTTCGGTCCGCTGATTGCTAACCCCAAGAGTTTCTTGTTGGGTGCTGCTGCACAGTTGGGTATCTTCGCTACATTCTTGGGTGCTTATGCTTTGGGCTTTGCTCCTAATGAGTGTGGTAGTATCGGTATTATCGGCGGTGCCGATGGCCCTACCTCTATCTTCTTGACAGCCCGTCTGGCTCCCGAGTTGTTGGGCCCCATCGCTATTGCGGCCTACTCTTATATGGCACTTGTGCCGGTTATTCAGCCTCCTATTATGAAGGCCCTTACAACCGACAAGGAGCGTCGTATCAAGATGTCGCAGTTGCGTCAGGTGTCAAAGACCGAGAAGATTTTGTTCCCTACAATCATTACCGTTATCATCTCGTTGTTCTTGCCCGATGCTGCTCCGCTGGTAGGTAGTTTGATGTTGGGTAACTTGATGAAGGAGTGCGGTGTTGTTGACCGTTTGAGCAAGACTGTACAGAATGAGTTGATGAATATCGTGGTTATCTTCTTGGGTATCTCGGTTGGTGCTACCGCTACCGCAGAGTCATTCTTGAACTTCAAGACTTTGGGCATCCTTGCTCTGGGTATCATTGCATTTAGTGGTGGTACAGCAGGTGGTGTATTGCTTGCCAAGTTGATGAATGTATTTGCCAAGGAGGGTAAGAAGATTAACCCGCTTATCGGTTCGGCTGGTGTGTCGGCTGTGCCTATGGCTGCCCGCGTGTCACAGACCGTTGGTCAGTTGTATGATAAGTCGAACTTCCTTTTGATGCACGCTATGGGCCCCAATGTGGCCGGTGTGGTTGGTTCGGCTGTTGCCGCCGGTATTCTGTTGGCATTCCTCGGATAATCAATCCCGAATATATCGAAGGCCCTTTTCCGTTTGGAAGAGGGCTTTTTTCGTTGAGATTGGTGTCTTTGGGGTAAAAAATATCTAAAAAAGTACGATTTTTGAGATGATATGTTGATTTTTTGCCCCGAAAGTTGCGAATAATTCTGCGCGATATGTGGAATTATGAAAAATTATTACTATCTTTGCGCACCCGTAAATATGCGGGAAATGGATTACAACAAATTTAAGTATTAACTAAACGTAAAAGATGGATTCAAGAAGTTACAAAACTATCTCGTTGAATGCCGCTACCGTTCAGAAAGAATGGGTAGTTATTGACGCTACCAACGAGGTATTGGGACGTCTTGCGTCGCAGGTGGCGAAAATCCTCCGAGGCAAGAACAAGCCCGGTTACACTCCTCACGTTGATTGCGGTGACAACGTTATCGTTATCAATGCCGAGAAGGTGAAATTAACGGGCAACAAGATGACCGACAAGGTCTATGTACGTCACACGGGTTTCCCCGGTGGCCAGCGTTTTGCGACTCCCGCAGACTATTTGGCAAAGAAGCCTGAGTTTGTTATCGAGCACGCAGTAAGAGGTATGCTTCCCAAGACTCGTCTGGGTGAGGCTATCATCAAGAATTTGAAGGTTTATGCAGGCGCAGAGCATCCTCACGCTGCACAGAACCCCAAGGAAATTAAGTTAAACGAGATTAAGTAAAGAGTATGGAAGTTGTAAACACCGTAGGTCGCCGTAAGGCCGCTGTGGCTCGCGTATTCGTGAAGCCGGGTAATGGTCAGATTACAATCAACCACAAGGCACTCGATGTCTATTTCCCTTTGAACATTCTCCAATACGAGGTTAAGCAGCCTTTGTTGGTTACTAACACTTTGGAGAGTTATGACGTTACCATCAACCTCGATGGTGGTGGTATCAAGGGTCAGGCAGAGGCCGCTCGTATGGGTATCGCACGTGCATTGTGTCAAATCGATGCAGAGCACCGTTCAATCTTGAAGAAGAACGGTTTCCTTACACGCGATTCTCGTGAGGTTGAGCGTAAGAAGCCCGGACAGCCCGGAGCACGTCGTAAGTTCCAGTTCAGTAAGCGTTAATCCTTACACGACCGAATTTTCGGCAAGCACGACGCGAGTTCGAAACCCGAGAGACTGCTCTTTATTATATATATAGGTATTACTTGCGGGTTGCTCCGTCGCGGAAAATCGCTCGGATTGGTCAAGGACTACTACCGAGTGGTTGAAGTAAAGAGAAATTAAAATTTAACACAGAAATTAAAATGTCACGTACAGATTTTAATACATTATTGGATGCTGGTGTTCACTTTGGTCACTTGAAGCGCAAGTGGAACCCCAAAATGGCTCCCTATATCTTTATGGAGAAGAACGGCATCCACATCATCGACCTTCACAAGACAGTTGTAAAGCTCGATGAGGCAGCAGCAGCATTGAAGCAGATTGCCAAGAGCGGTCGCCGTGTGTTGTTCGTTGCTACCAAGAAACAAGCAAAGGAGATTGTTGCCGAAAAGGTGGCACCCGTTGGTATGCCATACGTTACAGAGCGTTGGGCCGGCGGTATGCTTACAAACTTCCCCACAATACGTAAGGCCGTTAAGAAGATGTCAACTATCGACAAGATGTTGAACGACGGCACATTTGATAACTTCTCAAAGCGTGAGAAACTTCAAATCTCTCGCCAGCGTGCGAAGTTGGAGAAGAACCTCGGTTCTATCGCTGACTTGACTCGTCTTCCCGCAGCGTTGTTCGTTGTAGATGTTCAGAAGGAGTCTAACGCTGTTAAGGAGGCAAAGCGTTTGAGCATTCCCGTATTTGCAATGGTAGATACTTGTTGTGATCCCACAGATATCGATTACGTTATTCCTGCAAATGACGATGCTGCAAAGTCAATCGCTACAATCCTTGACGTAGTGTGCGCTGCTATCGCAGAGGGTACCGAGGAGCGTAAACTTGAGAAGGAGAAGGAGGCACAGGAGGCCGAGGCTGCTGCTCCCGCAAAGAAGGAGGCAAAGCCCCGCATCAAGAAGGCTGTAAAGGCTGCTGTTGATGCCGAGGAGGCTACTGTTGCCGAGGTTGTTGCTGCTACCGAGGAGAAGGTAGAGGAGTAACAAATAGGCGAAAGAGAAGTTATTAACAATTTAATTATTAGATGATTATGGAAATCAAAGCAGCAGATGTGATGACGCTTCGTAAGATGACGGGCGCCGGTATGATGGACTGCAAGAAAGCACTTATTGAGGCTGAGGGTGATTTCGAGCGCGCCAAGGATATTATCCGCGAGAAGGGTAAGTTGGTCGTTAGCAAGCGTGCTGATCGTACAGCTTCAGAGGGCGTTGTTGTTACCAAGATTGTGGGCCAGAAGGCTTACCTCTTGTGCTTGGCTTGCGAGACAGACTTCGTAGCACAGAACTCTGAGTTCTCGGCTTCTGCAAATGCAATTTTGGATATCGCCGTTGCCGCTGACGCAGCCGATAAGGAGGCGCTTTTGGCTATCAAGAACGACGAGGGCCGCACCGTAGAGGAGGTTGTTACCGAGAAGTCTGGTCAGACAGGCGAGAAGGTAGAGTTGGCTTACTATGGTCGCATCGAGGCTCCTTACTGCAACGCTTATGTTCACTTCAACAAGAAGTTGGGTACTGTACTCGGTTTCAATAAGGAGATTTCAGAGGATGTTGCTCACACTATCGCAATGCAGGCTACCGCTATGGCTCCTATCTCTATCGACGAGAACGACTGCCCCGCAGAGGTAGTTGAGAAGGAGAAGGCTATCGCATTGGAGATGATGAAGCAGGACCCCAAGAACGCTAATAAGCCGGAGGCTATCTTGGCAAAGATTGCCGAGGGTAAGATGCGTAAGTTCTTCGAGGAGAACACTCTCTTGAACCAGGCATTGGTAGGCGAGAAGATTTCTATCCGCGAGTACTTGCAGCAGGCAGACAAGGAGGCTACAATCGTTGCTTACAAGCGTTTCGCTTTGGAGGCATAATTTAGCCGAATTTCATATAAGAAAACGGGTTGCTCAACCGAGCAGCCCGTTTTTTGTTACTATTGGATATCTAGCATAATGATGCTTACTTGGCTTTATTTTTAGCCTCCTTCTTGGAAATTTTCTTTTGAAGAGCCTTTTGCAAGGTTCGATAGGCGTCAAGACTCTTGGTAAGTTTCTTGTCTGGCTTTGATTGAGAATTATTCCAACTAGTTAAGACCTCAATCTTCTTGCCAAGAACAATTACCTCCTCTGATGTTTTGGTAGTTTTGAGATTGAATTTTATTTCATTAGCAAAGTCTGTGACATAACGCTTAACCTCTCGCGGTGACATTTTTGTTATATTGCCACTTGTAAATATATCCATTATAGAAGTATCAAGGATTGCATTTACATATTTGGCAGAGGCTGCATTGTCGCTATCCCAATTATGAAGACATATTACTTTATAATATCCACCAGCTGTTATTAAGATTCCATTACCACCTTGTTCGTATGCTTTTTTTACAGCCTTTTCATAGAATTTTTTTGTAGTCTGCCCCTTGAAACTCATTAAAACAGGTATTCTGAATGGCCTGTATAAATTAACAGAGATAATATCATATTCATCATGGATATCTTCCTCCGATAAAAAAATACGCACCTTGCTCTTTATGTCAAGTTCTTCTGGGGTATCCATTCGTACATCATAATTGCCTTGGAGTGTTCTAGTGTTGTATAATGTATGACAACAAGATGTCGCAAAAACCATTGCACTTATGGCTAATATAAAATGAATTTTTTTCATAATAGTAAATTTTTATTTGTTAGAATGATGTGTGTCCGCTTGTGTAATGGTTTGAAATAGAGAGGACTAAAAATAAAAAGTGCGGACTTTGCCTATATTTGCTTCCTCGGTATCGCCAAACACCTTGCAGTCAAATAAGTAAAAGCCCACACCGTATTATGATAGTGTGAGCATCAACTTTTACTCTTGACTGCTTGATAAAATTGGCGATTTTAAGGAAGCAAGAATATAAGCTAACGCTTTTTATGTTTATATGTCCTAATGGATTGTTATCTTATCATAGGCAAAAATTTTTGTTCATTTATTACAAAATTAAAAAACTTTTCCGAAACGAACAACACTCTTGGGGACATTGCCCGAGATAATATGAAAAAGAGGAATTATAAAACCCGAAAAAGGGTAGGGCATATCGACATTAACTCGGGTAGTAATTTTACTACCCGAGTTAATGTTGGGAGTGTGGGGCTGTTTTGGTGCGTTAGGTAAGATTTTAATTTAGAGAATTTAGCGCAGACACAAAAAGAGTTCAGGCGCAATGCCCAAACTCCCTATCTTTCATCTTTGCTCTTGTTTTTACTCGTGGTCGTGGCAGCAGTCGCCGGAGTGATGCTCCAAAACGGTGTGGGGAATATGGCCGTGCGAGAGTACCTGAATAGGGCAGTTGTAGTTCTCTAACTGCTCGGCAGTGAGCGTGTTAGAGTCGTGACGATGCACCGAGCGATTGACGCAAACGATGCTCTTCACGACGCTTGTTATCGTTCCCAAGTCGTGTGACACAATCATAATCGCCATACGCTGGCTGAGGCCCTTGACCATATTATAGAACTCATACTCGAAGCGGTTATCGACAAAATTGGTCGGCTCGTCCAAAATCAGGAGGCGCGGCTCGGCAATGATGGCACGGCAGAGTAGGGCACGCTGCATCTGTCCGCCCGACACCTCACCAATGGGGCGCGATGCGAGGTCGGCGATACCCATCTGTGTTAGAAGCACTTGCGCGCGACGACGGTCGGCGGCGGTATAACGCCCCAGAAAGCCCTTCTCGCTCTGCAACCCCGACAGCACAACCTCTTCCAACGATATGGGGAAGCGCATATCGAACTCCGACACCTGTGGCATATAGCCGATTTTATAGTGGTTGCGGTGGCGCAACGAACTATCAAACGCAATCTCGCCGCTATGCGGAATATTGCCCATAATGGCCTTCACGAGCGAGGTTTTGCCACCACCATTAGGGCCTATGATACCCACAAAATCGTCGTCGTAGATGTCGAGATTGACACCCTCCAACGCCACACAACCGTCGTAGCGAATACCTACATTGCGTAGTGATATGAGCGTTTTGCGTGATTCCATTATTCGGCGTTATTGCTTGTAATTGTGCGAGTTATGGCGATTATATTCTCCACGACATTCTCCTCCAACGGATTTATCTCCTGACACTCGACGCCCATATCTTTGGCTATGATTTCCACCGTCGAGCGTGGATACTGCGTCTGGTACAGCAGGCATTTCACGCCCATCGCCTTGGCCTTGTCGATAATCTCGGCCAAATGCTTCGCCGAAGGCTCCTTGCCGTCGTCCTCGATGGCTATCTGCTCCAAGCCATAAGCACGTGCAAAGTAGGTCAGGGCAGGGTGGTAGATGACAAATGCTTTTGCCGGAGAGGTCGCGCAAAGATTGGCACACTCTGTGTCTAACTCGTTGAGAGTGTGGATTAAAGCGTTGTAGTTATCGGTATATTTCGTAGAGTCGGGCCACTCGGCAATAATCGCTTCATAGGCATTTTGAGCCATTGTCTTCAACTCCTTGGGCGAGGTCCAGATGTGTGGGTCGATGCCGTGATGATGATGGCCGTGGTGATGGTCGCCGTGGTGGCCGTCGTCGGCGTGGCTGTGGTGATGATGATTATGATTATGCGAGCACGAGCCTTCGATAAGTTCGATGCCTCGACTCAAATCGATAAGCGACGATTGGTCGTGCATACGCTTGGTCAAAGCACTCTCGAAGTCGATGAGGCCCGTAGAAAATACTGCTTTTGCCTCATTCAGCGCGATGAGTTGCTTGGGCGTAGGCTCAAATGTTTCGGGGCTGGCACTCGCCGGCACTAATACATCGACCTGAAAATCGTTGCCTGTAATGGTCTCAACGAGGTATTTCAGTGGTTGAATGGTGACAATAATATCACTTTGGGGTTGTTGTTCTCTATGCCCACACGCCACAAACAGCAGGGTAGTGGCCATACAAAGTATTTGACGAAGGATTTTGTGCATACCTTATATATATAGTTTCGGCAAAGATACAAATTTAAGCAACAAGATGTGTCGTGTGGCAATAAAAAAGTCCGACTTTGCAGCCGGACTTGCTATAAATTTTACTCAAAAGATTAGAGTCTTGTGAGATTGAGGTTGCGCCACGAAACCTTGATGACGTCGCGGTCGTGAATCTGCAACATAATACGGCCTGTGCTTGCACCAAATACGGGGTCGTTGATGTCAATCATCTCCTCGCCATTGAGCCAAGTCTTTACATTGTCACCCTCAACGCGCAAGCGCAAAGTGTTCCACTCGCCCTCCTTCAAGATATTCTCCTTCTCGTCGGGAATCTGAATGAGCCAGCCACGACCGTAAGACTCGTAGATAGCACCTGTGTCGTTGCCCTTGGGAGCAACCTCGCACTGCCAGCCATTAACAACATTGCTCTCATAACCACCGTGAACGAAAGAGTGGAAGAACAAACCAGAGTTGCCGTTTGCCTCCTGCTTGAACTCAACAGTGAGGTCGAAATCCTTGTAGTACTCGCGTGTGCCGAGGTAGCCATACTTCTTGTCGGCGCCATTCTCGGTTACGAGGTTACCCTCCTTATCAACCGAAGCCTCGATGCAACCAAATGCCTCCCAGCCTGTCAAATCCTTGCCATTGAACAGTGAAACAACCTCCGATGTCTCTTTCTTGGGCAACTCCTTAATCTTGATGTTGCGGAATGATGCGGGGTCGCCGTGGTCCTGCAAGCAGAGAACACCCTCGTGAGCCAAGCCATACTCTGTGGCATTGCCCCATTTGCCGCTGGCCTTGCGAGCAAACCAATCGTCGGTCCAAGCCTCGAACTCTAAAATCTTCTCGCCATTGAGCCAATGCTCAACGTGGCCGTTGTCGAAGATAATCTTCGAGTTGTTCCACTCGCCTACGGGATTTACGTGCATCTTCTCATAGTCGGGCAGGTGCATAGCGTAATCTACGCCCAACTTCTGCCACTCCTCCAACTTGGCGGGAGCATTAACCTCTTCCCAACCCTCGTTGTCAATCAACTGATACTCAGGGCCTGTGACATAGGGAACCTTGTAACGGGGGTGTTCAACAACATGATACAACATACCGCTGTTGCCACCGTGGGTGAGTTTCCACTCCCAAGTGAGTTCGAAATTTGCAAACTTCTTGTCGGTAACGATGTAGCCAGAGCCGTCAGAGCCCTCGCCTGATGCCTGAATACAGCCATCTACAACGTGCCAGCCACCGATTAGTGAGTCACAGTTGAATGAACGCCAGCCGTCGAGAGTCTCACCGTCGAAAAGCAACTGCCAACCCTCGGCTTTCTCGGCCGATGTGAGGCGGTTGTGCGATTGGCACGATGCCAAGCCGGCAACGAGTGCCGCAGCGGCTACAAATGTCATAATCTTTCTCATAAAGTTTTGGTTTTTAGTTTGTTATATAATTGTATGTGTTATGTTCTTTGCTTTAAGCGTGTATGTTTTGTCGCTATTGCAGGCGGCTAAAATTAACCCCGATTGTCGGCTTTTCAGTGAGGCGATATCGGGCCTGTGGGGTAGAGCATCGCAGTACCACGCCTCCCACGAGGTGTCGCCATCAACAACGAGAGCGTGGTGACAGAGATAACCAAGTATCGTTTTCTCGTCGCTGACTTTCAGCCACTTATATCTACCGCCTTCTACAAAACAAGACTCTGTCTCGGCGTTTAATCTTACATATCCTTGGTCGAACGAGCGCAACGATACCTTATTATTACAAACTGTTTCGTAACGGTAACCCTTTTTACCTCTTGTGTGATAGGTGGTATCGACTTCAAGGTGGAGCAGGTCGGTATGGCCCAAGTATTGACGCTCATAAATCACCGATGTACGGGTTGGCGCAGGGGTGTTTTCAGAGTGTCGAAGAGCCTCTATGTGCATAGCAGTATGGCCCTCGCCATATCCCACGAGCGAAAATCCAATGGCCAACGCTGCCAAAATCAGGACACTAAATATGCCGTTTTTGCGCTGTAATCTGTTCATATTCAGGCAATATGTATATTACATCGCCGATATCATCGGCGGTATTGCACAAAATTACGGAAAAATATTTATTTACCGATATAAATTATCGGAATTCTCTATTTTAGGCGTGTAACTAAATGATATAGTCCTTGTTTTTTCGTTACTTTGAGGAGGATAGCGACGTGAAAGTCTAAAAACAAATATTCAGAGTGATGTACAACAACACTGAGCTAAATAATTCCGTAAGTTGTTGAGTAATAATGAAAAAAATACGGAATCATCGCAAGTGGAGTACTCTTATTTCCAGAGCCTCGTTTTGATGTAATATTTACATTATGTTAAAAATGGAGAGGGGGAAGTATGGCGAGATAGTGAAATGGGAATGGTGTCGCCACTGAAAATGATGATGTCACAGGGACGATGTTGTCATAGGAAATGATGATGTCACAGAAAATGATGATGTCACAGGGACGATGTTGTCATAGGAAATGATGACATCGCAAGGAAAGATGACGCCACGCACCTAAACTATATAATAACGTTGACTAAACAAGAACCCCAAATAAACATAAATTCGAATAACGATAACTTCGAAATTCCGAATAAACAACAACTCTGAATAATTACCGAGTTGCTATTTGTCCGTTTGGTTGAGATTGATTTGTCGTTTGCAATTTGACGATTGCGATTATCTTACCGATTTCGCCGGCTTATCTCTTTACTTCGTAACTCTCAAAGGTCCTGTCCTCGAAGAGCACGATGATACGCTTGACGGCTCCGTGAATTTGAGAGTCGGAGTTCATCATTGCGGTAGCAGCCGATATTTGATTCTGCTCAGGAGATTTTATTTGCTCGCTATTTTTCTCATTTTCCTGCACAGTGGGTGTACCGTTTGAAAATAACGCATTCTCGGAGGGTTGAGAATTTTCGGCCGGTTGGTCGCGATACATCTGTTCGCTATCCAAAAGTAACCAATCCGGATTGACGCGCGGAAAACGTCGCAGAATTTTCTGCACCAAATCAAAACTCGGTTTGTTTCGTCCGGCAAGGATATGTGAAATTCCCGAAGGCTGTATTCCCAACAATTCGGCAAGACGACTTGATGTCAAGTCCTCATTTTTCATAAAAACAAGCAATTTTTCGCGCATAATCCATATTTTTTACAAATATAAGACTTTTTTCTTTTGTAATCAAATAAATTATACAAAAGTAACACGAATTAAGTTGTTAACAATTGTTACAATTGTAATAAAATGAATTATCGTAAAAATCAAGCATCGGGATAATATCACCTTTTGCTTTATATAAAATAACGTAAAGTACTGATAATCTTGGAGGTAAATGTATGAAACAAACCATATTGTTAGCGCATTGGGTATATGGCTTATATGATAGCGTAGAATGAGTATTGCACTTTAATTATATTCCGTAACTGGCTGATTTCTAAATGTATATTATTGCAATGTTTAGTATTTGAATTTATCTAAAAACAACTATTTTTCATAGTTGCAAGCAAGTGTGCCTATATTTACAAAAGTAACATTCGATATCGTGAATTACCATTATTTGAGTATTACAGATGTAACTAAAACGCATCTTTTACAGATGTATTGTTGTTACAAATGTAATTACAAGTGTAAAAATATGTCAAAATGTAGATTTTTAGGGTTGCTCCGATAAAGTTATTAACAATAAAATTAGACTTGTTGATTTAACCCTTAAATTATGTTAAATATTAAATAGAGGCGGGGCGTTGATTGCTCAACTACCCCGCTATCTATCAATTAGTTATAAAGTTGTAAACAGTTGCTTATAACGCAATCTTTTTTGCTATTTCCGAGAACTCTTCCGGCGTTAATTTCAACTTTTCGCGACGAAAATCGACATCTTTTTCGCTATTCATCGGTATTAAATGTATGTGTGCGTGGGCTACTTCGAGGCCTAAAACGACAGTTGCGACCTTTTTGCAACCTGTTCGCTCCTTAATTTTGTGCGCAATTTTCTTGGCGAATTGAATCATTCCGGCCAAAGTCTCGTCATCGAGGTCGTAGAAATAATCCACTTCGACCTTGGGAACGACCAGCGTATGCCCTACTGCCAAAGGATTGATGTCGAGGAAGGCGTAGTATCTGTCGTCCTCGCCCACTTTATAGCTGGGTATCTCGCCCGCTATGATTTTTGAAAAGATTGTTGCCATATATTTTTGTTGTTTGGAATTTGCCGACTGTAAATCTCTTTCGTCTGCGATTTGATACTCTGACTGCCCTATCTTAACAAATCTATCTATTTGGGTGCGAAGTATGCGCTAAAACTCCTCCCATTTGGGGCGGATAATCTCGGAGTATATCACGGCCTTCTCCATCGAGAAGTCGTCTATAATCGCCTCTATTGGGCTATTCTCGGCTGCGCTATCCGCTTTTGGGCGTTGTGCTTGGGGTTTGTTGTCCTTCGCTTTGGCGATAGCGGCCTTTGTCGGGGCACTCTTGGGAGTAGCCTTCTTGGGTTTTATCACCTCCTTGACGCTCTGCGGCTGGGTGTAAACGGGGATTTGGGGCTTCGGTGAGGTTGGGTTTTCGCCCTGTGGTGATTTTTCGCCAAAAATCTCGCGTATTTGACGCTCCAATTCTGCCCTATCGTTCTGCGCACTATCTTCGCCGGACTCGTCGTTATGAGCCCTGCGGCGTTGTTTTGCCTGATTTTTCTGCGCAATAGAGATTATGATGCCGCAGATTACGATAAATACCCAAAAACTATTCATAATAGTCGCTAATCCATTCGTTTGACACTCTCCATACCCTTGATGCGGCGCATACGGTCGAGAATGGCGTTAAGGCTCTCGGCGTCACGCACATAAAGGCTTACGGTTCCCTCGAAAATGCCGTCGTGGGATTGTATGTTCACCTGACGCATATTGACGCTGAAATCGTTTGTAACGACATTTGCTAGGTCGATAAGCAGTCCCATACGGTCGATGCCGACGATGGCGATGGTGGCCAACGACGACTGTGTTTTATATTGCGACCACTGTATCGCCTCCTTGACGATGCAGTCGCCGTGTTGTGAGGCCAGACGATTGAGTTCGTCGCAGGTGGCCTTATGTACGATAATTTGGTGTGTAACAGGGTCTTTGAAGCCTACTACACTATCGCCCGGCAAGGGGTGGCAACATTCGGCAATGACAAGGTTGGGGCTCTCTGTCGAGGGTTTGGGCTTGTTTTGCGCCTCGTTGCCCTGATGCTCGGCTTCGGTGTCGTTGTCGCTATCCTTGATGAAGAGTGTCCAGAACTTCAAAATCTTGTTCTTGGAGTTGGTCTTGACAATCTTTTCGAGGTTGTCAAGTGATACTATGCCGGCACCTATTTTGATGTAAAGTTCATCTTTATTTGAACTATCGTAAGCCTCTATCAATTTGCGTATTACGCGATGATTGGGCGTGATATTCAGACGTGCTAACTGCTCGTCAAGCATCTGCATTCCTCGCTCTTGATTATGCTCCTGTTCGCGTTTGAGGAAGTTCTTGATGGCCTGCTTGGCCTTCGACGTGATGACATACTCCAACCATTCGGCCTTGGGGTGTGCCGACTCGGCTGTGATAATCTCCACTTGGTCGCCACTGCTGAGTGCGGTGGTGATGGGCATAATCTTATGGTTGATTTTGGCACCTATGGCGCTATTGCCAATCTTGGTATGTACGTCGTAGGCAAAATCGAGTGCCGAGGCTCCATATGGCAGGTGTCGTGCCTCGCCTTTGGGCGTAAATACGGCAATTTCAGATGTATAGAGCGACAGTTTGAAGTTATCCAAAAAGTCTATCGCATTCTGTGTGGGGCTGTCCAATGCCGCACGAATCATCTTCAACCATTTGTCGAACTCGTCTTCGTCGTTCGATATGGTGGCGTGCTTGTATTTCCAATGTGCAGCGAAGCCTCGCTCGGCAATATCCTCCATACGCTGGGTGCGAATCTGCACCTCTACCCATATACCGTCGGGGCCCATAACCGTAGAGTGCAGAGCCTCGTAACCGTTGGCTTTGGGTATGCTTATCCAATCGCGCAGACGGTCGGGTTTGGGTGTGTAAATATCTGTTATAGAGGAGTATATCTGCCAGCACTGTGTCTTCTCCGAGGGGAAGTCGGTGGGCTGAAATACTATGCGTATGGCAAATAAATCGTAAATTTCAGAGAATGGAATCTGCTTGCGCACCATCTTGGTCCAGATGGAATAGACGCTCTTTATGCGGCCCGAAATCTCATATTTGAAGCCGTTGCGGTCCAAGGCCTCGATAATCGGGGCGTTGAACTTGCGTATATACTCTTCGCGTGCTGCCGAGGTCTCGTCGATTTGTCGTTGTATCTCTGCATACTCCTTGGGGAAGCGATACTTCATACACAAATCCTCCAACTCGGTCTTGATGGCGTAGAGGCCCAATCGGTAAGCCAACGGCGCAAAGAGGTAGATTGTCTCGCCTGTGATTTTAATCTGCTTATTTTGAGGCATAGAGCCCAATGTGCGCATATTGTGCAGGCGGTCGGCAATCTTTATAAGAATTACTCTAACATCGTCAGACAAGGTGAGTAATACCTTGCGGAAGTACTCCGCTTGTTGTGAGGTGTCGGCGTTGAATACGCCCGACATCTTGGTAAGTCCATCGACCATCGAGGCTATCTTGGGGCCGAAGATATGCTCCATATCCTCGACCGTATAGTCGGTATCCTCCACCACATCGTGAAGCAGCGAGGCTACGACCGACTTAACACCGAGGCCGATTTCATCGACAACTATCTGTGCCACTGCAATAGGATGCAGGAGGTATGGCTCGCCCGAGCGGCGCCGTACCCCCTGATGAGCCTCCTTCGCCAGGAAGAAGGCTCGTTTTATGAAATTCCAGTCGGCTTCGTTCTTGCAAATCTTCTTGCACGACTCGACCAACTCCTCCCACTTACTTTGGATTAAAACCTCGTCCTCTGCAGTGTAATTCATAGGCAATTATTTTTGTGTCTTCATTGCTTCGCGCAACTTTGTCTCTATCTCGTCGCGAAGTTCTGCGTTACCGGCAAGCAACTCCTTGACAGAGTCACGGCCCTGCCCTATCTTCTGCTCGCCGTATGAGAACCACGAGCCCGACTTCTTGATGATGCCGTAATCGACACCCAAATCGACAATTTCGCCAATCTTCGAGATGCCCTCGCCGAACATAATATCGAACTCGGCGCGCTTGAACGGAGGTGCAACCTTGTTCTTAACGACCTTGACCTTGGTGCGGGTACCCAACTGCTCCTCGCCATCTTTGATGACCGAAGCACGACGGATATCGATACGCACGCTGGCGTAGAACTTCAACGCATTACCGCCCGTAGTAGTCTCGGGATTACCATAAACCACGCCAATCTTATCACGCAACTGGTTGATGAAGATACATACGGTCTTGGTCTTCGATATGCTGGCTGTGAGTTTGCGCAGAGCCTGTGACATCAGACGAGCCTGCAAACCCATCTTCGAGTCCCCCATCTCACCCTCAATCTCGGCCTTGGGTGTAAGGGCTGCAACAGAGTCGATGACGATGATATCGATGGCACTTGAACGAATCAGCGAGTCGGCAATCTCCAACGCCTGCTCACCGTTGTCGGGCTGCGAGATAAGCAGATTGTCCACATCGACACCCAACTTCTGGGCATAGAACGAGTCGAAGGCGTGCTCGGCATCGATGAAAGCGGCGATACCTCCGGCCTTCTGTGCCTCGGCGATGGCGTGGATAGCCAATGTGGTCTTACCTGATGACTCGGGGCCGTAAATCTCGATTACGCGGCCCTTGGGGTAACCTCCCACTCCCAAAGCCATATCCAATGTGATTGAGCCTGTGGGGATTACGGGGATATCGCTTACGGCCTCGCTGCTCATGCGCATAATAGAGCCCTTGCCGAAATCCTTTTCGATTTTATCCATCACTGCTGACAAAACTTTCAGTTTGTCGGCATTTACTTGTGTCTTTTCAGTAGCCATAGTTTTATTGTTTTTTTGTCTATTTTTTATCCAATTCGTTAATGATTTGTTCGAAGTGCGTAGCGGTCTTGACCTTGTCGAAGATGTGGGTAATCCTGCCCTCTTCGTCCAAAAGGAAGGTTGTACGCTTCACTCCCATATATTTGCGGCCATACATCGACTTCTCGCCCCACACACCAAAAGCCTCGCATACGGAGTGGTCGGTGTCGGCCAGGAGTGTGAAGTTAAGGTCGTGTTTCGAGCAGAAGTTTTGATGCTGCCGCTCACTGTCGGGGCTCACGCCCACAATCCGGTAACCTCTGCGTGCTAACTCTGCTTTGCCGTCACGCAGACTCTTTGCCTCCAACGTGCAACCCGAAGTGTTGTCTTTCGGATAGAAGTACAACACCGTACGAGAGCCCTTTAACTCTGAAAGCGAGAGAGTTATACCCTCTTGTGTCGTGCCCGAAAAATCGGGAGCCATATCGCCAACTTTTAGTTCTGCCATAAACACTTTTCGTTAAAAAAGGTTATAATCACTCAAAGTTAAGAAAAATATGTGAAATTTTGTATTTTCTCGTCGTTTTTTTTAGTGTTTGGTGCCCAAAAAACTTGACCTTGAAGTGATACCCTTTCTCAAAACGGTTGTAAATTCTATCGGTCGTGGCCGGTCAAGCATACCGAGCACCTCGGCGCCAATGCCGATAATACACAGTATCGCAAAGAGCATACCCGCAAGTTGTTAGTCCCACATCATTACGGTCTGCACTTGGGCGTTGAACTCCTCCTGCGAGGTGTTTAGACGACGGTTGCACGCCGGACAACGAATAGCCATATCGGTCTCTACATAGCCCTCGCAACCCACGCAACGAGGCAACATACCAAATGATTGGTCTTGGCTGTAATCAAACACCGCCTGGCAGTGCTTGCACTTGATTTGATAAGCAATTCCCATAGTTGTAAAGTTTTATTGTTGTGTTATTACTGTAATCTGTTACTATAATCTGTCATCATGACCCAATAGATAGGCGATAATATCGGCCCCCAATCCTATAAATACAAGTATCGCAAACAGCATAATTTATTATTTTTTATTGGTTTCACAGTGCAAAATAACACCCCTTTTGTGACAGGTTGTGACACAAAATAAAAAAGTGTGAATTTTTTTGCGGAAGGGAAGTTGGTGAATTTAGGTAGTTTGGCGCAGACACAAAAAAGAGTTCAGGCACAATCCCCAAACTCTCTAAACTACTCTCTAAATCTCCTATTCGATATCAATGACATTAGGCCAGAAACGCTCTACATAACGGGCGATATGGGCCTCAAATTCGAGCGATGAGATGATGCGTATGTCGTCCATAAGTCCTACGACAAAGCGTGTAACACCTGCATAATCAGCCACTTCGGTCGAAAGAATCCACCTCTCTCCGTCACGCGTGAGATATTGCTCGGCCAGAGGATACTCCTCGACAAGCAGGTTGCGTGCCATAAGTCCGAGGGATAGTCTAATGGGCAGACGCTTATCGCCATTCATACGAAATATATCGATAAAACCCTTTTTGTGGCTCTCGGCGTGTTGCCACTCCTCGTCGAGTGCTTCGGCCGAGCCTATACGCGAGAGTTTGAATAGTTTGCAGGTGTGGCTCTCGCAGTCGTAACACCATATTTGTACATAGTTCGTGGTAAATGCAAAAGGCTCTACCCGACGGTCTCGCACCGCGCTGCCGTGTGCCGAGCGGTAGTCGTGCAAGATGACCTGCTGTCGGTTTTCGATAGCCTCGATGAGTGTATGTACCGTAGCGGCGGCACTGCCCTGTACGATGGTGTCGGCCAGAATCTTATTGTCGTAAACCGAATATAGTTTGCGTTTGAGGTTGAGTTTCAGCAGGTTGGTGTCGTCGATGCTCTCGATGGCGCGTTTCAGGATTACAGCCTCCTCTTCGGTGAAATGCACCAACTGCGATATATCCTTAAAGTGGGGCGACTCCTTGTCCAAGCGTATGTGGTTACCGCTCTTCTTGATGACAAATCCCGCCTCACGAAAAGTATCTATATAGCGATATATCGTGCGACGCGACATATCTAATCGCTCGGCCATATCATCGACGCTGTATGATGTGTTGGCGGTCATCATCTTCATCAGACGCAACATTCTCTCTATCTTGGGCTGGTCCATAGTGCGGTGTTTTTGCAAATATACGAAAAACGTCCGGAGTTTCATACACCGGACGCTATCTTTTAACCGTGTTGGATAATCTTTTCCAACTCCTCGATTTGACCTCGGAACATCTTGTCGGTATCCATCATATTGCTCACCGCCTTGCACGAGTGAAGCACTGTGGCGTGGTTACGACCTCCGATGGCCGCACCGATTGATGCCAGCGGCAGTTTGGTGTGATACTTGGCCAGATACATCGCAATCTGTCGGGCCTGTGCCACTTCGCGCGTACGCTTGGTGGAGTTGAATGCCGCCTCGTCGATATCGAAATACTGACATACGGTCGAGGTGATATGGTTGATTGAGATATCCTTCTGGCTCACGTGTACAAAGGCCTTCAAAACCTCCTTGGCAAGCGATGTGGAGATGCGACGCTCCATAAACGAGGCATTGGCTTTGAGTGTAAGCAGTGCGCCCTCAATCTCGCGAATGTTGGCCGAAATATTGTCGGCAAGGTATGTCACAACCTCCTCGGTGAGGTTTATGCCTATGCTGTCGGCCTTCGAGCGGATAATCTTCACCTTCGTCTCATAATCGGGCACATCAATCTTCGCCGACAAGCCCCACTTAAAGCGTGTGAGCAGTCGCTGCTCGATATCCTGCAACTCCACAGGCGGCTTATCCGAGGTGAGAATAATCTGCTTGCCCGCCATTTGCAGATGGTTGAAGACGTTGAAAAAGACATTTTGCGTACCCGGCTTACCCGAGAGTTCCTGAATATCGTCGATAATCAAGACGTCAATCATCTGATAGAAGCGAATGAAGTCGTTTGTATCACCGTTCTTATATGCAGTCTGGAACTGCGCCATAAATTTGTTGGTCGAAACATAGAGCACCTGCAACTCGGGGTGACGCTCGCAAACCTCGTTACCTATGGCCTGTACGATGTGGGTCTTACCCAAACCCGACGCACCATATATATATAAGGGGTTGAAGGGTGACGAGCCGGGTGTCAGAGCCACGGTCTTACCGGCCGAGCGCGCCAAACGGTTACACACGCCCTCGACGTGGGTTGAGAAGGTGTATTTGGGCGACAACTGCGACGGGAAACGCACCTTCTTCATACCGGGAATTAAAAAGGGATTGCGTGGCACAACATTGGTGCTTGTCTGCATAAGATGCTCTGATATGGCTGTCATATCGGCTGTGGGCGATATGGGGCTCTTCTCCTCGCTGCTCGGAATAGCATAGTGCAACTTGGTGTGGCGGCCAAACAAATCGAAGATGGCCTGCGCAAAGATGCGGCGGTAGTTCTCCTCGATATGCTGGGCGTGAGAGCCGTCGGGTACTCTCAAACGGAGGTTGGTACCGTCGAAAGAGAGCGGTTTGAGAGGTTCGAACCATCTGGCGAACTCTTCCTGCGAAGTGTGTTGTTGTATTATGTTAAGGCACGCCTTCCACACCTCTTGATATGTATGCTCGTTCGCCATTGTGAAACTTCTCTTTATAACTTAATTACTACTATTATTCTCTTCTGTTGTCATTTTTTATCCGAGAAAAAGTGTTATCTTTGGCGTGAGTTTTACCCCACCACCCTGTATATCAAGATGGTACGCAACTCATAAAATACACGTCTCGGATTTGCCTTTCTTTGACACCACAAAGTTGTGAATAAATTTGTTAAAATAAATCTCTTTTCCGCTTGTTTTTTATCTTTTTTTATATATAGAGTTTCAACACTTTTTTTGAGGCGTTTTTTTAACTCGCTGATATTGAATAATTGAAAAAAAAGTACTATTTTTGCGTATTAGAAAATAGAATAATAACAACGAGTATTTATAACAAAAACTTATAGTATTATGATGAACGATTTGGAGCAGACTGTATTGTCAAAGGCTCAAAAATGGTTGGACGGTGATTATGACGAGGCGACCAAGGCGCAGGTTAAATTGCTGATGGACAACGATATGAAAGAACTTACCGAGAGTTTCTACAAGGATTTGGAGTTCGGCACAGGCGGTCTTCGCGGCATTATGGGCGCAGGTACCAATCGTATGAATATCTATACGGTAGGTACTGCTACTCAGGGACTTGCAAACTACTTGAAGAAGAACTTCGCAGGCGAGAAGGTGCGTGTGGCCGTTGCACACGACAGCCGTAATAATTCGCGTATGTTTGCCGAGCGTGTTGCCGACATCTTTGCGTCGAATGATTTCGAGGTGTATCTCTTCGATGCTTTGCGCCCCACTCCCGAGTTGAGTTTCGCAATCAGAGAGTTGAAGTTGCACTCGGGCGTTGTTATCACTGCGTCGCACAACCCCAAGGAGTATAACGGTTATAAGGCTTACTGGACCGACGGTTCACAGGTTACCTCACCCCACGATGTTAATATCATCGAGGAGGTTGCGAAGATTACCGAGAATTCACAGGTTTTGACAGGCAAGAATTCAGAGAACATCACCATTCTCGGCGAGGAGTTCGATAAGATTTATCTCGACCGCATCAAGGCCGATATCCAACTCTCACCCGAGTCGGTTGCCAAGTATCACGATATGAAGATTGTCTATACACCGCTTCACGGTGCCGGTATGCGTTTGGTGCCCGCATCGCTTAAAAACTTCGGCTTTACCAATATTATAATGGTACCCGAGCAGGCGGTTATCGACGGTAACTTCCCCACCGTAGAGTCACCTAACCCCGAGGAGCGTAAGACTATGTCGATGGCCATCGAGTTGGGCCGCAAGGAGGGTGCCGATTTGGTGTTGGCTACCGACCCCGATTCAGACCGTATCGGCGTGGCTTTGCGTAACGGTAAGGGCGAGTATGTGCTTTTGAATGGTAATCAGACTCTTACCCTTTTGATGAGTTATCAACTTACCCGTTGGGCCGAGCGTGGTGACTTGGACGGCAACCAGTATGTCGTTAAGACTATCGTGACCTCGCTTATGCCTAACGCCGTAGCCGAGCATTTCGGCGTGAAGTGCTACGACTGCCTCACAGGCTTTAAGTATATCGCCAAGATTATCCGCCAGAACGAGGGTAAGGCTAAATATATAGGTGGTGGCGAGGAGAGTTTCGGTTATCTCTCGGGCGACTATGTGCGTGATAAGGACGCTGTGTCGGCTTGTGCTTTGGCTGCCGAGGCTGCTGCGTGGGCCAAGGATACTATGGGCCTTACGCTCTATGAGTGGTTGCAGGAGTTGTATGTTAAGTATGGCTTCTACCGCGAGTCTTTGGTGTCGGTTGTTCGCAAGGGCAAGGAGGGTGCCGAGGAGATTCAGCGTATGATGGTCGATTTCAGAGCCAATCCTCCCAAGGCGTTGGCCGGCTCGGAGGTCTTGACTATCCGTGACTTTAAGTCATTGCAGGAGTTGAACGTGCGTAGCGGTGTCCGCACTCCTATCGAGCAGGACGCAAGCAATGTTTTGCAGTGGATTACAGCCGACGGTACTATCGTGTCGGTGCGTCCTTCGGGTACCGAGCCCAAGATTAAGTTCTACTTCGGCGTTAAGGAGCCTTTGGCTTCGGTTGCCGAGTATGACGAGGTTGAGGCACGTCTCGATGCCAAGATTGAGCAGATTAAGAAGGATTTGAACCTTATCTAATCACTTTTGGTCGGTATAAACAGGCCACTCTCATTCGGTTGAGGGTGGCTTTTTTATAAGGGTGTTTATATTAAGGCAGTAACGGGTGTTATATCTTGTAATTCAAAATTCGTATCTTTGTGGTCGCAGAACAATAAAACAGATTTCCTATGAAGACATTTGGCCTGCCCCGCTCTTTGGCGTGGGGATTTTTGGGTATCCTTATATTTACTATGGGTGTCGGCATCGAGCAGACGTGGCTCAGCAAGTATATCCAGCAACAAGGAATGGATAACGAACTGCTGTTTGCTGTCTATGGCGTGGCGGTGGCTCTGTCGTCGTGGTTGTCGGGTGTCATTGCCGAGAGTGTCGGCGTTAGACGCACGATGTCAATCGGTTATGTGCTGTTTGCTGTGGGTATGGCACTCTTTGCGGGCGTTGGAATGAGCAATATGAACTACCCCGTTTTGGTGGCTACCTATGCCTTGAAGGGTTTGGCCTATCCGCTCTTTGCCTATACGTTCATAGTCTGGATAACCTATCGTGTGGGCCGAGAGGAACTTGGTACTGCGCAGGGTTGGTTTTGGGTTATGTGTACGGGCGGTATGGACGTTCTGGGAGCATATTATGGAGCCTTCGCCAAGACCGAGTTTGGTGTTGTGCCGGCACTATGGACGGCGGTGGTGTTTGCTACGATAGGTGCCGCTATGGCTCTGTGGATAAATCGTTCGGAGGATAATAATCTCTTTGGTGGTGGTGATGCTTCGGTCAGTAGAGGCGAAAAAACCTCCAAAATCAAGGAGTTGGTGCAGGGCTTGGCCATCATCAAGGAGGAGCCGAAGGTGCTGATGGGAGGTATCGTGCGAATGATAAATACCCTATCCTACTTCGCTTTTCTGGTCTTTATGCCGCTCTATTTGATGTCGTACGGCATTGATGACAGTGCTTGGGCGACGATTTGGGGCGCAGCCTTCTTCTGCAACATTATCTTCAATCTTGTCTTTGGCGTTGTGGGAGACCGTATAGGTTGGGGACGCACCGTAACCTTCTTTGGCTGTGGCGGTTGCGCTGTGAGTGTGTTGCTCTTCTACTACTCTCCGATGATATGTAACGAGTTTTGGTTTATTCTGCTCTGCGGTTGCCTTTGGGGTGTGCTGCTGGCAGGATTTGTCCCTGTCGGAGCGTTGGTGCCTTCGTTGGTGGAGAAGCGTAAGGGTGCGGCGGTGTCGGTGCTTAATCTGGGCGCAGGTATGGCGGCATTTGTCGGCCCTCTGCTTGTGAAACTGCTCCGAGGCCCTATCGGCTACGAGGGTGTGGTCTGGACTTTGGCCGGCATCTATCTTGTCGGTGCCGCTATGACCTATTACATCAGTCGCGAGAAGGCGTTATAGTTGATTGTCGCTATTTTACTCTGATTATATTTATGCCGTCACGCAGGGGGAGAATGACGCTCTCTACCCTGTCGTCCTCGACAACCATACGGTTAAACTCAATGAGGGCCTGCGTGTGGTGGTCGTTGTGCGGTACGGGTTGTACCACCTTGCCATACCATAAGATATTGTCAGCCAACAGTATAGAGCCGCTACGCACTAAACCCTTGTCCATCAGCATACGGTAGTACGCGGGATATTCACGCTTGTCGCCATCGATAAAAACCATATCAAACGGCCCTCCCAGTGAAGGTGCTATATCCAATGCCGAGCCTATGTGTAGGTGTATTTTATGGCCGTGTGGCGAGCGGTCGAAAAACGATTGGGCGATACTCTCCAACTCGTCATCAACCTCGCAGGTGTCAATCCTTGCACCCTCCTCCAAGCCGGCAGCCATACAGAGAGCCGAATAACCCGTAAAAGTGCCAATTTCGAGTATGCGTTGCGGACGGAACATCTTGACCAGCAACTCCAACAATTTACCCTGAATATGCCCCGAAATCATACGGGGATTTATCACTCGCAGATGTGTCTCGCGGTCCAATTCGCGCAACAGGGCATCTTCTGCCGACGAGTTTTCGTGAATATATTTTTCCAACAAATCCATACTATCTATATATAAGTGTTGAAGGACGGGCAAAAATCTCTTCGGCGACCTCCATAATCTCATCAGAGGTCACGGCCGATACCTTCTTATAAACTTCTTCCAATGTATCTATCTCATCGTGAACAAGATAACTCTTACCGGCACCCAGCATATAACCCTCGTTGTTCTCCATCGAGATAGCCATCTGTGCCAAAAACTGACGCTTCGTGAGGGATAGTTGCCTCGGCGAAAGGCGTGTGGTGCGTAGTGTGTGCAACTCTTTGTCAAGGAGTTCGCGACAGAGGTCGGCGTTGTGATGGTCGCAACTGAAATATATCGCTACCGCTCCGCAATCGTTATAAGGTGTGTATGCCGCCTCGATATTGTACGACAATCCATTCTTCTCACGCAGGACGATGTTGAGGCGTGAATTTGCCGAAGGGCCTCCCAAGATGTTGATTAAGAGCGACAAAGGCAGACGCTTCTCGGCGTTGATGTCGTATGCTCTTGCTCCCACTATGCAGTGTGTCTGGTGGGTGTGCTTGTTTATGCTCTTTTCAAACGGCTCGACCATAGCAGGTGCCGTACGCTTGAAGGCTCGCTTGGTGGCCTCCTGCTCGGCCAGATAACGCATCGCTACCCTCTGCACTGCCCCTACCGAGAGGTTGCCGATAGAGGAGAAAACCATCTGGTCGGTGGTGTGCGTGCGTGTGATGAACTGCTTTATATGATTGGTGGAATATCGTGATAATGAGGCTTTTGTACCTAATATATTATGCCCTAACTCCGAGCCTGCAAATATCATATCGTCAAACGAGTCGAATATCATATCGGCCGGCGAATCCTTGTAGGTGTTTATCTCGTCGATTATGACCTCACGCTCTTTGGCAAGTTCCTTTTCGGGGAATGTAGAGTTAAAAGCCACATCGGCAATAAGTTCTACGGCCTTCGAGAAGTCGCCACGCAGGGTGGTGGCGTGAATCGTGGTATCCTCCTTGGTGGTGTAGGCATTGAGTTCGCCACCGAGGTTTTCCAGACGGCAATTCACCTGATAAGCCTTGCGGTGAGCCGTTCCCTTGAAGAAGGCGTGCTCGGCGAAGTGTGCCAGGCCGTACTCATCGACCTGCTCGTCGCGCGTGCCGGCATTCACCACCAAAGCGCAATGCGTGATACTCGACTTTACTCGACGATGTATGCCCTTTATGCCATTCGGCAGGCTGTATGTTTCAAACTCTTTCACTTCTCTATCGTTTGTTATGTAGTTTAAGGAAGCGGCCCGTATGACTCTGCTCGCACTGCTCCAAGTCGTGTGGAGTACCCTCAAAAACAATCTCTCCACCCTTGTCACCGGCCTCCGGTCCGAGGTCGATAATCCAGTCGGCACACTTTATAACCTCCATATTATGCTCCACGATAACGATGGTATGGCCACTCTCTATCAGTGCGTTAAATGCCTTCAAAAGACGGTTTATGTCGTGGAAATGCAGACCTGTGGTAGGCTCGTCGAAGATAAACATTATCTGTCGCTGCTCGCTATCTTTCGAGAGGAACGACGCCAACTTCACACGCTGGCTCTCGCCACCCGACAGTGTCGAGGAGGATTGTCCCAAGCGAATATACCCCAAGCCGACATCTTGCAGGGGTTGCAGTCGCTCGACAATACGACGGCAGGTGCTGTTTTTCGTATCTTCGCCAAAGAAGACTATGGCATCATCGACACTCATCTCCAATACATCGTTGATATTCTTGCCCCTATACTTTATCTCCAACACCTCGTCCTTGAAGCGTTTGCCGTGACAAGCATCGCAGACAAGTTCCACATCGGCCATAAATTGCATACTCACCTTGATTATGCCCTCGCCCTGACACTCCTCGCAACGGCCTCCTGCCACATTGAACGAGAACGAGGCGGCGGTAAGGCCCGTATGCACGGCCTGTGGCTCGTCGGCAAATAAGCGTCGTATCTCGTCGTAGGCTTTCAGGTAGGTCACAGGGTTTGAGCGTGAGGACTTTCCGATGGGGTTTTGGTCAACAATCTCCACCGCTTTGAGCATCGATACATCGCCCTCCAAGCGGTCGAAATCGCCCGGTTTCAGGCCCGTATCGGCCAACTCTCGGCGTAGTGCCGGATAGAGAATACCCTTCGCCAATGATGATTTACCACTACCGCTAACGCCTGTAATACAGGTAATTGCGCCCAGCGGAATACGTACATCTATATTTTTTAGGTTGTTCTCCCTCGCTCCGCGTATTACGATGGAATTGCTCCACCCTCGACTTGTCGTAGGACTCTCTATCTGACGATGGCCCGTAAGGTAATCGGCCGTAAGGCTGTTATTCGCTTTGAGCAGTTTGTTTATGGGGCCATTGAAGACTATCTCGCCGCCATTCTCACCGGCACGAGGGCCTACATCGACAATATGGTCGGCGGCACGAATAACCTCCTCCTCGTGTTCGACGACAATCACCGTATTGCCGATATCACGCAGTTGCTTCAATACCTTTATCAGACGATGTGTATCGCGCGGGTGCAGGCCTATGCTTGGCTCGTCGAGGATATAGAGCGAGCCTACAAGGTTGCTACCCAGCGATGTAGAGAGGTTTATGCGCTGACTCTCGCCACCCGACAGCGTCGAGGATAGGCGGTCCAGCGTAAGGTATCCCAAACCCACATCAGCAAGATATTGCAGGCGGTTACGAATCTCTATGATGATACGCTCGGCGGTCTTTTTATCGTGGTTGTCGAGTTGTAGATTGTCGAAGAAACAGATAAGTTCGTCGGCTGTCATCTCGACCAACTCGGCGATGTTTTTGCCTCCAACCCTCACATACAGAGCCTCTTTACGCAGGCGGCTGCCACCACACTCCCCACAACGCGTCTTGCCCGTATAGCGTGCTTTCATCACGCGAAACTGTATCTTGCGTCGCTCGCTATCGATGTAGTCGAAAAAGGCGTTGAGGCCGTAGAAATAGTCGTTACCACGCCACAAAAGCAACTTCTGTTCGGCTGTGAGGTTGTAATATGGCTCGTGGATAGGGAAATCGAAGAGGTAGGCATTGCTCACCAACTGCTCTTTCCACTTCTTCATCGTAGCACCTCGCCAGCAGGCGATGGCATCTTCGTAGATGGTTTTGCTCTTGTCGGGGATAACCAAATCCTCGTCGATACCGACAATCTTGCCATAACCCTCACAAACGGGGCAGGCTCCTATGGGGTTGTTGAAACTAAACAGATGCTCGGTGGGTTGCTCGAAGGCTATGCCGTCGGCCTCAAATCGTGCCGAGAATGTGCGTGCCTTATCGTCGATGATTACGCTGCATACATCGCCGCCATAACTGTAAGCCCTTGCCACAGAGTCTCTTAAACGCAGGAGTGTCTCATCATCGGCCTTGCCTCGGAGGCGGTCAATGACAATGTCTATGGCTTCTGCTAGGGTGTCGATGGTGATTGTGGGCAGAAACTCCTCGATGCTTACAGCCTGATTGTCAATCCATAGGCGTTGGAAGCCGTCACCCATCAGTTGTAGTATCTTGTCGATTATGCCCTGCCCCTGTCGCAAGCATAGCGGAGCGGTGATGACGACCTTACGCTCCAAGCTCTCGGTGGTGATATACTCCACCACATCATCTACGCCATAACAACGCACCTCGTTACCCGAAATGGGTGAAAAAGTGTGTCCTATGCGTGCGTAGAGCAGTTTTAGATAGTCGTATATCTCGGTCGTTGTGCCTACCGTCGAGCGTGGGTTGCGGGTATTTACCTTCTGCTCGATGGCGATAGCGGGTGCTATGCCCGAAATCAAATCGACATCAGGCTTTGTAATACGCCCCAGGAATTGGCGTGCGTAGGCCGACAGGCTCTCGACATAACGTCTCTGTCCCTCGGCAAAGATTGTGTCGAAGGCGAGAGTCGATTTACCCGAGCCGGAAAGGCCCGTGATGACCGTCAGAGTGTTGTGTGGAATATCGAGGCTCACATTTTTCAGGTTATGAACTCTCGCACCCTTTATATGTATGGTCTTGTCGTTTGACATTTTTTACTCTTCTACTCTATTATCTCTAATGTTGCTCCCTCCACCTTTCGCAGTCGGCCTAAAACCCGCTCGGAGAGTGAGTTGCGCACCGAAATAGTCATCGAACACAGGTTGTCGAATATCTGCTCCTCGATTTTGGGCTGCTCCTCCTTGATGATGCGCATAACATCATTCATCGCCATATACGAGAAGTCGATTTTGACCCTCGTATCTACCGTACGCTCCACTATCGTTGCCGCCTCGATTACTGCCGCTGCCGACTCCTTATAGGCTGCAATAAGCCCCGGAACACCCAATTTTGTACCGCCAAAGTAGCGTACCACGACTATCAGACAGTTGGTTATCTCGTTCGAGAGCAGTTGCCCCAAGATGGGTTTGCCTGCGGTACTCGAAGGCTCGCCATCGTCGTTGGCACGAAACCTCTCGCCAAAGGGGCCCAAACGCCAAGCGTAGCAGTGATGCGTGGCATCGTAATACTGCTTGCGCAGAGGCTCCAAGCACGCGGCAATCTCCTCCTCACTCTCGACGTGATAGGCGTAGCAGAGGAACTTGCTGCTCTTCTCCTTGAAGATGGCTTCGGCCTGGCCCTCAATGGTGAGGTAACTATCTTTTATAGGCTCCACAGCGTGCGAGGTTGGTTACTTTATCTTGTTAAAAAGACGGCCCCAGCGAATATTCGCAGGGAATGATTTCTCGCTATCGAGCGAGAGCCAGATGAACGATGCCTTGCCCACGATATGGTCTTCGGGAACAAAGCCCCAATAGCGTGAGTCGGCCGAGTTATGGCGGTTGTCGCCCATCATAAAGTAGTAGTCCATCTTGAAGGTGTATGAGGTGGCCTTCTCGCCGTTGATGTAGATGTCTTCGCCCTCGACTTTCAGGTCGTTAGCCTCATAGATATCGATAATACGCTCATAGAGAGGCAGGTTTTCTGTCGTGAGCGCAACGGTGGCACCCTTCTGCGGTATCCACAGCGGCCCGAAATTATCGGCCGTCCAGACATAGTCTGTGCTATGCGGGAAGGCTTGCTCCGAGGCTTGATAAGGGGTTATGCTCACCACATTAGGCATCTTTTCGAGCATCGCGACCATTTCGTCGGTCAGTGGCATAAAATAGTGATTGCCGCCGGCCGATAGTTCGGTTATGCCGAGGTTCTCCAAGGCGTAAGACGAGAGCGGTGACGAGGTGCGTACGGTGTAACATCTCTGCGCCTCGGTAATCTTGTCGGAGGGCTTGCCGTTGATGAAGACATTGCCACCGACGATATGCAGCGTATCGCCCGCCACGGCCACACAACGCTTGACATAATGCTCACGCTTATCCACAGGGCGGGTGATTATGGTGTAGTTCTTGCCCAATATCTCGCGGCCACGCTCCTTGCCGTATTGGCGTTCATAGTCGCGCACCACATCGTAATAGGTTATGGCCTGATTCTCCAACAAGACCGTATCGCCCGCAGGGAAGTTGAATACCACCACATCGCCACGCTCTACCTGACGAAGGCCTTTCAGACGGTGATACGGCAGTTTGATAGCCTCCGAGAATGATTTTTTGGTCTGCGAGAATGGCATCGTGTGATGCACAAACGGGAACGATATGGGTGTGTTCGGCATCTTGGGGCCGTAGGCTACTTTGCTCACATACAAATAGTCGCCCACCAGCAACGACTTCTCCATCGACGACGAGGGAATTACATACATCTGGAACAGGTAGATGTGAATGAGTGAGGCCACCACCGTAGCAAAAAGCAGTGCGCTGACCCACTCGTAGATGCTGTTATAGATGCTGCTTTTCTTGCATAGTTCTTCGTTCTTCCTGCCGACAAAACGATAGATGTAATGCGAAATGTAAAGGTCATAGATGACGGGTATGCCCAGCAAGAACCACGCATTACCTGTCCATACGACAAACCACAATACATAAAGTATGGTGGCAAGGGTGAATCCCACCCAACGGTTTGTAAGAAAAGTTTTTATTTTGTTCATATTCTTTGCTCTTAAAACAGGTCTTCCATAGTAAATACGCCCTGCTTGCCACACAGGAACTCGGCGGCCACAACAGCACCTTCGGCCAGCGTGCGACGATTTTTAATCGAGTGGCGTATCTCCAACACATCGTCCTCCGAGGTGTAGGTCACCGTATGGTCACCCGGCGTGGCACCTATGCGGAACGACTCTATGCCGATAAGGCTTTCGTCGGTGGTAGGCTCATTTACCCAGCCCGTTTTGCGGTCGAGACGCGAGATGATATCCTCGGCCAGCGTCGCCGCCGTACCACTCGGAGAGTCTTTCTTCTCGGTGTGGTGTGTTTCACTCATCGAGACATTGTAGGCCTTGAAGTTATTCATCATACGCGCCAATTCGCGGTTCAGACGGAACATAAGATTTACGCCTATCGAATAATTCGAGGCGTAGAACATCGCACCGCCCTTCTGACGGCATAACTCCTGCAACTCCGCAAGGCGTGAGGTCCAGCCTGTGGTGCCTGATACAATAGCCACGCCACACTCCAAACATCGGCGTATGTTGTCGTATGCTGTCGATGGAGTGGTAAATTCTATGGCTACATCTATCTCTTCGAGGTTTTCGGCGTTGAGGTCGTCGGCATTCTCTTGGTCGATGATGAGTGCCACCTCGTGACCCTTTTGGCGCAGGATTTTCTCTATTTCACGCCCCATTTTTCCGTAGCCTATGATTGCTGTTTTCATACTAAAATGTCGGTTTGTCGCCTACATAGTAGGCGTAGTTGTCCATAATTGGACAAAGATAGTAAAAAAAGATGAAAGATGAAAGAGATTTGCTCTTTGCTCTTGAAACTCTCTACTATTCGCCGTAACAAACGTAACAACGTAACAAACGTAACACCCCTGTTACGCTGTTACGCTGTTACGCAAGTATATTACTACTTTCACTACTTAAAGCAGTATAGTATATACCACAATGTAAATTACTGAATATGAATAATTTACCCGTTGTGGTAATTGCCGCTACGCGAGTGATATTATACCGTTATACACGCTATATATCTACCCTTTATAATTACTCCATTGCCCAGTCTGTACTTGCGTCGTAATTCCCAAAGGTAGATTAACCCGACATAAAGTCGGCTTTTCACTGCTCCCGCTCGGCATAGTGAATGAATTTCTCTGCCCTTGCGTTGTGCAGTAATTGTGATACTGAATTCTCTCTGCGTAACGGAGTAGTAGAAAGGAGAATTCAAGATATACCCCTCTGTCCTGACGGACATCTCCCCTGTATTAGGGGCGAAATTAAATAATAATTCTCACCCGAACATAGGGGGAGTCCCGAAGGGGAGGGGGTATGACAAACGTAACAGCGTTACAGCGTTACAGGGGTGTAACGGTTTGTAACGAAGTAAAGATAAATATAATGTCATTGCGAAGAATGGCATCTTATGGTCTTGAAGGTAAGTAATAGTGTCTAATGCCATTCTGTGGCAATCTACCTCTGGGAATTACCACCTCGCAAGTACGGACTTGGTAGTGAGGTGTTTATAAGTGGTAGATACCAGTCAATTTACACATAGACCGAACAATGGACTTTGTATCCAATCGAGTGTGTAAATTGTGGTATGACGGTGTAACAGCGTAACAGCGTAACAGGGGTGTTATGTTTGTTACGTTTGTTACGTTTGTTACGAGGTGAAAGATATTTTGCTGACGCACCGTAATAATACCACCACCTCCCAAGTAACGCGGGTAGTATTTTTACTACCCGGATTACCGATAGACATAATACTTGGGGAGGTGTAACAGCGTAACAGTGTAACAGCGTAACAGCGTAACAGGGGTGTTACGTTTGTTACGGCGAATAGTAGAGAGTTTCAAGAGCAAAGAGAATTCCTCTTTCCTCTTTCGTTTTGTGGAGAATAAAATTTTGCGTATATTTGCTATGTTTTAGCCGAGGTGAGATGCGTTATTTCATAGAACTATCATACGACGGTGCCGCATATTGCGGTTGGCAGAGGCAGAAAGAGGCGCCCAGCGTGCAACAGACTTTGGAGCAGGCCCTCACTACTCTACTCCGTACCCCGACCGAAGTGGTGGGCTGCGGGCGTACCGATACGGGTGTGAACGCATCGTTTTATGTGGCCCATTTCGATAGCGATAAGTCGCTGGACTGCGGGCAGTTGGTCTATAAACTCAATCTGGTGTTGCCGCGTGATATAGCCGTCAGTGCCATCAGGCTGATGCACGATGATGCTCACGCACGATTTGATGCCATAGAGCGAGAATATACCTACTACATTTCGTCTTGCAAGAATCCGTTTCGACGCTTTTCGGCGTGGCAATATTATGTGCCGCTCGATGTCGATAAGATGAACAAGGCCGCCGAGGTGTTGTTGCGATATGACGATTTTACCTCGTTTGCCAAACTTAATTCGAACAATAAGACCAATATCTGCCACATTTCGTCGGCTCGGTGGCGTATTGACGAAGATGACGATGTGCTGGTCTTTACCATTGTTGCAAACCGCTTTTTGCGTAATATGGTGCGAGCCATCGTCGGTACATTGGTCGATGTGGGGCGTGGTAGGCTGACGGTCGAGGATTTTGAGCATATAGTGGCGGCGCGTGATTTGTCGCTCTCGTCGGCGGGAGCACCTGCCGAGGGGCTCTTTTTGAGTGGCGTGGTTTATCCCGATTGTGAGGCTAAAACGGCTTTGTGAAGCCTCGTCAAAGTGTGATGCCACGAAGAATGAAAAACTTTATTGTTTAACTTAAATATTTTTAGAAAATGGGAACACTTATTTGGTTAGCAGGTCTCGTATGTGCAATTTGGTGCGTACTCGACATTTTCAAGAAGCCTATCACTTTGCCCGGTAAGTTGATTACCGCTGTTGTGGTATTGCTTACAAGTTGGGTGGGTTTGGCCCTTTATTATTTCTGGGCGCGCAAGCACATCACTACTTGGTTCAAGTAGTCACTATGACAACCAAACCAAAGCAGGGCTCTCCACTCGGGAGGGCCCTGCTTTTTGTTTGTGTTACGCTTATTACAAATGTATTGCCGCACCCAACGCTGCCTCCGAAGCCTCCATAATAGCCTCGTGCATTGTGGGGTGTGAGTGGATGGTCTTGGCAATCTGATGCGCTGTGACGCCCATTCGCTTGGCCAGCGTAGGCTCGCCGAGCATCTCGGTAACGGTACCGCCCACCATATGCGCGCCAATCAACTTCTCGTCGGCATCGAAGATGAGTTTCACAAAGCCGTCACGGTCACCCGCCGCCGTAGCCTTACCCGAAGCGGTGAAGGGGAAGCGACCGACCTTATATTCTATGCCCATTTCGCGAGCCTTCTGCTCGGTGATACCCACCGAAGCAACCTCGGGAGAGGTAAAGACGCACGAAGGAATGGTCGAGTAATCGACCTTGTCGGGATTGAGGCCGCAGATATGCTCCACACAATGAATAGCCTCGGCTGAAGCCACATGAGCCAATGCCGGTGTGGCGATAATATCACCAATGGCATAGATGCCCTCGACAGATGTCTGATAATGCTCATCGACGACGATTTTATCACGCTCGATAGCGATACCGGCCTCCTCCAAACCCATATTTTCGATGTTTGACTTCACACCCACAGCCGACAGAACAACCTCGGCCGTAATGGTCTCTGCGCCCTTCTTACCCTCGATTTCCACTCGGCAAAGGCCATCTTCAGCAACCGATACCTGCTTGACGGTCGTTGAGGTCATCACGCCCACACGCATCTTGCGGAACGCTCGCTCCATAGTCTTGGCAACCTCCTCGTCCTCCAATGGCATCAACTGCGGCATATACTCTACGATGGTCACCTTCACGCCTAACGAAGCGTAGAGGCAGGCAAACTCGCTGCCAATGGCTCCCGAGCCTACGACAACCATCGTCTCGGGTAGTTTGGGCAATGTCAAAGCCTCCTTCGATGAGATGATATGTGTGCCGTCAATAGGCATAAACGGCATCTGGCGAGGCCTTGCTCCTGTGGCGAGGATTATGGCATCGGCCTCATACAGAGTGCCTTCAACCTCCACCTTACCCTGCCCTGCTATCTTTCCGAAGCCGCCTATAACCTCGATGTTGTTCTTCTTCAAGAGGAACTGCACGCCCTTGCTCATTGTCTCGGCGACGGTGCGTGAGCGGGCTACAATCTTCTCGAAATCGGGCTTCACCTCGCCCTCAATCTCCACGCCGTAGTGTGCCGAATTCTTGCAGTAGGTATATACCTGCGCACTTTTCAGCAGGGCTTTTGTGGGTATGCAGCCCCAATTCAGGCATACGCCACCCAACTCGGCCTTCTCTACTATGGCGACACTTTTGCCCTCCTGTGCGGCGCGTATGGCGGCTACATACCCGCCCGGGCCGCTACCTATAACTATAATGTCGTATTTCATTATCTACTCGTTTTTTGGTTGTTGTCTGCGAAGATATTTTATCCACTCCCAGAGTGCTATGATAGCCAGCACCGAGAGTATTACCACCAACGCCGTTACGGCCACCACCAACAATTTGGCGGCTGTGACCAGAGTTATCAAGAAAGTCATTGCGCAAATCTGTGTTAAGTAATTAAACCAATGCTTTAAGTCGTCGTTGCAACTACTTGATAACCTTCAAAATCTCACCCTTGTCGGCGGCTACGGCACGCTTCCACTTCTCGCTGTAACCCGGGTTCTGAATATCGCCCGGAATCTGCTTACCATTGCCGTTGTCGATGAAGCCCTGCTCGTTCTCGCCCTTGACATTACCGTCGATATATTTAACCATCAAATACTTGTCGAGATTGGTCCAGGTATCCAGCAATCTCTGTGCCATTTCGACGGTGAAATCCGTTGCAATCTTGTTCTGCTTCTTTGCTTTGGGAGTGTTGCCTATGGCAGTATCAATCTTCTTGACAGCCTCCAAAGCATTGTTCTCCCAAGTATCGACATACTCACGCACCTTCTTGCCCACTACATTGTAACGCAAATAGGCGAACTGTGCGATACGGTTGGTAATCCAGAACAGAGCCGTGTCAGAGTACTCCAACATCGAGCCGTTACCCTCACGCAAGCACTCGGGAACCTCCTGCGAATTGACATATACGGGTGTCAGGGGGGCTGTGGCGGCATCGTCAGTACCAAACCAGAGGATACCCTTCTTGCCCGGGCGAGCCTGACCAAGCAACCAGAAACCTGTCTGCTGGGTGGCGATAGCACGCTCATTTACATACTCCACGCCATCAACCTCGAAGTGCATAGGACGCCAGCGGTAGGGACACTCCTCGCCACCTGCGCCGATGTCGTTGGTCATATCGAGTACGGTACCCTCGTAGTGGTCACGCATACAATCCATAACAAGTTTCGGAGATAGTTTTGTGCGGGGCTTAACCCACAGAGGCATACGGTTTTTGGGGTTGTGGCCCATAGCATAGTCCTCGTAGCGGTCCATATCGTCGGCAATGGTACGGAAGAAAGCCCATACACGAGCCTCGCAAGCACGCATACCGCCGAAATCGAGCGGAGCGTAGGTGTCGCTGAACGAGAAATCCTCGTCACGGCCGTCGAAGTAACCCTGCTGGCGAGCAAACGAAATCACATCGGGAGCATAGAGACAGTTCTCCTTGTCGTTGAGGGGGAACTGTGTAATACGCGCCTGATTGGCGTGCGCCGAGACATATCCGTCGGGAATACGCTGTGCTACCCAAACGATACCCTTGTTGTTGGGGCCCTTGCCTATGAGTTCCATAATCCAAGCCTCCTCGGTGTCGATGAGTGAGAATGATTCGCCACTCGATGCGTAGCCGTAGGTGTTGGCCAAATCGACGATGATGGCGATAGCCTCACGAGCCGTCTTGGCACGCTGCAAGGTGATGTAGATTAGTGAGCCGTAGTCGATACCGCCATTGGGGTCCTCCAATTCGGGGCGACCGCCAAATGTGGTCTCGGTGATGAAGAGCGAATGTTCGTTCGAGTTACCCAGCGTGCGGTAGGTCGTAGCCACCTGCTTGATTTTGCCGAGTGGGCGACCAGAGTCCCATTCGCAAATGTCGATATACTCGGTAAATTTGCCGGGTATGTGGCTGTATAGTGCGCCATATAAGCCGTGTGAGTCGGCGGCATAGGTTACCATTGCAGAGCCGTCGGTTGAGGCTCCTTTGGTTACGATAAAGTTGGTGCAAGCGTCGGCTGTGGTGGTCGTAAGAGCAACACCGGCGATAGTCAGCACAAGGATTTTAAGTAGTCGTTTCATAAGATATTTGTTTTGTTTGTATAAAATTATTCAGTTGTTCAGTTGCGATTCTAAATTCTTAAACTCTTTCGATGTCAGGCTGTTGGTTATCCAGATTGCAATACCTCCCAAAGTCTCTGTCATACTACAAAATGTACGACTAACCTCCAAACCTTCTGCTATAACGGCATCTCGTTTGTCGGCTTGCTTGCCACATTTGTTACTCAAACGCACAAATTTATTCCACTCGCTGTTTAGCGAGAGTGATTCGAGGTTAATGTCGTAAATTCTTATAAGTTCATTTATCAATTGAATTATCGTCCACAGGTCGATATTGGTGCGAACCATTGTGCCGAGAAGTTTGGTATCAGGATTTAAGTTGTAGTTGGCGTTTTGAAGCAATTGCTTGTATTTGTCGTCGTGAAATATTTTTACAAGTTCGTTGTAATGGTCTTTGGCTTCATGAAGAGTACCGCCTTTGGAATAGCCTGTAAATAGAGTAATCATCGGCCAACCTACTATGATGACGCTTATCAACTGTTTCCAAAAGTTGGTATTTGCAGCAAGTATCCAAGGAAATAATAATGTACATCCGGCGTAGGTGTATATAATCGAGGCAATAGATGCCCATCTGATGATGTTTGCCTTATTGTCATCGTGGCACAACTTTTTCCAAGTTGTGTAAAACTCTGCATTTTTTTTTGGTGTATTGTACACTCCCATGTGCATAAAGGTGAGTGCAACAAAGGGAAACAGGGGTACAAATATTGCGCTTACGATAGAATCGTATTGCGTGTACACGAAATAGCCAAAAGCGATGGCGAGCAATCCATTGAGGATATAACCAAATTTATGCATTGTCTTGTGAGTTATGGGTTACGAAGACAAAGATAGCAAAAAATAGGTGTAAAGTCGATTTTTTTCACTAATTTTACGAGGTAAAACCGAATAAAATGTCGATAGCAGAAAAAATAGTTGAGTTGCGCAACTCCTTGCCCTGCGATGTGAGATTGCTTGCGGTGTCGAAATTCCACCCCGTCGAGGCTATTATTGAGGCTTATGGGGCCGGCCAGCGCGCCTTTGGTGAGAGCCGCCCGCAGGAGTTGAAGACCAAATACGAGGCCTTGCCGAAGGATATAGAGTGGTATATGATTGGCCACTTGCAGACCAATAAAGTGAAGTATATCGCACCCTTCGTTGCGCTTATCGAGTCGCTCGATAGTGAGCGTCTTGCCGCCGAGATAGAGCGTCAGGCCGAGAAGTGTGGCAGGGTGATAGATTGCCTTTTGGAGGTGCATCTGACCGACGAGGAGAGTAAGTCGGGCTGGGACTATTCCGATCTGCTGGCCTTTGTGCGTGAGGGCGGTTTCAAGGTCTATCCGCATATTCGCCTGCGAGGTGTGATGGGTATGGCAACCTTTACTTCCGATGAGGTTGTTGTGAGGTCTGATTTTCAGCGTCTTGCAGAGTGCTTCGGGGAGTTGAAAGAGTATTTCGGCGAGGCCTTCGACACCCTCTCGATGGGAATGTCCGACGACTACCCTATTGCCTTGGAGTATGGTTCTACCGAGGTACGCATTGGCTCCACGATTTTCGGCCAAAGAGAATATTAGGGAATTTTGAATTCTCTCTTTTATCTTGCAGCGTAACACCCCTGTTACGCTGTTACTTTACCCTTTTTAGCTGTTAGGTATCTCTTGCGAATGATGCGATAGATGAGCGTACATAACCAGGTGAATAAGGCCGATATGATGACCGTCAGGAAGAATACGCGTGCGCTCTGCAAACTCTCGGTCTGCGGGAAACGGGCGTGAAACTCCAAACCATCGCGTTGAATCTGTCGCAGTTTTAGCGAGTCGGTAAATTCAAAGCCTGTCATCGATATAATATCCGGCTCGGGATTCATCGGAAGCAACTCCACAGGGCCCAAGAAATCAATCTTAAACTCGGTAAGAGGTGTTGCAGGATTCCATATATCGTTGCTTGTATAACCTATGGCGTTATTGATTACTTTCACCCCGCTGGACTTATATTGTATGCGATATGTCCTCTGCGAGATATCCCACGGAGCGAGAATACTTGGAAAGGCACTCAACGACGACGAGGTGAGGTCTGTCCAGAAATTAAACTCATTATCCTCGTATTGCAGGGGTACGATTACGCTGTTGAGTGTCATTGTATGCTTAAACAGCGAAAAACCCTGCTTTGAGGTCTGAACGGTGGGAGGCTGCACAATAAAAGCCAGCGTCGAATCCCGATGATGCAACGGCGCAGTCATTCTGACATTGTGTCCGCTCGAACGGCTGTACATACTCTCCTTGTAATGGGTTGTAAAGATATGTTTGAAGCCGTCGATGACAGAATCGGGATAAAATTTACTCATCAGAGAGTCTGTCGCGGGCGATATCAAAGTCGCTGTACGATTGGCGATATCCTCCTCCACTTCGTCAATGAGGTAGTGAATATCTATCGAACTTCGTGGCATAGAGTCCATCTCGAAGAGCAGTCCGTTGTTGATGGCAATATTGATTTTGGCACAGCCCTCCACGGTTAGGCCCTTCTCCTGATTGACTTGATACCACACCTCACTGCGGTTGATTCGATGTACGCAGAAGAATGTCCAGCAGGAGTATATCAGGCCGATGACAATCAGTATTATCTGCCACGTACGAGCGGGAATTTCGCGCGCTAAATAGTTGAATGTTATCCAGATAGTGACAAATGGGTTGGTCATAGTGCTGGCTGTTTTAGAGTCGTTACCTTACTCTCAATCGCTGACCGATGCGGAGTGTCGAGTTGCGTGATATGCCGTTGAGTTGGCACAACTTCGTCACTGTCGTATGGTTGTTGATGGCTATGCGGCCCAGCGTGTCGCCCTTCTTGACGATATGATACTTGCGTGCGGCAGCCTCGGCGGCAATCTTCTTGTCCTCCTCTTCCGATTGTATCTCCATCTCGAAGTCCTGAGTAAAGCGAGAATAGGGGCTGAAATAGGTGCGTTTTAGGAGGAATGTCTCACGACGCAGAGTACCCGTAGCGAAGTCTATAAGGCGTTCAGAGTCAAACGAATGGCCCTGATAACGCATCTCGAAGTGAAGGTGCGGGCCTGTACTGCGGCCTGTGTTGCCGCCGTAGCCTATGACCTGACCTGCCGTCACCCACTGCTCGGCCTCGACCAAAATCTCCGACAGGTGACCGTAGAATGTTTCAAGACCGTTGTCGTGGCGCAGAACGATGAGGTTGCCATAGCCACCGCGATAGTGCTTCGTGAGGCGCACGCGACCGTCAAAGGTGGCGTATATGGGGTCGCCTATCTTCAAGCCGATGTCGGTACCCTGATGCACTCGACGACGGCGTGGGCCATACTTCGATGTGATGCGGCCCTTGTAGGGATAGTGGTAACTTTTGAGCGTATCGACCAAGTCGATGACCATCGATATAGGGAGGTCTTTGAGTTCGGTCTTGTAGGGGTTGAGGTTGATTGTGTCCCAATTTTTGGTAAAGACCGTCTCGTCGATGGCGGCTATGTCGCGGTTGCGGATATAACGCCAAGTGTTGTCGTTGAAAAGCACTATGGCGAGGCCCTCACTCGACGAGGGAATGGTATCGACCACAAGTTGGTCTATTTTGAGTTCGGGACCCGATGCCAACGGCACACGACGAACGATGATGGCATCGTCGGGCAATGTATCCTTCTCGGCCCCCACCAGCGAGTCGGCTGCTTTGGCCTCTTCGAGCGAGATATCTTGTGAGAATGAGTTTGTTACGCTAAATAGTGCCAATACGGCAATGGCTAAAAATCGCTTACTGAAAATCATTGGGATTTATTATCTTTTTATTTATTACTCGTTACTGTCCTGCTCCTTTATCAACTCTTCGGCGCACTCCAACGCTTTGTAAAACTCCTCGCCAAAACGCCTGATGATAGGCTCTTTCAACGCTTTATATACGGGTACGCCCAACTTCCGGCCACACTCCAAAGCATCACGACAAACAGCCCAGCGATGGTAATTCAGACCATAGGAGCCGTTGCGGAACTGCTTTACGCGTATGGGATATAGATGGCACGATATGGGTTTCAGAAATGAGCACTTACCCTCGCGGTAGGCTCGCTCGATGGCGCAAAATGTGACGCCGTTCTCCTCGAAAGCATAGGCACAGGCGGCATCATCGACCAAAGGTGTGGTGTAATCGCCGTCGGCATCAACCACCATAAAACCCTGCTTCTCGACAGCCTCACGGCCCTCGGCGGTCATATAGGGGGCGTAGTTCTCGTACTCCTCCTCCAATAAATCGACCTCCTCGATATCGAGAGGTGCGCCGGCATCGCCCTCGACGCAACAAATACCCTTGCACTTGCCGAGGTCACACACGAAACACTCCCTCAAAATATCTATGCTAACTATCTTATCGTCAATCTCTATCATCTCTCCTATGGGTTGTAAATGTCGGTATATCGGTACTCCAAAATCTCCTGTACCATCTCTATAAATTGCCGAGCCTCATTGTCGTCGGGATTTAACTCCGAGGCACGCCTGAAATCGTTGATGGCACTGCCCCACGCCTGCTGACGGAAGTAGCACTTGCCACGCTCGATGTATAGTTCTGCATTGCTGCCGTCCTTGTCGATGGCCGAGGTTAGCGATGTAATCTTGTGGGCCATAGTCCAGAGCCCTTTCTGGCGAATGTAGGCCTCCACCTCGTCACACAGCATCGAGGAGGTATCCTCGCCACGCTCCAAAGCATCGCGTATGGCCGTAGAGGACAGGTTAAACTGCGGAGCATCAGCCAAATAGGTTGTGCGAGCGGTTGTAAAGGTCATAGGCTCGTCGGGGCGTGGATAGACTAGCAAGTCGAAATTCTCGATGATATATTCCGGCTCACGCCAGCGTGGTAGTTGGTTTATAAGGTCGCTGCCCATAAGGATAGAAAACTCCATATCCGAGCCGTAGTTCTCGACCAGATGACGCA
The DNA here is from genome assembly GCA_964594305.1 of uncultured Alistipes sp. Taxonomy (GTDB): domain Bacteria; phylum Bacteroidota; class Bacteroidia; order Bacteroidales; family Rikenellaceae; genus Alistipes. The sequence continues at coordinate 11,920 of CAZQMC010000001.1, read as the reverse complement.
ATGTATTGACCGTATATGAGGGGCGTTCCAGCAGAAACTCAATGACCGAAGGCTTTATCTGTTCGGGATATTTCGACTTCTGGCAGGCTATCTCGACCATCTCGTAGCGGTCGGTCTCGGCGGCTTGCGCCCACGCCTGCTTGAAGGGGTTGTGAGGCGAGATAATCATCGCCACCTCGTCACCCAGATTATGCTCCACAGCATACTCCGCCAAGGCTATATGGCCACGGTGTATGGGGTTGAACGAGCCGAAATATAAGACCATACGTCGCTTTGCCATAGCCTATTGCAGAAAATCGTTAATGATTTGCTGTGCTTCGGCCACAGCCTCCTCCAATCTGTCGTTGATGACTATGTGGTCGAACTCTGCGGCCTTCGAAATCTCGAAATCGGCTTTGGCTACGCGTTTCTCGATAGTCTCGGCTGTGTCGGTCGCTCTGCCCACCAGACGCTTGCGCAACTCCTCAATCGAGGGCGGCATAATAAATATCGAGCAGGCGCTGTCGCCGAAGATGCGTTTGAGGTTGATGCCTCCCATAACATCTACATCGAAGACGATGACATTGCCCTTCTGCCAGATGCGCAGCATCTCGCTTTTCAGCGTGCCGTAGCAGGTGCCGTTATAGACCTCCTCCCACTCGACAAAGGCATCTTCTGCCACCTTCTGACGGAACTCTTCCTGTGAGAGAAAGAAGTAATCGATGCCATTCTGCTCCTTGCCTCGTGGGGCGCGTGAGGTGGCTGAAATCGAAAACTCGAACTGCGGGAATACCTCCAATAAGCGGCGCACTATGGTAGTCTTACCCGAGCCGCTGGGGGCCGAAAATATTATGAGTTTGCCTTGCTCTGTCATCACTATAAAATGTTGAGTACCTGTTCTTTAATCTTCTCTAACTCGTCTTTCATCTTGACAACCAAAATCTGCATATTGGCCTCGTTTGACTTCGAACCGAGGGTGTTTATCTCGCGGCCCATCTCCTGTGCTATGAAGCCCAATTTGCGACCTGCCGCCTCCTCATTGGCAGCAACCTCACGAAAATAGTCACAGTGGTTTTTCAGGCGCACCTTCTCCTCGGTGATATCCAACTTCTCGATGTAGAAAATCATCTCCTGCTCCAAACGGTTGTTGTCGATTTCGATGTTCATCTTCTCGATATGCTCGCGGATACGGTTTTTGATAACCTCGGTGCGGGCCTTCTCGAAGGGCTCGACCTGCGCCTTGTACTCCTCAATCTTGTCGATGCGGTGCAGAAGGTCGGCGATGAGCGTAGCACCCTCCTGCTCACGGAAGGCCGTAAAACGAGCCAACGCCTCGTCAATGGCCTGCATAAGTGCCGCCTGCTCCTCGTCGGAGAGGCTCTCCGATTGTGTGGATACCACCTCGGGTAGGCGCATAATGACGGGTACTATGGAGTCGTAGTCGGCATCTATACCCGAGAACGCCATCGCATCGTTCATCTGTCGCAGATACTCACGAAAGACCTCTCTGTTTATCGTCGCCGAGGTTTGCGTGGCGGTGGTCTCGACGCTTACCATAAGGTCGGCCTTGCCTCTGATGATGGCAGCCGCAGCGCGAGAGCGTATATCGAACTCCAACGAGCGATAGATTGCCGGAAGTTTTACCGACAGGTCTAATTGTTTGGAGTTGAGTGAGCGTACCTCGACGGTTATTTTCTTGGTTGCAAGTGCGATTTCGCTTTTACCGAAACCGGTCATCGATTTTATCATATCTTGGCTCTTTTATAGCATAGGTTTGTATTATCGGGCAAAGATAGTAAAAAAAGAGAAAAGATGAAAGATGAAAGAGCAAAGATAAAAGAGTTTTGTTGGCGCAATCCCTAAACTCCCTATCATTGCGCAAAAGAAAGGGACTGTCTAACAAGTCTGATTTTTACGATTTCACCCCCGCCAGAAGTGTGTCTGACGGGGGCGATTTTTATTTTTTAGGACTTGTTAGACAGGCCCTTCATCTTTCCTTTCGTTACAGTGTTGGTATTGCGCTGTCGTCGATTGTGCCGACCTTCTCTATCTTGATAAGGGCCGACTGTCGTGGCTCGTCGAGCGTAATGGGATAACCGAAGGAGTTGAGTTCCAGACCTATAATCTTTTTTGCCTCTCCGGTGTCGAGGTTCTCTAAACGGTATATGCCGTTATCCTCGATGCCTCCCAAAAAGGCCATCATACGCGGGCGTTTGCACTCCTCACGACGGAAGGCTACGATAAATCCCTTGCCCTCGTCGGGTTTGTAGAGTTGGTAGGCGCACCAACTTGTTTTCTCCAACGAGAACCTCGTCAGCGGATAGTAATCGCCATTGTAGCAATCCTTTACCTCGGCGTGCTGGCGCATCATCTCGCGGAACCACTCCCACGGATAATCCTCGGGAGCCTCCAAGTAGCCACCACGCTCATCGCGAGGCAGGAAGTTGAAGTTCAGTCCGGCGTTCATATTACTGCGGAAACTATACGCGTCGTAGGGCTTTATGGCTGTGCCGGTGTTGCTATACGGTATCCAGTGCATAATGCTGAATGCGTGCAACTGACACCCTATGGGGTCGGCCCACGCGTGGCAGGTGTAGTCGGTACGATGCAGAGCCACCGAGCGGCGTAACATCTCCAACTCCAAGCGGTGGCCGCCACCTGCGCAGTTGTCAATCATCAGGTGCGGGAAACGCTCCAACAATGTGTCCCACAAGCGGTAGAAGTTGGTGATGTAGCGTATCTCGGTCATACCCTGTCTGTCGGGTGTATCGGCATTGGTCCAATAGCGCAGAGGGCCTGTGCAGTTGTCGTTACGCAAGATGTCGATGCCTGTCTGCTCGATACGCTCCGAGAGCATCTCCACCACCCAGTTAAAGGCCTCCTCGTTGCCGAGGTTCAGGAGGCAGTTCTCGATTCTGGGCCGCTTGCCTACTTTGGGGCGTGCAGCCTCGTCGGGCAGGCGTAACAACCACTCGGGGTGCTCCGTAGCCACAGGCGTACCATCGACGGCTCTCTCGGGCTCAACCCACAACAGGAACTTCATTCCCGCTTCGTGTGCCGCATCGCTTATCGGACGCAGACCGTCGGGGTGAGCAACAGTATTTACCTCCCAATTACCCACATTGCCATACCAATCCTCGTCGTCGAAATCTTGGTACGATAGTGTCTCGTGCGGCCCGCCAAACCAGCCGGCATCAATCCAATAGTTGTCGTAGCCGATGTTTAACTCCTTGATTTTGGCTATGTTCTGCAAGTGATGCTCGGTCGTGGCACCACCCCACGAATTAAACGAGATGGGGACCTCCAAATCCTTGCCCGAGGGCTTGGGTGAGGAGTACTGCACGATGTAACGACGCAGGGTGTTGTGGGCCTCTTGGCGGTTGCCCTGCCAAAAGAGCATCATCATCAGCGGCGTGCGAATCTTCTCGTGAGGATATAGGCACAGGTGGGTATTCTCCAATCCTGCCTCTATGTGGAGTGTGTTGCCGTCGGTTGTGAAGTCGGCCTTCCACTGCCCTGCCCAGCCTACCGAGGCTATGATGCCCTCCTCCTGACCTCGGTCGATGTTGAAGAATGGCAGGAATGAGGCTGTGGCCCAGCCTGCACGCCCTCCAAAGCCTATTTTGCTGTGGTTGGCTGTTATGACCGAGTCCTTCAATGCAAAGTCGTCGAAGCCGTCGTGAGAGCCGAGTGAGTAGCGAAAACGGTAGTTGTAATCGGCCTCACCGGCAAACTCTATGGGTAGGTCGGCTGCCAATATATTGCTGAAAATGGCGGTCGTGTCGTTGCTCTTATTCTCGATGTAGCACACCCACTCCACCACAGGATATTCGGGTGCTATGCGGCCTTCGATGGTATATTCTACGCCCTCTTTGGTGCGGAATGTGGCTCTCTTTACGCTCCAACCCTGCTCGTCGGTCGAGCGTTTCAGTGACCACTTCGCTTGGCTTAAAACGGTCTTTGAGTCGCTCTCGCCGTAGAGGAACGACATCGCGGGAGTACGCTCGTTTGTTATTCGGTCGAGGAAAGTCTCGGCACGCTCGTATGAGGCCAAAGCCTCGGGTGTCATTGCGGCCTTGTGCTTCGATTTATGGCACGAAGAGAGCGACAGCATCAGGCCGAGAAGTACGGCAACGGTAATAGATAAATAGTTCTTCATATATGCAGTGTTTTTACTTATTCAACAATCTCGTTCAACAATCTCGGCTTTCAGAATCCTTACATCCTCTATCGGACGGTCGTTTTGGTCGGTGGCTACTCCTTGAATGGCCTCGACAACCTCTAACCCCTCGGTGACATAACCAAAGACGGTGTATGCTCCGTCGAGGTGTGGCGTGCCGCCTACGCTCTTATAAGCCTCGCGTATCTCGGGTGTGTAGGTCACACGATTGCCTATGCGCTCCTGCATAAGGTCGAGTTCCTCGTCGGTGAAGGTGCGTCCCCAGACGATATAGAATTGTGAGCCCGACGATGCTTTCTCGGGATTAACATTGTCGCCCTCACGCGCTGCGGCCACTACTCCGCGCTGATGAAAGAGCGTGGGGAAGCAAAACTCGGCAGGAATGGTATATTCGGGACCTCCATTGCCCAAGAACTCGCCGGCCTCGGCATAGCGAGAGTCGGGGTCTCCGCCCTGAATCATAAAGTTCTCTATCACACGATGGAACAGCAGGCTGTCGAAATAACCCTCCTCGACAAGGCGAATGAAATTGTCGCTGTGCAGGGGTGTGTGGTTACAGAGTTCTATGCGAATGTCGCCCATTGTGGTATGCAGGGCCACTGCTCTTTTGGTCTGGGTGTTGCACCCGATAAGTATCGCCGCCACTGCGACGCAGAGTAATCGTTTCATCATTTTGGGTTTTGTCGGGCCCCTTGTGTGGGGGTAAGTTTTGTATCACTTGACAAAGATAGTGAAAAAAGAGAAAAGATGAAAGATGAAGGAGCAAAGAGATATTTCTCTCCTCTTGTTTTCTGTCTGTTTTGACAGAGTCGATTTCTCTGTTGATGTTTTTCTCGGAAACCCTACTGCGTGTGAAATTTTTATGATTTTAAGACATTTGCCCCCGTAAATTGTCATATCATTATTAAAATTTTATAATAACGTAAAAATATTTATCTTTTTTGCTGATAGTTCTCTTTTTGAGGGGTGATTTTTGTGGCAAAACATTTTGATTTGTCGTAAATTTATTTTTACTTTGTAAGAGTAAGAGTGCCGTAGGAGGCATCATTTATCGAAACATTTTAATTTTTATGCTATATGAAGAAGTATAATTTCAATGCCGGCCCATCTATCTTGCCGGACGTGGTGTTAGAAGCCGCTGCAAAAGCGATTATTGATTTTGATGGAACAGGTCTTTCGTTGCTTTCGATATCGCATCGTACTCCTGAGTTCGAGGCTGTCGTAGCCGATGCAAAGAACTTGTTCCGCGAGTTGCTCTCTATCCCCGAGAACTATCATATCTTCTTTGTGGGAGGTGGCGCAAGTACCCAGTTCTTCCATATTCCGGCCAATTTCCTCAAAGGTAAGGCGGGTTATGTCGATACAGGCGTATGGACTAAAAAGGCCATCAAGGAGGCTAAAAAGTATGGCGAGGTGGAGATTGTTGCCACTTCGGCCGAGACAAACTATAACTATATCCCCAAGGGTTATGCTATCCCCGAGGATTTGGATTACTTCTACATCTGCGCCAACAATACGATTTACGGTACCGAATATAAAGAGGATTTGGACTCTCCCGTGCCTCTTATCGCCGATATGAGTTCCAATATTTTGAGCCGTCCTATCGATGTGAAGAAGTACGCTTTGATTTATGGCGGTGCGCAGAAGAACTTGGCACCTGCGGGTGTGACGTTTGTCATAGTGCGTGACGATATGTTGCAGAAGGTTGTTCGTGATGTGCCTACGATGGTCAATGTCAATACACACGTCGAGAATAACTCTATGTTCAACACACCTCCTATCTTCCCTATCTATGTGTTGCGTGAGACGTTGAAGTGGATGAAGGCCGAGGGCGGCTTGGAGGAGATTTACCGCCGCAACAAGGAGAAGGCCGCTATGCTCTATGCCGAGATTGACCGTAACTCGTTGTTCAGACCTACCGTTGCCGAGGAGGACCGCTCGTTGATGAATATATGCTTCGTTATGAGCGAGGGCAATGAGTCTTTGGCTGCCGAGTTCTTGGAGTTTGCCAAGTCGAAGGGTATGGTCGGCATCAAGGGCCACCGCTTGGTGGGTGGTTTCCGTGCGTCGTGCTACAATGCCTGCCCCAAGGAGTCGGTCGAGGCTTTGATTGCTTGTATGCAGGAGTTCGAGCAGATGCACAAATAGATGGTCTAACGAGTTAATATTTAGCGACTATGAAGATTCTTGTTGCTACCGAGAAACCCTTTGCTAAAAAGGCGGTAGATGGTATAAAGGAGATTTTCGAGGCTGCGGGCTATGAGGTCGCCCTCTTGGAGAAATATAGCGAGAAACAGCAACTTTTGGAGGCTGTGGCCGATGTCGATGGCTTGATTATCCGTAGCGATAAGGTGACGGCCGAGGTGCTTGATGCGGCTAAATGTTTGAAGATTGTGGTGCGCGCCGGTGCCGGCTTCGACAACGTCGATTTGGCGGCGGCTACTGCCAAGGGCGTTGTGGTGATGAACACCCCGGGACAGAACTCTAACGCTGTGGCAGAGTTGGCGTTGGCGATGATGATTTATATCTCGCGCAACCGCTTTACTCCGGGTACAGGCTCCGAGTTGCAGGGTAAGACCGTAGGTATCCACGCCTACGGCAATGTAGGCCGTCTGGTTGGTCGCAAGGCCAAGGCGTTGGGTATGAATGTGGTGGCTTACGACCCCTTTGTTACCGATGCTGCCTTGTTTGAGAACGATGGCGTCGAGCAGGTGGGCAGTGTCGAGGAGTTGTATGCGGCGTCGGACTTCCTGTCGTTGCATATCCCCGCTACCGAGCAGACCAAACGCTCTATCGGTTATGAGCGTGCAATGTCGATGCCGAAGGGTGCTACTCTGGTCAATACCGCCCGTAAGGAGGTCATCGACGAGGAGGGCCTTATGAGGGCTATGGAGGAGCGTACGGATTTGAAGTATATCTCCGATATTGCTCCCGATGCTGTGGCCGAGTTCGCCGAGAAGTTCGGTAACCGTTTTTTCGCCACACCCAAGAAGATGGGTGCCGAGACTGCCGAGGCTAATATCAATGCAGGTTTGGCTGCGGCTCGTCAGATTGTCGATTTTTTGGAGAATGGCAACCGCCGATTCCAAGTGAATAAGTAGTAGAAACTAACCTTATATTATAATATGGTACGCGTAAAACCATTTCGCGGTATTCGTCCGCCCCAAGAGTATGTCCACGAGGTGGCATCTCGCCCTTATGATGTGCTGAACTCTGCCGAGGCCAAGGCCGAAGCCACAGAGCGTTCATTGCTACATATCATCAAGCCCGAGATTGATTTCGACCCTATTGCCGACGAACACTCCGAGCCTGTATATCAGAAGGCTATGGAGAATTTCCGACTATGGCGAGAGCGTGGTTGGCTTGTGCAGGACGACGAGGAGTATTACTATGTCTATGCGCAGACTATGTCGGGTCGTACGCAGTATGGTATCGCAATGTGCTGTCATTTCGAGGATTACCTCTCGGGTGCTATCAAGAAACACGAACTCACCCGCCCCGATAAGGAGGAGGACCGAATGATTCACGTGCGTAACCAGAAGGCCAATATCGAGCCGGTGTTCTTCACTTATCCCGACGACAAGGAGATTGACGCTATTGTGAATAGCGTGGTCGAGAATAATGAGCCTGACTATGATTTTACGGCCGAAGATGGCTTTGGACACCATTTCTGGGTTATACGCGACAAGGCGCAGAATGAGCGTCTGACGGAGTTGTTTGCCTCGATTCCTGCGCTATATGTGGCTGATGGACACCATCGTACGGCTGCGGCGGCGCGTGTGGGTCAGGAGTGTATGCAACATAATCCCAACCATACGGGCGACGAGGAGTACTGCTATTTCTTGGCTGTGACCTTCCCCGCATCGCAACTGCGTATTATCGATTACAACCGCGTTGTGAAGGATTTGAACGGCCTTACATCGGCGGAGTTGCTGGCAAAGTTGGAGGAGTCATTCGAGGTGGAGTGTAAGGGAAAAGAGATTTATACTCCCGTCATGTTGCACAATTTTGCGATGTATCTCGATGGCGAGTGGTATAGCCTTGTGGCAAAGGAGGGTACTTACAATGACGATGACCCTATCGGGGTGTTAGATGTTACGGTGCTGTCTGACCTTGTGCTGGATAAGATATTGGATATTAAGGATTTGCGCACCTCGAAGCGGATTGATTTTGTGGGCGGTATTCGTGGCCTTGACGAGTTGCAGAGACGTGTGGATAACGGCGAGATGAAGGTTGCATTTGCACTCTACCCTGTCTCGATGCAACAACTCATCGACATTGCCGACACAGGTAACATTATGCCACCCAAGACCACTTGGTTTGAGCCGAAATTGCGCTCGGGTGTGGTTATTCACTCGTTTGAGTAAACTTCGAATTAACCATAAAAATTGGGGTGCCAACTTTGCGTTGAGCACCCCTCTTTTTTGAGCCTGTCTGTGGTCTGTTTATCTTACCTTGCAGATAATCTCGCCACCGTGACGAATAGCCTCCTCGTTCTGCGGGAGCATCTTCCACGCACGCTCGGGCAACGACTTCTTCAAGCCCTCCATTACATTCGCCATCTCGACGATAGGCTTAATCTTCAATACACCACCCAAAATCATCGTGTTGAACATCTTGGCCTGTCCCATACGGGCGCACTCGGCGGCAGCGTCAATCTTATAGACCTCGATATCGGTGCGTGTGGGTGCGCTGGTGATGCCGTTGGTGTCGTAGATAAGCACACCACCCGGGCGTACCTGACTCTCGAACTTGTCCAACGCCTGCTGGTTAAGCACCACAGCCGTATCGTACTCGCTCGCAATGGGCGACGAAATCCTCTTATCCGAAATAATCACCGTCACATTGGCAGTACCGCCACGCATCTCGGGGCCATACGACGGCATCCAAGTAACCTCATAATCCTGCATAATGCCCGAGTAGGCCAAAATCTTACCCATCGACAAGACGCCCTGACCACCAAAGCCTGCTATAATTATAGTCTCTTTCATACTCTATCCTCCTTACTATTTATCGCCCTGCTTACTTATCGCCTTTGGGCAACTCTGCACACTTAATATCTCCCAGCGGGTACTCCGGCAAAAGATTCTTCTCCAACCACTCGTTAGCCGCTACGGGCGATAGTTTCCAGCCGCTGTTGCAGGTAGAAACAACCTCTACAAACGAATAACCATTGCCTGCGAGTGAGTTCTCGAAAGCCTTGCGGATAGCCTTCTTACACTTACGCACATTGGCCGGTGTATGCACACTTTGGCGTGTGAGGTAAGTGGCACCGTCGAGGTGAGCCATCATATCGGCAATCTTATACGGGAAACCGTTCAGGCGTGAGTCACGACCACAAGGTGTCGTGGCGGTCTTCATACCCAACAGCGTGGTGGGTGACATCTGACCTCCCGTCATACCGTAAATGGCGTTGTTGATAAATATCGTAACGATGTTCTCGCCACGAGCCGCCGCGTGGATAGTCTCGGCAGTACCTATGGCCGACAAATCGCCGTCACCCTGATAGGTAAGTACCAGATTTTCGGGGTGCAGACGCTTCACCGCCGTAGCCACAGCACAAGCGCGTCCGTGTGCCGCCTCAATCCAATCGACATCGATATAATTGTATGCAAAGACCGAACAACCCACAGGTGATACGGCTACGGTCTTACCCTCCAAGCCCATCTCGTCGATGACCTCGGCAACGAGTTTATGCACAGTACCGTGGCTGCAACCCGGGCAATAGTGCATCACATCGTCGGTAATAAGGCGTGGCTTGGAATAGACCATATTCTCTGCCTTTCTCTCTATATTTGCCATAACTCTACTACTTTACAAATTTCTCCTTTAATACCTGCAATACATCGTTGGGGTTGAACATCATACCGCCCATACGGCCGTAATGCTCAACGGGTGCCTTGCCCTCGACAGCCAGACGCACATCCTCGACCATCTGACCGGCATTGAGTTCCACCGAAAGAAAACCCTTCACACCACGCTCGGCCAACTCACGAAGTGGCTTCTTGGGGAACGGATAGAGGGTGATAGGGCGCAACATACCCACCTTCAAGCCCTCCTGACGAGCCTGCTCGATGGTGGCAGAACAGATGCGTGCCGACGAGCCAAAGGCTGCAATCACATAGTCGGCATCGTCACACTCGATAGCCTCCCAGCGAGCCTCCTGCTCCTCCAAAGTGCGATATTTAGCCTGCAAACGCTCGTTAATCTTCTCCATCAACTCCGACTTCAACTCCAACGAGGTGCATACCAGACGCTTCGCTCTGTCGCCCTTGCCCATAGTGGCCCACTCGCCACACTCGGCCTTAATCTCCTCGGCCGTACGGCGTGGTTGCTGGGGCGTAAGAACAACCTTCTCCATCATCTGACCGATAGCACCATCGGCCAAAATCATAGCAGGATTGCGGTATTTGAAGGCCAAATCGAAGCCCAAGCCTACGAAGTCGTACATCTCCTGCACCGACGAGGGAGCCAATACGATAAAGTGATAATCACCGTGACCACCACCCTTGCAAGCCTGGAAATAGTCGCCCTGTGACGGCTGGATAGTACCCAAGCCCGGGCCTCCACGCTGGCAATTCACAACCAAGCAGGGTAACTCGCACGCGGCGATGTAACTCATACCCTCGCTCATAAGGCTCACGCCGGGGCTCGACGACGAGGTCATCACCTTCTTTCCCGTAGCGGCACCGCCATATACCATATTTATAGAAGAGACCTCCGACTCGGCCTGCAATACGACCATACCGGTACTCTCCCACGGACGCAACTCCATAAGCGTCTCCATCACCTCCGACTGCGGAGTAATAGGATAACCGAAGTAACCGTCACAGCCGCAACGTACGGCAGCGTGAGCGATAACCTCGTTACCTTTCATCAGTCTAACATCTTTCTCTGCCATACTATTCGACTTTTTGACGGTAAACAACTATACAACTGTCGGGACATATTATGCCACACGAAGCACAACCCGTACATTTCTCGGGCTCCACCATAACGGCGTAATTGTAGCCTTTGCCATTCACATCGGGCGAAAGTCCCAACACATCACACGGGCACGATGCTACACACACAGCACAGCCCTTGCAACGCTCTTTATCGACGACAACGTCACCTTTTATCTTTGCCATAATCTATGTTTATAAAAATGTCTGTTTCTACTCACAAATATAATAAAATTGTCGTGAAAAACAAATTATTTATTAAAAAATAGAAGGAAAAATGAAGACGAAAGCAAAGATGAAAGATGAAAGAGCAAAGAGATTTGCTCTTAATTCAAAATTGACCTTCGGCTGGTAATTGTCGCAAAAAAAATCAAAATTTCGTCATTCCACAATTTACACACTCGCTTGGTTACAAAGTCCGTTGTTCGGTCTATGTGTAAATTGATTGGAATCTACCGCTTATTTGCCTTTGCTACCAAGTCCGTACCTGCAAGGCCGTAATTCCCAGAGGTAGATACCAACCGACGCTGCGGAGCGAGAGCAGAGGGCAAGGCTTGCTTGCACTATGCCGAGCCGCGAGGAGGAAAAGACCGCGAAGCGGGATTAGTCAATTGGGTAATGGTAGTTAATACGGACTTACCAACCAATACTTTACCCAATTGTGGTATGACGATTCTCTAAACTCCCTACTATTGCGCTAATGCCGTAACGGCCACAATACCGTAGTTTTTTACCCAAATAGGCGAAAAATCAAATAAAATTATTATCTCTGGAAAAATCTAACGAATGAGGGGAAATAATGATGGCGGCACTGGTG